>NZ_CATKQD010000009.1:0-125251 GCF_949768175.1 Pseudomonas sp. IT-P74 | reverse complement strand
GGGAAAGCGAAATTACAGCCCCAACCGCTTCAGCGTGTGCTCCAAGGGTTCCAGCGAAACACAGATAAAACCATCAAGCGGACGATTGAGTTCCTCTACCAGCAAGATGGTTGCCCCCGTCGACAGGGCGCACATCAGTAATACGACGACAATGGTGCCGTTGCATGGTGCAAACAGGCCGAACGAGCCAAAAATGATCGCCAGCCACGTCACCAGGATCACCAGCATCACCGGCGGGATCGATTGATTGGATTGCAGCAGAGTCAGCCAGCGGGTGGCAAAAACCGTGTCCATGTCTTGCAATGCCTCAGCCTTGAGTGAGCGCTGATCATCGTTGCCCGGCGACAGTGATCCGACCTGGCGCTGCAGACCTTCAGAACGATGGATGACTTCGGGGCTATCGAGTGTTGCAATCTGACGGCGATCGCGAGAGGCGAGTACTTTCGTGACTTCGGCGTAGTTGTGCTTGAGCTCGGTGCGGATGTCTTGGGTATCGGTGCCATAGCGGGCCATTAAACGGTCGAATTGAACCACTTTCGCCGCCACGCCCTCCAGTTCGGCATTGGCCGTATCGAATGTGCCCTTGGCAGAGGAGACAAGCAGGCCGAGGACCAGCGCCGACATCGTTGCGATGAGACCGGTGGCCAGTTTCACCACGGTCACGGAGTCGTCGCTCAGGTGATGGCTCGGTAATCGCTCCCTTACGTACGAGCCCAGCAGTGCGCTGGCGGACAGACAAGCGAAAACGATGAGGGCGATCACCACGTCATTCAAATTCAACCTCCGTTGACGCTGTCTTCCGTGGGGAGAGATATCTACTGGTACTTGATCACGATGCCCTTGAGTTTGCGTCCCTCGATGGTCGTCACGTCGCGAGCCCACAGCGGTCCGCTGGCATAGGCACCCACCGCCTGAATGTGGTCATAGACGACCACCACGGCGTCGCCACCGAGTTTGGCGGATTCTACCCGCAGCTTCTGTTCGACTTCAGTAATCGGCGGGGCAGGGTCGATGCTGGCGTCAATCAACACCTCACCCAGGCGCACATGCGGACGAGGAGGCTCCGAGCGCAGCACGACAACCTCGTCCGGCGATGTCGGTGCCGGATGTTCTACGCCGACGTAGGCGGTGGTCTGTGCATCGACAGTGGCGCAGCCATTGAGAGTCAGCAGGCTGGTGATCAGTCCACCGGCCAGTAGCAAGTATTTGAAACGGGTGGGCCAGGACAGGTCGTGGGCCGGCATAGTGGGTTCTCTCCTCTGGTTCGCTGCTATCCATGTGGCTAGTTGACGGTAGCAGACAGGCCGGGAGTTGCCAGAACGCCCAACCTTTTCAGGTTGGGCTTTTTTGTGCCTTGAAGACTGCCGATCGACCAAGGCCTTTCACTGATCCTTTTCGCAGTTGACCATCCACGACACACCAAAACGGTCGACCAGCATGCCGAAGCGCGCCGCCCAGAACGTGGTCTCCAGTGGCATTTGCACAGAGCCACCGCCCGCCAGCGCATTGAAGACCCGCTCGGCCTCGGCAATGCTGTCGACGTTGAGTGAAATCGAACAGGCACTCATTTTATCCACGGGGCGATCCGGTGTGGTGTCCGACCCCATGATCGCCTGATCGCCCACGATCAGGCGGGTATGGATGATCAGGTTGTGCAGATCCTTGGGGAAATGCTCTCCTGCAGGGGTTTCACCGAAGGTCAGCATGGCTTCGAGCTGGCCTTGCAGGCACTGCGCATAGAACGTGAAGGCGTCTTTGCACTCGCCGTTGAAGATAAGGTAGGGATTGATTTTCATGGTCGGCTCCAGTGGCTCGAGTACATACAACGGTTTGGACGCCGGTTTTTTCGGCGAATTCCGATTGTGTCGAGCCGACAAGCAAAGCGCTAAATCTTTGTCGAAGCTTGTGTTTCTTTAGATGTTTTTTCGATAGGACGCGCGATGCTTATCGCCTCCGGCACACGCCGTGGCGCCAGCACACGCTCAATGGCGCCACTGACCATGCTCTCCAACAGCTCATCACGTTCCTGCTCGTCCAGCACATGTGGCGTCAGCCAGCTGGGAGCGCTGTTGAGCAGGGCGCCAATGGCATGCCCGGCGGCCAGCAGGCCTTGCTCGCTGAAGCGCGACTTCGCGCCCAGCATCCTCAGCAACGTGCGTTCGTATTGCTCGCGCAATTGCCGGACCCGAGCCTGTTGCTCTTCGTTCAGGCAACCGCTGTCGCGCTCCACCAGGCGGAAATGCCAGGGCATCTCCCGATGCAGATTCAGATGGGCGCGGATCAGGCTGTTGAGTTTGTCGCGCTTGCCCGGAGCTTTTTGCTGGATACGCCCCAGGGTGGCCAGCAGCTCCTCGTAGAACTCCTCGATCAAGTCGAGCAGCAGATGCTGTTTGCTGGGGTAATGGTGATACAGCGAGCCCGGGGAGAGCCCCAGGCACGTCGCGAGCTCGCGCATGCCGACCTGGCCGAACCCCTTGCAGGCAAACAGCTCCAGGACTTTGTCCCGGTACTCGGCAAAGCGCGAGCAACGCTCAGGCATAGGCATGGAAGCCGCGCCCCGTTTTGCGTCCCAGGTAACCGGCGGCGACCATTTCCTTGAGCAACGGCGCCGGGCGATATTTGCTGTCATTGAAACCGTCATAGAAGGCTTCGAGGATCGACAGCAGGGTGTCCAGGCCAATCAGGTCCGCCAGGGCCAGCGGGCCGATAGGCTGATTGCAGCCCAGGCGCATGCCGGCGTCGATGTCTTCGGCGCTGGCCAGCCCTTCCTGGAACACCAGGATCGCTTCGTTGATCATCGGCACCAGGATCCGGTTGACGACGAAACCCGGACGGTTGCCCGCGGTAATCGCGGTTTTGCCGAGGGTGGTCGCCATGTCCAGCGCCAGTTGGTGGGTCGCGTCACTGGTTTGCAGGCCGCGGATAACTTCGATCAGGCCCATCACCGGCACCGGATTGAAGAAGTGCAGGCCGATGAAACGCTCAGGCTGGCTGACACTGGCGGCAAGTTGGGTGATCGACAGCGACGAGGTATTGGAGGCAATGACGCATTCGCTGCTGACCTGCGCGGCGATCTGTTGCAGCACACGCAATTTCAGGTCGAGATTTTCAGTGGCCGCTTCGATGACGAGTTGCGCGTCACCCAGGACACTGTAATCGGTGCTGGTGCGGATGTTGTCCAGAGTGGCCTGTTTCTGCTCTGGCGTCAGGGTTTGTTTGGCGATCTGCCGGTCCAGGTTTTTACCGACCGTTGCGACGGCTTTTTGCAACGCGCTTTCGGATATGTCGAGCAAGGTCACGTTGAAACCGGCCATGGCACAGACTTGTGCGATGCCGTTGCCCATGGTGCCCGCACCGATCACCCCGATGTTTTGCAGATTCATCTTCCCATCCTTCGATCAAACCCTGCGATACCTTGGCCGCGACTGCAGCCGAAGGCGTACTATTGCCGCGAGTCTAGAGCCGGCAGGGCGGTTGTCCTATGCCAAAACTGTTCAACGGCACTGATGTTTTTTGCCATTCGGGTGATGAGAGAGAAGCGAACCAATGCGGGAAAAGGACTCGGTTGCCGCCTATTTCGTGCAGGCAATGATCCATGGGCTGAGGGACGACCCGCAGCGCGTGACGGCCGTGCTCGAACAGGCGGGCATTGATCCGGCGGTCATGCACCAACCCACGGCGCGGGTGCCGGCCAACGCGTTTGCGGCGTTGTGGCTGATTCAGATCCGCGAACTCGACGATGAATTCTTCGGGCTTGACTCCCATGGCATGCCGCCGGGCAGTTTCGCCCTGATTTGTCGCGCCTTGATTCAGGAACCCGATCTGCACAAGGCCATGCGTCAGTGCCTGGCCAACTTCGGCTTGTTCCTGCGCGACTTTCGCGGCTCGTTGGCCGTGCGTGGCAAGCGTGCGGTCATCAGCCTGGAAACCCGTTCGACGGACGACGATGCCAGCCGGTTTGGTGAAGAAACCTTCCTGGTGTTGATGATCAGCCTGCTGTGCTGGCTGGGCGGGCGGCGCATTCCCATTGACCGTGCGGACTTTCGCCATTCGCGCCTGCCGCTGGGTGACGACCGCCTGCTCTGGGGTCCCAACCTGACCTTTGGTGCCGAGCGCACCGAAATCGAATTTGCCAGCCACTACCTGCGTCTGCCCGTCGTTCAGGACCTGGCTTCGCTGAAAGTGTTTTTGCGTACCGCGCCGCAATGGCTGGTGATCCGCTTCCGTAACCAGCATGGCCTCGCAGCCCAGGTTCACCAGCGTTTGCGCGGCAGTCATTACAGTGAGTGGCCGACGTTGCAGTCCTTTGCTCTGGAACAGCACCTGAGCCCCAGCACCTTCCGCCGCAAACTGGAGCGTGAAGGCTGTTCCTATCAGGAGATCAAGGACGAAGTACGCCGGGGCGTGGCCTTTGAGCAACTGCGTCAGAGCGATGCGAGCATCAGCGATATCGCCGAGCAATTGGGTTTCCAGGAACCCAGCGCCTTCCATCGGGCATTCAAGAAGTGGACCGGGGAAAGCCCGGGGCGCTATCGGGCCCGTTATCAGGGGGAGCAGGGCGCAGAGGTCGCCACCCTTCAGGAGCCCTGAGCCATCAACTTTCATACACCTGTATTGAGCGTTAAAGATTCGGTCGAGCGATTGAGCAATCGACTGCCCAGTTCCAGTAACAGCGCTACAACGATCGCCCCGGCGGCAATCACGAACATCAAGGCATGATGGCCGCCACTGGCGTTGAACAGCGCCGAATAAGCGAACCCCGAGAGCGCCTGGAAAGTCGCGAACGACACGGTGGCGCGACTCCAGGCAACCTGTTGCTGATGATGCCCGGGGATCAGTTCATGCACCCGCGCCAACGCCAGCGGCACGATGCCTGGCGGGAAGGAGCCGAGGATCACCGCCAGTAAAGCCAGCGCCGCGAACGAACTGCTGATCGATAAAAGGCCGACCGCCAACGCTTGCAGCACCAGCACGATACGGATCCCCGTTTTCGCGCCCAGTTGGTCGGCCAGAAAACCGTAGCTCACCGGCCCGACAATCGCGCCCAGCCCATACATCACCCAGATCAGCGCGCCGACATGTGCCCCGGCATTGAGTCCGCGGGCGACGTAATCCACCAGGAACACCATGGCCGGCACCAGCCCGGCCGCCATGAACGCGTATTGGGCGAACAGCAGGTAAACGTTCGGGTCGGTGGGGGTGGACGACGATGCATTCGACGGCGCTACGGTGCCTGGGTGCGCGGTTGTCGGCCAGCCAAACCAACTGGCAGCCGTAAGGATCAGGGCCAGCAAGCCCAGGCCGAACCAGGTTTGCTGCAAGCCGAGGCTCAGCAGCGGCGGCACGATCGTCCCCGATCCGGCGATGCCCAGGCCGATACCCAGGAATATCGCGCCGCTGGCCAGACCTTTGCGGGCCGCCGGGACCTGAGGCAATACGGTGGCCGCCACCAACACCATGATCGCGCCACCGGCAATCCCCGACAGCAGGCGCCAGCCAAAGAACCAGCCCACCGACAACGGAAAGCCACAGGCGAAAAACGCCAGGGTCACCGCGAGCATCATCAGGCGCAGGGCGGTCTTTTTCGAGGTCCGGCGTGCCAGCGGATGGCCGATCAGTGCACCGATCAGGTAACCCACCAGATTGGCGGCGCCGAGGTACACCACGTCACTGGCGCAAAACCAGTGGGCCTGGATCAGCGAGGGAATCAGCGGCGTGTAGGCGAAACGCGCCAGGCCGATGCTGACCAGGCTGGCGCAGAGGCCGGCGAAGATCGGCAGCCAGATCGTACCGGGCGCCGGGGTAAGGGGAGGCGATGAACTGTGCATGTGCATTGTCCTGTAAGGTCACTCAGGCCTTTAGCATATCGAGGTTTTTCGAAGCATTAATGCAGCGATTACGCGCTATGCTGATGCGTAATTGCATCATCAGGAGAGCGTTATGAATTGGGATGACGCCCGGGTATTTCTCGCGGTTTGCCGCGAATCCACGTTGCGCGGGGCGGCGCGGGTATTGGGGGTCGACCAGGCTACTGTCGGTCGGCGCATCACGGCACTGGAAAAGTCATTGAGTGCGACCTTGTTCCTGCGCACCTCCGAAGGTTATGCGCTGACGGCTGTCGGCGAAGCGGCACTCAAGGCCGTGGAGAAAATGGAGCATTCGGCGCTGGAACTGGAACGCCAAATCCAAGGCCTGGACGATCGCTTGACCGGCACGGTTCGCGTCAGTACCACCGATTCTCTGGCGATTGATTTCCTGATCCCGGCGATTGCCCGTCTGCATCGGCAACACCCGGATGTACGGGTACAACTGGACGCCACCACGCAGATCCTCAGCCTGGCAAAACGCGAAGCGGACATCGCCGTACGCAACACCCGGCCGGAAAACCCTGACCTGATCGCCCGACGTATTGCTCGCTGGCCGGTGGGGTTATTTGCCTCGCAAGCCTATGTCGATGCCCACGGCGTGCCGGAGCCGGGTTCGGCGTTCGCCGGGCATGATCTGGTGGTGTATCAACCATATTTGCAGGGCAACAAAGACCTGACGCTGGTCTCGGAACCGGTGGCGCGCGGGCGGATTGTCGCGAGCCTCAGTTCCAGCCTGCTGGTGCGTCGGTCGATTGCGGCGGGGATCGGGGTCGGAGAGATTCCGGTGTACATCGGGGAGAAGGAGGGGCTGGTCAGGTTGTGGCCGGAGCGCTCGCGGCCAATGCCTTATGACATCTGGCTGGTGACCCACGCGGACCTGCGGCATACGGCCAGGGTCCGGGCGGTGATCGATGAGATTGTCGCGGGGTTCGCCGGGACTGGTGAATAACCTGTAGGAGCGAGCCTGCTCGCGATGGCGGAGTGTCAGACGACATCACTGTTGAATGACCCAGCGCATCGCGAGCAGGCTCGCTCCTACAGGGTTTTGTCATGGCATTTGCGGCAGTTCCTGTGGGCGCAAGTCGAAGACCAATACTTCAGCATCCACGCCGTTGCTCAAGGTCAGCGCCTGTTCATCACGAACCCGCACACCGTCGCCTTCCTGCAACAACACACCGTTGAGTTCGACGCTGCCCCGGGCCACGTGCACATAGGCGTAGCGGTTGGCGGCGAGTTCCAGGGTGGCGCTTTCCTTGCCGTCGATCAGGCCGGCATACACCCGTGCATCCTGACGCACCTTGAGCGAACCCTTGGCGCCGTCCGGCGAGATGATCAGTTGCAGGCGGCCGCGTTTCTTCTGGGTGCTGAAATGCTCTTGCTGATAACGCGGTTTGGCGCCGCTGACGTCGGGCACGATCCAGATCTGCAGAAAGTGCACCGGCCGGGTGCTGGAGTGGTTGAACTCACTGTGGGCCACGCCGCTGCCCGCGCTCATCAGTTGCACGTCGCCGGGGCGGATCACCGAACCGGTGCCCAGGGTGTCCTTGTGTTCCAGGGCACCTTCAAGCACATAGGAGAAAATCTCCATGTCGCGGTGCGGGTGCTGGCCGAAGCCTTTGCCGGCGGCGACGCGGTCGTCGTTGATCACCAACAGGTCGGAAAAACCCTGCTCTTTCGGGTTGCGATAGTTGGCGAAGGAAAAGGTATGGAACGACTTCAACCAGCCGTGATTGGCCAGGCCACGATCCGAGGCTTTGCGAAGAGTCAGCATGATGAAATCTCCTGTGGGGACGTGAATTCGTCCGAGTGAGGAGAAGGTTAATGGTTACTGATTGATGCAATAAGTAGGTAGAAACTGAAATACTGTCTCGGCCAGGTTGACAGTTTATGAGGGCGAATCAGCTATTATTTTCCAACCTCTACGTCGTACTTGGCCATAATGCACAGCACTCCCTGATGCCGGGCGCAGACCCTGTGGGAGCGAGCCTGCTCGCGAAGGCGTAGTGTCAGTCGCTATCAACGTTGGCTGATACACCTCATTCGCGAGCAGGCTCGCTCCCACAAGGGCCCGGTGTTTGGCGGACCGACCTTATTTGATCCCAGTGAATTCCAATCCATGAAAACCGTGGCAATGGTGCTGTTTCCCGACTTTCTCCTGCTCGACATGGCCGGGCCCATGGAAGTGTTTTCCATCGCCAATCGCTATCTGAAACCCGACGATCACTATGTGCTGTCGACCATCGGCACCGAGCCCGGCGCACTGCGGGCGTCCAACGGGGTGAGCGTGCACGCCGACCTGCACATCGATCAGGCCTGCGAGGGTTTTGATTTGCTATTGGTGCCCGGTGGTCCCGGTGCCTACAACGAACGGCATCCGCCATTGCTCGACTGGCTCAGGCACAACATCAGCCGGTCCGCCGCTTATGGCTCGATCTGCACCGGGGCGTTCGTGCTGGGGCATGCGGGCTTGCTCGACGGCTATCGTGTCACCACCCACTGGCACTACACCGAGCGGCTGATCAAGGGCTTTCCGAAGGCGACCGTCGAGACCGACCGGATCTTCGTCCAGGACCGCAACCTGATCACGTCCGGTGGCGTCACCGCCGGGATCGACCTGGCCTTGTCAGTGGTGGCCCAGGACCACGGCAAAAAAGTCGCCCAGGACGTGGCCAAAGTGTTGCTGGTGGTGATGAAACGCCAGGGCGGGCAGGCGCAGTTCAGCCCGTTGATGGCGGCGGTGGCTCCCCACGAAACGGCGATTACCCGGGTGCAGAACCATGTGCTCGAGCATCTCGATGAAACCTACAGCATCGAGCGCATGGCCGGTCTGGCCAACATGAGCCCGCGCCATTTCGCCAGGGTGTTCGCCCGGGAAGTGAGCATGACGCCGATGGAATTTCTGCAAAGCGCACGCATCGATTGTGCCAGGAACCTGCTGGAGACCACCGAATTGCCGCTCAAGACCGTGGCCTTCAAAAGCGGCTTCGGCAGCGTGCGGCACATGCGTTTTCTGTTCAGTGAAAAGCTTGGCCTGACCCCGACCCAATACCGCGAGCAGTTCAGCTAACGCGCGTGTCCGTCATGCGCACCGCAATGGCCGTGACGCTCCCCCCATGGCAGTTGTACCGTTACCGAGGCCTGCCAAGATACCGGTGAACTCATTGCAAGGAAGGTGCGGAGCCTGGGATGGACTCACGTACCGAGCCAGGCTTCCAGCGGGTGACAGCGCATGAACAGCCTCAGAGATATAAACAGCGAAGCGGTGCTGCAATTCGGACCCTACGCTTTGCACCTCAGTCAGCGACTGGTGCTGGAGGGCGATCGACCGCTGCGTCTGGGCGGCCGCGCCCTTGACGTGTTGCAGGTGCTGGTCGAACACGCCGGTTCGGTGGTCAGCAAGGAAGAGTTGATTGCACAGGTCTGGCCGCGCTCCGTGGTCGAAGAAATCAACCTGCGGGTACACATTGCCGCCCTGCGCCGAGCCCTGGGCGACGGGCAGAACGGACAGTGCTACATCGTCAACATTCCCCAGCGCGGCTACAGTTTTGTCGCCCCGGTACAGCATTTGCCGCAGCCTGTAGCGTTCCCGAGCGAGACCGTAAAAAAGCCCCTGCACAACCTGCCGGCGCGGCTCACTCCGATCACCGGGCGCGATGCAATTGTCGGCAGCCTGGTGCGGCAGCTGCCGGTGCGGCGATTCATGACCCTGGTCGGGCCTTGCGGGATCGGCAAGACCACCGTGGCGCTGCGCGTGGCCGAACTGTTGTTGCAGCACTATCGGCACGGCGTGTGGCTGGTGGACCTGGCGGCGATCGATGACCCGGCGCAAGTGACCGATCACCTCACACGAACCCTTGGGCTGGAGGTCGGCACCACGCTGGAGGCGCTGGCGCAGCGGCATGCCTTGTTGGTCCTGGACAACTGCGAACACCTGCTCGAACGCTGCCGGACGTTGATCGAAACGCTGCTGGCTTCGCTGCCGCGATTGTCGATCCTCGCCACCAGCCGCGAGCCCCTCAAGGCGGCGGGTGAAACCGTATTGCGCCTGCCACCGCTGGCGGTGCCGCCGGCTTCAGCGCTGCGCAGTGTCGCCGAGGTCATGGGCTATTCGGCGGTGCAGTTGTTCGTCAGCCGTGCCCGGGCTCGTCAGCAAGGCTTCACCCTGCGCGAGCAAGACCTCAAGACCGTACGGGAAATCTGCCGGCGCCTCGACGGCCTGCCGCTGGCGATTGAATTGGCGGCGGCGCAAATCGATGCGCTGGCGCTGGTGGGGTTGCAAGCGCAACTCGATAACTGTTTTCAGCTGCTGTCCCAGGGCCGCCGCACGGCCGTGCCCCGGCACCAGACGCTCAAGGCAGCGCTGGACTGGAGCTACGAACGTTTGACTGCCGTGGAGCAAACCGTGTTACAGCGCCTGGCGGTGTTCAAGATGGCCTTTACCCAGGACGCAGCGATCGGCGTGATCAGCTGCGACGCGTTGCCGGTCGCCGCCCTGATCGAGGTGCTGGACAACCTCACACTCAAGTCACTGCTGTCCCAGGAGCAGGGCGGCGGTGTGACCCGCTACCGCTTCCTCAACACCACCCGCACTTACGCACTGGAAAAACTCGAGCTCAGTGGTGAGTTGCGCGCCCTCGAAATTCGTTATGCCGGTTACGTCACTCAGACGTGCTGGCCTTCAGGCGGGCAGGTGGCATTGCAACTCGTCGAGTAGCCGGCGAACGGTCATCAAGTCGGGCGTGGCGAAACCTTCGGTGTAGCGCTGGTAGACCGGTGCCAGCAGGTCATACGCCCTTTGGCTGTGGCCCTGACGCTGCCACAACTGCGCCAGTGACGTGGCGCTACGCAGCTCCCAGGCCAGCGCACCCTGGGCCTTTGCCACGTTGAGTGCCTTGAGCAGCACGGTTTCGGCCGTCGCGGCGTTGAGCGGGCAATCGGTTGCCAGCAACGTCCTGGCCCTGGCCCGCAGAATTTCTGCCGTGCTCCAGTCCGAAACACCGCTTTGCGCACGTTCGAGCAGTTCATCGTCGACACAGGTCGAATCCAGCGTGACCATGATGTCCTTGATCAAACCGACACGCTTGCGGCTGGATGGCCGAACATCGGTGCCGCCGATCACCCGCGCGTAGTGTTGTGCCCAGCCATGGAACAGCAGGACCGAGTGTTTCTGCGTCTGTTGCAGTAGCAGGCGCAGGAGCTCGCGGGCGCTGCGGGTGTCGCCGTTGTAGTGGGCGATCAGGCAGCCGGCGAGCGCCAGGGTGTAGCAGATCGACGTGCCGTGGTTGATCTGCAGCGCGATGTCCAGCGCCTGTCGGGCTGCGCGCCAGGCCTGTTCCGGTAGGCCTTGCAGCCAGAGGATGCGTGCGTGGATGGTCAACGCCGCGACGCTCTGGTCGTATTGCACGCCGAAGCCATGGGTGAACCGGTTGAGATGACCGCTGTGGGCCATGCGTTGCAGCACCTGTTCGGCATGCTCCCCGGCCTGTCGCTGGTCGCCGCAGAAGTGCAGGGCGAGCACTCGCAATCGATGCATGCTCAGGGACATCAGGGCGTCGTCATGCAGCCCCAGTTGATCGAATTGCCGGCTCTGTTCCAGGGCCATCTGGTATTGGCCGCCGCTGAGATTGACCGCCAGGTGTCCGGAAATCGCCCGCAATTGACCGGCCACATCGTTGAGTCGGCTGGCCAGGGTTCTGGCGCTGACAAAAGCACCAATGGTTTCGGTGCTGGCGCCATGAGCGTGGTAACAGGCATTGCCCAGAGCCAGCTTGAGGGCCATCTGCAAGCGCGGGCAAGGCTCGGCCGACTGCTCGAGCAAGGCCAGCGCCTTGCGCACATAACCGCCGTGTTCCTTGAGCAGTGACAACTCCTGCCACAGGGGCGTAGACGTCGCGGCCAGACGTACAGCCAGCGCCTGCGGCCCTTGCGCGTGCAAACCCCAATCGAGGGTCGCGCGGATGTCCTCCAGGGCCCGGCCATAACGTTCGAGCCACAGGCCGGTCGAGGTTCTCTCCCAGTCGTCCTGCGCCTGTTGCATCAGCGTCAGGCAACGCTCGGCATGGCGCTCCCGAGTGCCGGGCAGGTCGGTGGTTTGCGCAAGTTTTTCCAGGGCATAGCCGCGGGTGGTGTCGAGCAGGCTGTAGTAAACATCCTCGTCGCCCACCTCCACGTTCAGCAGGGACTTGGCGACCAGTTGGGTGATCGAGCCGAACACTTCGCGGGGTTCGATGTGTTCGCCGACGATCACCGCCGCTGCCGACTCCAGGGTGAAGCTGCCGCGAAACACACTGAGTCGGCGCAGGCAGGTCTTTTCGCAGGCATTAAGCAGTTCGAAGCTCCAGTCCAGTGTCGCGCGCAACGTCTGATGGCGTGCCAGCGGCGTCTGGCAGGGCTGGGTCAACACCCGGAAGCTGCTTTGCAACTGCGCCAGCAGGCCGGGCAATCCGAAGTTGCCCACTTGCGCCGCTGCCAGTTCGATGGCCAGTGGAATGCCGTCCAGTCGGTGGCAGATGTCGATCAACAGCGGCAGTTCATCATCCGTCAGTTCAAAACTGTCATGACTGGCCATGGCCCGCTCGACAAACAGTTGCAGGGCGGAAAAGGTCATGGCCTGGGCGCGGTCGAGGACGGCGATGGGCGGCGGGCAGTCGAGCGACTCCAGACGCTGAACGAATTCCCCTTCGGCCCGCAGGCTCTCGCGGCTGGTGGCCAGGATGTGCACGTGCGGTGCACTGCGCAGAATGTTTTCGCAGAGCAGGGCGATGGCGTCGACCAGGTGTTCGCAGTTGTCGATGACCAACAGCATTTGCCTGTCGCGCAGACAGTCGGCAAGACCGCTCAGGGGGGCGTCGTCGTGCAGGGCCAGTTCGAGCAATGTCGCCAGGTGGCCGTCGATCATCAGCGGGCAGTTGATCGGGGCCAGGTCCAGCAGGCGAATGCCGTCCCGGTAGCGACCGATCATTTGTTCGGCGACCCGCAAGGCCACGGTGGTCTTGCCGATGCCGCCGGGACCGACGAGGGTGATGAAGCGCTGGTGTGGCAGTTGCACCACCAGATTGTCGACCAGCGTCTGCCGGCCGATCATGCGCGTGTGGCGCACAGGCAGGTTATGCCGGTTCGGTGCGCAAATCACGGCCGCTGGCGGTTGCTCGGCCTGCTCCAGTGAGTGCGGTGCGACGAAGCTGTACCCGCGCTGGGCCACGGTGACGATGTAGCGCTGGCCGGCCTGACCGTCGCCGAGCGCCTTGCGCAACGCGGCCATGTGCACCCGCAGGTTGATGTCTTCGACCACGCTGTTGGGCCAGACCCGGGCGATCAGTTGCTGCTTGCTGACCACGTTGCCGGCGTGCTCGAGCAGGATCAACAGGATGTCCATGGCACGCCGCCCCAGGCGTAAAGGCTGGTCGGCCTCCATCACCAGGCGTTGTCCGGGGTAGACCCGGTAGGGGCCGAAATGCACAGCCTGTTCGGGGGAAAGGGTCAACGAGTCGCTCCTGCTGCATCCGTCTAGTACGCGGTTTTCGAGCATATTCCTCAGGTTTTTTACGGAGCGCAATGCGCCGCCTGAGTGACTGAAGGGGCAGGCAATGACTCTAGCGTATCAGGCAGCGGCTGTCGGTCCCGAAAACATTGGCTGCGACAGATGGGCAGGACTTGCCGGGGCTTTTTGCGCGCCAAGAAAAATTAACAACGTTTAACTCGTCGTGCGTCCGGTCTACGCCAAAACTCTGGTCCTGTAGGAGCGAGCCTGCTCGCGATGGAGTATCAGTCGACACCAATGTGGCTGACACACCATCGCGAGCAGGCTCGCTCCTACAAGGGAGATCAACTCATCACTAGGACACCTGAATGAGCAACGTGGTGGTGGTCTATCACAGTGGCTACGGGCATACCCGGGTCATGGCCGAAGCCGTGGCCGCGGGCGTGGAACGGCACCTGGGCAGCACCTGCCGGTTGATCCCGGTCGAGGAAGTGGACGAGCACTGGGCGCGGCTGCACCGCGCCGACGCCATCATCTTCGGCGCGCCGACCTACATGGGCAGTGCCTCGGCGGCCTTCAAGGCGTTCATGGAGGCCACGTCGGCGTTCTACCTGACCCAACCCTGGCGCGACAAGCTCGCGGCGGGCTTCACCAATTCCGGCAGCCTGTGCGGCGACAAGCTCAACACCTTGCTGCAAATGGCGGTGTTCGCCGCCCAGCACTCGATGATCTGGGTCGGCCTCGACCTGCTGCCGGCACGCTCCAGCACCGGCGCGTTCAACGGCCAGCTCAATCGCCTGGGCAGCTCGCTGGGCGCCATGGCCCAGTCGAATGTCGAGCAATCCCCCGACGATGCCCCGCCGCCCGAGGATCGCTGCACCGCCGCGCACCTGGGCGAGCGGGTGGCGCGCCTGGCGGACCGCATGAAGCCGTCACCGGTTTGATTCACCCCCCAACCCTCGTTAAGGAGGCATCACCCATGAGCACCTTCACTACCCGCGACGGCGTCGAGATCTACTACAAGGACTGGGGTACCGGTCAGCCGGTTGTCTTCAGTCATGGCTGGCCGCTGAACGCTGACAGCTGGGAATCGCAGATGATTTTCCTGGCTTCCAAGGGCTACCGGGTCATCGCCCACGACCGACGCGGTCATGGGCGCTCCAGTCAGCCGTGGTCGGGCAATGACATGGACCATTACGCCGACGATCTGGCGCAGTTGATCGAGCTGCTCGATCTGCAAAACGCCGTGCTGTTCGGCTTCTCCACTGGTGGTGGCGAAGTGGCGCGCTACATCGGTCGCCACGGCACCGGCCGCGTGGCCAAGGCCGGACTGATTTCCGCGGTGCCGCCACTGATGCTCAAGACCGAAGCCAATCCCGGCGGCCTGCCGCTGGAAGTGTTCGACGGCATCCGCCAGGCCTCGCTGGCCGACCGTTCGCAGCTGTACATCGACCTCGCCGGCGGACCGTTCTTCGGCTTCAACAAACCCGGCGCGAAACCGTCCCAGGGCATGATCGACTGGTTCTGGATGCAGGGCATGATGGCCGGCCACAAGAGCGCCTATGACTGCATCAAGGCATTCTCGGAAACCGACTTCACTGAAGACTTGAAGAAGTTCGACGTGCCGACCCTGGTGGTGCATGGCGACGCGGATCAGGTCGTGCCGTACGAAGCGGCGGGCGTCTCCTCCGCCAGACTGGTGAAGGGCTCGACCCTGAAGATTTACCCGGGCGCCCCTCACGGTTTGACGGACACGCATAAGGATCAGCTCAACGCTGACCTGTTGGCGTTCCTCAAGGGTTGATGTGTGACTGAAAGATCGCAGGCTTCGCCAGCGCCTACACGCTAGCGTGCATGCCCGAAGGCTGCGATCTTTTGCTTTTAAGGCCATGCACCACCTGGCAGCGCCAGGCAAACGGATTGATGCCTTCGCTGCGGGTGAATATGTGGCAGAAGTGCGCCTGATCGCAGAAGCCGCATTCGAGGCTGATCTGCGTGAGGCTCAGGCCAGTGTACTGGATCAATTGCTTGGCCAGGGCAATGCGCTGCTGGCGAATCCAGTCCTGTGGCGAGAGGCCGGTGCTGCACTTGAATGCACGGGAGAAATGACTGCGCGAGAGGGCGCAGGCCTGTGCCAGTTCAGTGACCTCCAGGCTGTCGCCCAGACGTTCGAGGATCAGTTGTTTAACCAGTTTTTCGCGTTGCGGGCTGAGGCCGCCGGTGTGGGTCTTGCGAGGTTCGCTGGCAGGTGCGCGGGCGGTGGTTTGCTGTGGGTAAGCCATGGCCATTGTCCGGTCGGGGAGGAAAAGCGCTGGCGCCCGGTTCGAGCGATCAGCACCGTTACTCTGGAAAAAAACTGTTCTGCGCTGAGGGCTTCATTGTTGGAGGCGCCCGCTATGGCTGACGAGTTAAACGTTGTTAATTCCATGCCCGAGGGTGTGAACACAGCACATCGTTGCAAGTGCCGGCAATGGCGATTGGCACAAGATGCGCACAATGGAGCGGGCTATAACGGACCGCCGCTTGGCCTGAAAAAGGTAAACAGATGAAACGGACATTGCAGGGAACGCTCGGCGCCATCGGCCTGGTTCTGATCTGCGCCGGTGCACAGGCTCAGGCGCCCGCGCAGGTTGGCACACAAGTACCCGGTTACTTCCGCCTGGCGCTGGGGGATTACGAGGTGACGGCGCTGTTCGACGGCTACAACGATCTGTCGCCCAAGCTATTGCAGGGCATGAGCCAGGGCCAGATCCGCGCTCTGCTGGCCCGTCGTTCGATTGAAACCCCGGGGGTACAGACCGCCTTCAACGCCTTTCTGGTCAACACTGGTAAACAGCTTGTCCTGATCGACACCGGGGCAGGGCAGTGCATCGGTCCTACCGCCGGCCAACTGCCGGCCAACCTGCAAGCGGCCGGCTACAAACCGGAACAGGTGGACGCCATCCTGATCACCCACCTGCACCTGGATCACGTCTGCGGCCTGGTGGACGGCCAACAGCAACCGGTGTTCGCCAACGCCACGGTGTATGCCGCCAAGGCCGAGGCTGACTACTGGCTCGATCCGCAGGCATTGGCCAAGGCACCGGAAGCGGCCAAGGGCTTCTTCAAGGTCGCCCAGGACTCCACCGCGCCTTACGTTGCCGCTGGCCGTTTCAAGACCTTCACCCCCGGCCAGTCACCGCTGCCGGGTGTGGTCGAGGCGCAACTGGAAGCCGGGCACACGCCGGGGAGCACCACGTACCGTTTCACGTCTCAAGGGCAAAGCATCCTGTTCATGGGCGACCTGGTGCACAACCTCGCCGTGCAGTTCTTGCATCCTGAGGTGTCGATCGGTTTCGACGTCGACAGCCAGCATGCGATCAAAAGCCGCAACCAGGTGTTCAGTGCCGCTGCCGCCAGCAAGACCTGGGTGACGGCGGCGCACCTGCCATTCCCCGGCATTGGTCATATCACCGCCGAAGACAAGCATTTCCAGTGGGTGCCGGTGGAGTACGGGCCGTACAAACGAGCGGCAAACGTGCCGTTGATCGAGTAAAGTCGACGGCATTCGCGCCTGGCCGAACACACAAGGAACCCGTGCCAATGAACCGTAACGATCTGCGTCGCGTCGACATGAACCTGCTGGTGATTTTCGAAGCCTTGATGTTCGAAAAGAACCTGACCCGTGTCGCGGAAAAACTGTTCATGGGCCAACCGGCGGTGAGCGCCGCGCTGGGGCGTCTGCGGGATCTGTTCGACGACCCCTTGTTGCTGCGCAACGGTCGCGGCATGGAACCGACGGCGCGGGCGCTGGCGATTCTCAAGGAACTGCAACCGGCCATGGATACCATTTCCGGCGCGGTCAGCCGGGCCAAGGAGTTCGATCCGGCGACCAGTTGCGATGTGTTCCGCGTCGGGCTGTCGGACGATGCCGAGTTCGGTTTGTTTCCGCCATTGCTGCGTCAATTGCAGGAAGAGGCGCCGGGGATTGTCGTGGTCGTGCGGCGGGCCAATTATCTGTTGATGCCGGCGCTGCTGGCGTCGGGAGAGATCTCGGTGGGCGTGAGTTACACCACGGATCTGCCGGCCAATGCCAAGCGCAAGAAGCTGCGCGATATTCCCTGCAAAGTGCTGCGCGGCGACACCCGGCCGGGGACGCTGACCCTGGATGAGTACTGCGAGCGGCCCCATGCGATGGTGTCGTTCTCGGGGGACTTGAGCGGCAATATCGACCTGGATCTGGCGAAGGTCGGGCGTAGTCGTCGTGTGGTGCTGGGGGTGCCGCAGTTCAGTGGGTTGCGGGCGTTGCTCGCCGGGACCGAGATGATTGCCACCGTGCCCGATTATGCGGCGTGTGCGTTGGTTGAGGGGTGTGGGTTGCGGGCCGAGGATCCGCCGTTCGAGATCGAGGCGGCGCAGTTGTCGATGGCCTGGAGTGGGGTGCATGACAATGATCCGGCGGAGCGGTGGTTGCGGTCGCGGATCGGTGAGTTCATGTCTGTGGCTTTGGATATTCCCTCCTGACTGAGTACATATCCGTTTCTGCGGTAACGGCGGCTGGCGGTTTCGCCCTTACGGCGAGTCCCTTTTGGCAAACGCCCCAAAAGGAACCAAAAGGTCTCGCCCCTTACGTACGGCCCCTCGCTGAGGCTCGGCGTTCCTTCGCTGCGGTATTCATCCGGGGGCATTGCCCTCCGGTCGGCTTCGCTTCGACCTACATGCAATGAGTTCGACTGCGTCGAACGGCGCTGCGCGCCAATCCCCGGATGAACACCTCCACTCAGCCTTCCGAGGGGGCGGGTGGATCAAGATCAAGAGCTGCAGGCGAGCTAACGCTCGGCCTGATGAGTGGTGAGAAGCGGCGCGGTGTACGCTGCTCTGCCTTTGCCTTTCTGTGGGAGCGAGCTTGCTCGCGATGGCGGCCTGCCAGCCAACCAATCTCTCACAGACATACGCTGATCCACTGTAGGAGCGAGCTTGCTCGCGATGGCGGCCTGCCAGCCGACCAATTTCTTTCGAATGTACCCAGCCCAACTGTAGGAGCGAGCCTGCTCGCGATAGCGGTGGATCAGTCAACATCAATGCCGGATGTAATGCCGCCTTCGCGAGCAGGCTCGCTCCCACAAGGAATATGCAGCGTTCTGACAGCCCCGTTTAAAAGCCGTCAGCCTCTATTCCTGAAAGCCACACCGCCTTGCGTCGTTGCCTACAACTACGCCAGAATCCGCCGGCTTGTGAGTCTTGGTCATGATCTCTAACGTTCTCCGTGTCGCTGTCTATGCAGCGATCGGGTTTAGCAGCTCGGTAAATTTCAAGGCTCGCCAGTGTCACCTCAAGATCATTTCGGTCTGCAATTTGGTGGCTGTGCGTGGGGCACTTCGGTGCGCCGGGTTCCTTGATCCCTGGTCTGCTAACCCGCGTACAGCCGCCACCCAATTCGTTTAGCAGCGACCTGTGGCGGCTCCATTGATCAAGGAGCTTGACCATGTGCAAACCAACCCCCAATCCCCCGCAATCCGACGACGTTTCCCCCTATGATTCGCTTGATTCCAGAAAGCTCCACGAGGCCGCCGACCGCGCGCTGGATCACTACCTGAACCCCGCAAAAGACCCGGCTCCATCGCACAAACCCAGCACGATGTTTGTCATCGCCCCCGACATCAATACCGAAACGCTACTGGCCCACGCCTGCGAATCCCTGGCCTCGGCCAGTATCATGGCCAGTGACCTTGCGGGGTTTCTGCAAAGTCCTCATCGCAATGCGCTGCTGGGCATTGCGCAGATCATCATGTTGGGCGAGTTGGCGGTGAATCGCGCGCTGGATAATCTCGATCCGCAAGGCTAACCGAGTAACCGCAAGCAACGAGTAACCCTGTGGGAGCTTGCTCGCGATGGCTGCATCACATTCAGCATGGATGTCGACTGACCCACCGCAATCGCGAGCAAGCTCCCACAGGGTTCCATGCCGTTTGGCCACTCTCGGTCTTCCCGCAAACAGAGCACGTACATTCAATTTTTCCTCCCCCCGTCCCGGCACTATCAAATCCAGTCCCGGCGCATCGACGCCGGTGGTTTTTCATTTGTGCGGGTAGGCCATGGACGCTTCGCGACGCGATGATCGGGCGCAAGACTGGGGGCTGCTGTTCCTGCGGGTCAGCGGCAGTTTGTTCCTGTTGTGGGTGCATGGTTTGCCCAAGCTGCTGCACTACAGCGCCGAGCTGCAAAACATCGAAGACCCTTTCCAGCTGGGCGCGAACCTGACGCTGCTGCTGGCGATTTTCGCCGAGGTGGTGTGCCCGCTGCTGATCGTCGCCGGGTTGCTGGCGCGTCTGGCGTGTTTTCCTATTCTGTTTCTGCTGTGGGTGTCGATGTTGGTCGTGCATCCGCAGTGGACGCTCTTCGAGGGCCAGTTCGGCTGGCTGTTGCTGATCGTGTTCACCAGCATTTTCATCGCCGGGCCGGGACGGCTGGCGCTCAATGTCCGTTTCGCCGGAGCCTTGCGTTATGTCTGAATCCAATCGCCGTGAGCCGGCAAGTCCCGGGCCTGATGAGGTGGTGACCCTGATCGTCAAGCACCGGGTCAAGGCCGGTTTCGAAGTGCCTTATGAAGCCTGGCTGCGCAACATCGTCAAGGTGGCCGCGCAGAACGTCGGGCACCTGGGCGTGGATGTGGTACGTGGCAAGAATGCCGGCCTGGACACCTACACCTGCGTGCTGCGCTTTTGCTCGACCGAGGCGATGCAGAACTGGCTCGACTCACCGCAGCGCCAACAACTGGTCAACGAAGCCGCGCCGATGCTCGCCGATGGCGACCAGACCGAAGTCAATCCGGTCAACGAGTTCTGGTTCTCGCCCCAGGCCGAGGCCGGTACGCCACCGCCGCGCTGGAAGCAGGCCGTGGTGACGCTGCTGGTAATCCTGCCGCACACCTTGCTGGTGCCGCTGCTCTGGGGGCCGCTGCTACAGCTCAACGCCTTGCTCTCCAATTACGTGGTGGCCACCTTCCTGATCACCCTGACCATCGTGTTGTCGGTGGTTTACATCTTCATGCCCATGGCGACGCGTCTGTTCGCGCCCTGGCTGTCTCCCTCAACATTGCACGAGGAACCGTGATGAACGCCGATCTGATTCTGTTCAATGGTCAATTCCATACCGTTGACCGCGAAAAACCGCTCGCCAGCGCCGTGGCGATCAGCGACGGGCGTTTTGTGGCGGTCGGCAGCGATGCCGAAGCCATGGCCCTGCGGGGTTCCGGCACCCAAGTGATCGACCTCAAGGGCCGCTGCGTGATCCCCGGGCTCAACGACTCGCACTTGCACCTGATCCGTGGCGGCTTGAACTACAACCTGGAACTGCGCTGGGAAGGCGTGCCGTCCCTGGCCGATGCCTTGCGCATGCTCAAGGATCAGGCTGACCGCACGCCGACGCCGCAGTGGGTGCGGGTGGTCGGTGGCTGGAACGAATTCCAGTTTGCCGAAAAGCGCATGCCGACCCTGGCGGAGCTCAATCAGGCGGCACCGGACACGCCGGTGTTCGTGCTGCACCTGTATGACCGCGCCTTGCTCAACCGTGCCGCGTTGCGTGTCGCCGGCTACACCCGCGACACGCCGAACCCGCCGGGTGGCGAGATCGTGCGTGACGCCAACGGCGAGCCGACCGGCATGCTGGTGGCGCGGCCCAACGCGATGATTCTGTATTCGACCCTGGCCAAGGGGCCGAAGCTGCCGCTGGAGTATCAGGTCAACTCGACCCGTCAGTTCATGCGTGAACTCAATCGCCTGGGCCTGACCAGCGCCATCGATGCCGGCGGCGGTTTCCAGAATTACCCGGACGATTACCAGGTGATCGAGCAGTTGGCGAAAGACGAGCAACTGACCGTGCGCATCGCCTACAACCTGTTCACCCAGAAGCCCAAGGAAGAGTTGACCGACTTCAAGAACTGGACCGGCAGCGTGAAGCTGCACCAGGGCGACGATTTCCTGCGGCACAACGGCGCCGGGGAAATGCTGGTGTTCTCGGCGGCGGACTTCGAAGACTTCCTCGAACCGCGCCCGGACCTGCCGCAAACCATGGAAGCCGAGCTGGAACCGGTGGTGCGCCATCTGGTCGAGCAACGCTGGCCGTTCCGTTTGCACGCCACCTACAACGAATCCATCAGCCGCATGCTCGATGTGTTCGAGAAGGTCAACCGCGACATTCCGTTCAATGGCCTGCCATGGTTTTTCGACCACGCCGAAACCATCACCCCGCAGAACATCGAGCGGGTGAGGGCGCTGGGTGGCGGCATTGCGATCCAGGATCGCATGGCGTTCCAGGGGGAATATTTCGTCGAGCGTTACGGCGCGAAAGCGGCCGAAGCCACGCCACCGATCAAACGCATGCTGGCCGAGGGCGTACCGGTGGGCGCCGGTACCGACGCGACGCGGGTGTCGAGCTACAACCCGTGGACCTCGTTGTACTGGATGGTCAGCGGTCGCACCGTCGGCGGCATGGAGTTGCACGCCGAAGGCCTTTCACGCCTGACGGCGCTGGAACTGTTCACCCACGGCAGCGCCTGGTTCTCGTCGGAGCAAGGCAAGAAGGGCCAGATCAAGGTCGGGCAACTGGCCGACGTCGCGGCCCTCAGCGCGGATTTTTTCAGCGTCGATGAAGAGGCCATCAAGTGGATCGAATCGGTGTTGACCGTGGTCGGCGGCAAGGTGGTGTACGGCGCCGGTGACTTCGAGAAGCTCGGGCCGGCCAGTGTGCCGGTACTGCCGGACTGGTCGCCGGTGGTGAAGGTGCCGGGCCACTGGCGTCCGACCTCGCCAATGCAGGCCCAGGTTCATCATTGCAGCGGTCCGTGTGCGGTGCATTCCCACAGTCATGAACGGGCGCGTCTGTCGAACGCGCCGGTCAGCGATTTCGCCGGTTTCTGGGGCGCCTTTGGCTGCTCGTGTTTTGCCTTCTGACGAATTCAAAAAAAGCGCCGGCCCAACCGGTCGGCGCTGACTGCGACAACCATCCATCAAGGAGTTTCCAATGAGCAACGTTCCGTACAAACGCCTGAACAAAGACGATGCCGTGGTTTTGCTGGTCGACCACCAGACCGGTCTGATTTCGCTGGTACAGGATTTCTCGCCCAACGAGTTCAAGAACAACGTGCTGGCGCTGGGCGACATCGCCAAGTTCTTCAAACTGCCGACCATCCTCACTACCAGTTTCGACAGCGGTCCGAACGGTCCGATTGTGCCGGAGCTGAAGGCGCAGTTCCCGGACGCGCCGTTCATTGCACGCCCGGGCCAGATCAACGCCTGGGACAACGAAGACTTCGTCAAGGCGATCAAGGCCACCGGTCGCAAGCAACTGATCATCGCCGGTGTGGTAACCGACGTGTGTGTGGCGTTCCCGACCCTGTCGGCCATTGCCGAAGGCTTTGAGGTGTTTGTGGTGACCGACGCTTCCGGCACCTTCAACACCACCGTGCAGCAAGCGGCCTGGGCACGCATGTCGGCCGCCGGTGCGCACCTGCTGAACTGGTTCTCCGTGGCCTGCGAGCTGCAAGGCGACTGGCGCAACGACATGGAAGGCCTGGCCAACCTGCTGTCCGAGCGCTTGCCGAACTATCGCAACCTGATCAACAGCTACACAAAGTTCACGGCCAAGTAAGTACGCTGCACTTGTAGGAGCGAGCCTGCTCGCGATTGCGGTCTGCCATTCAATATCGATGCTGGCTGATCCACCGCTATCGCGAGCAAGCTCGCTCCTACAAGGTTTTGTGTGAACCGTTGATCAACGCTTTTGCAACCAACTCAAAAACCCACCTTTCCTGACCGCCACCGGCTTGGCCATCAACGCCATGCGGCTGTTCTGCTGGCGCACCGCCTGCAGCTTGTTCAACGCCCGGTCGACTTCCCGTCGTTGCACCATGCAACTGCGGGTCAGGGATTTGTCGAGACGGTAGATGATGCTTGAGGTCATGGCGGTGAACCGTGCCTGGGACGGCGTGTCGGCGAGGATGCTTTGTTCGCCCATGACTTCACTCGGCCCCATGCGCCCGGCTTCGATCTGCGTGCCGCCGTCGGGGACAGTGGCGCTGACCACGCCGGTGGCGATGACGAACAGGCTGTCTGGCACTTCATCCAGATCCAGCACCACCTCACCGGCCGCGTATTGCTGCGCCACCATGTTCTGGGCCAGTCGATCACGTTCCTCTGCGCTCAGGGAGCGGAAGATTTTCACTTCATCGAGCAAGGCCCGTGCACGGGTCGACGGCTCGATCACGCCATCGGGTTGACGGGAAATGCCTGCCGCTTCGAGGTGCCGATGGGCCAGGTCGAACAGTTGATTGCGCACTTCGCCCTTTTTGCCCAATTCGGCGATGAAGCCACTGGCCACGTATTCGGACATGGTTTCGCCGGCCTCCTTGAGCACGGCTTTCGGCGGCGGATCGAGCAGCAGGCTGCTGCTGCCCTGAAGGGTGCGGTCCAGCGCATCGAGTACCCGGCGCGGGCGGATGTGGTTGGGCACCAGAATGCTGATCGACACGCCGTGCACATTGAACGGGCGGCTGAGGTTGACGATCTTTGCCTTGGCCGCCACCGAGTTGGGCACCACCGCCGTGCTGCCGGCGCTGGTCAGCAGGTGGGTGGCACGCCAGTCGATGTCCAGCACCTTGCCTTCAATGCCGTCGATGGAAACCCGGTCATCGACCTGGTACGGCTTGGTGGTGTTGAGCACGATGCCGGAGAACACGTCGCTCAAGGTGCTCTGCAATGCCAGGCCCACCACGATGGCGACGACACCGGAGGTCGCCAGCAAGCCTTTCACCGGCAACTCCAGCACGTAGCCGGCGGCGGCCACCACGGCAATCAGGAACACCAGTGCGCCGATGACATCCTGCAACAGCCGGCCGCTGTGGCCGATGCGCCGCATCAGGGCCAGACCGATCACTTCGGTGAGCACCCGCGCGGTGTACAGCCACCAGAGAATCCCCAGTGCCGTGGCCCCCAGTTGCGCCACGGGATCATCGGCAAACAACGGCGCCTGCAACGGGCTGACGCCGGCGTTGATGAGCACTGCGCTGAACAGCACAAACAGCGCCAGGCGCACGCCGACCCGGCTGACGCGATGCTTGAATGGCGCGAGGTGCCAGAGCAGGGCGTCGATGGCCAGCAGCAGGGTGCTCAGGGAGAGCAGGTGACCGAAGAGAAAGGACATGGGCATGCTCCGGTAGAAATGAGGTCGCGCAGGTGGAGAGTGTTTTTGTGGCAAGGGAGCTTTTTGTGGGAGCAAGCTCGCTCCCACAGAAAAGCCCTTCACCAGTGTGTGGTGAAGGGCATGGACTCACTGCAAATGAGTCTTGAGCTCCAGCGCAGCCTGGCGCACCGCCGACTTGACTTCAGGAATCCGGCTCAGCGGATTGAGCAGGCCGAAGTCGTGGATCATGCCGTTGTAGCGTACCGAAGTCACCGGCACACCCGCCGCATCGAGGTGGCGGGCATAACCTTCGCCTTCGTCGCGCAGCACGTCGAACTCGGCGGTCTGCACCAGGGCGGCCGGCAGGCCTTTGAGCTGCTCGGTGCTGGCGTTGAGCGGCGAGGCATGAATCTGCGCACGTTCGCCGGCGTCGGTGGTGTAGTTGTCCCAGAACCACTTCATCATGTTTTGCGTCAGGAAGTGGCCTTCGGCAAATTGCTGGTACGACGCGCTATCGAACCGGGCGTTGGTCACCGGCCACATCAGCAGTTGAAAACGCAGGGCCGGGGTTTTTTGTTCCTTGGCCATCAAGGCCACGACCGCCGCCATGTTGCCGCCGACGCTGTTGCCGGCCACGGCCAGGCGCTTGCCGTCGACGCCGATCTCATGGCCGTGTTCGGCCACCCAGCGGGTTGCGGCGTAGGCCTGGTTGATCGCGGTCGGGTAATGCGCTTCCGGCGACGGCGTGTAGTCGACGTACACCGCGACCGCGCCGGAACCTACCACCAGGTCACGAATCAGGCGCTGGTGAGTCGGGAAATCCCCCAGCACCCAACCGCCACCGTGGAAGAACATGAACACCGGCAGTTCACCTTTGACCTTGGCCGGGCGCACCACTTTGAGGTTGATCGCCTGACCGTCAATCTTGATTGCCTTGTCGCTGACTTCCACGCCGGACAGGTCAACCTTCACCGACGCCTGGGCACCGGTCAGCACCCCACGGGCGTCTTTCGGGCTCAGTTGTTCCAGCGGTTTGCCACCGCCGGCGGCGAGGGCTTCGAGGAAGGCCTGGGTGTTGTGTTCGACACCCGGGCTGCCAGCAGCAAAAGCGTTGCCGACGGAAAGGGCGAGGAGGGATGCAGTCAGGGTTTTCTGGACGAGGTTCATGGGTAAATCCTTTTTAACCGATGGCGTTGAGCGTCTTGGGATGAGGTCGCTGCCAGCTCTGTGGTTCAGGCTTGAGCAACACCGTGAACACAGATTAATAGGATGCCTGGAAGGGAAAAAGCGGCTATAAAGTGTTTGACTGTCAACCGGGAAGTGACAATGAACCCCTTCGAAGATATGCGTATTTTTTGCCAGGTCATGGACTCCGGCAGCTTCACGGCGGCCGCCGATCAACTGGGGCTGTCCAAGCAGTTTGTCAGCCGCCGCTTGATGCAACTCGAAGAGCGTCTGGGCGTGCGCTTGCTCAATCGCTCGACCCGGCGCCTGGACGTCACGCCGCTGGGGCAGAGCTATTACGAGTCAGCCTTGCGCCTGCTCAGCGAAGTCGAGCAGGTGGAGCAGGGCATTGCCGGCCAGACCACCGAACCACGGGGGACCATTCGCGTGAGTGCGCCGCTGTCGTTCGCACTGGCGCATCTGGGCTGCCTGTTGCCGGTGTTTTTGCAGCGCTATCGCGACGTGACGGTGGAGATGGACTTGAGTGATCGTCCCGTGGATTTGCTCGGTGAGGGCTACGACCTGGCGCTGCGCATCGGCACACTGGAAGACTCGACACTGATCGCCCGCCGCATTGCCTCCATTGAACGGGTGTACTGCGCAAGCCCCGCGTACCTGACCGAGCGCGGCACACCGCTCAAGCCTGAAGACTTGCACGGTCACGACTGCCTGCCGTACGGCCATGGTCGCCAGGTGCAATGGCGGTTTGCGGGGCAGGGCAAGCCGCTGACTGCCAACGTCACCGGGCGGATGCGGGTCAACAACGGCGAGGTGCTCAAGGACGCGGCGATCGCCGGGTTGGGGATTACGTATTTGCCGACGTTCATTGTCGGCTCGGCACTCAAGGATGGACGGCTGGTGGAGGTGCTGGAGGATTTGCGGCCGGAGCCGTTGACGTTATCGGCGGTCTATCCGCAACACCGGCAGAGTTCGCGGCCGGTGCAGGCGCTGGTTGAGTTCTTGCGCGAGGAACTGGATCAGTCTGAGGGTGGGTTGTAGAGCGGTGGATTGTCTGACGTACATTGACCACTGTGGGAGCGAGCTTGCTCGCGATGACATTCGGTCATGCAATATTTCTGTTGCCTGACACTCCGCCATCGCGAGCAAGCTCGCTCCCACAGGGTTTTGTGTTGTGTGGGAGTCAGTGTAAATCAGCTCCTTTTGTCATCACCGGGCTCGGCATGAACGCCACGGTCATCGCCGGGCTCACCATTGGCATGGACGCCACGGTCATCGCCGGGCTCGCCATTGGCATGGACGCCACGGTCATCGCCGGGCTCGCCATTGGCATGAACGCCACGGTCATCGCCAGGCTCACCATTGGCATGGACGCCATGGTCATCCCCGGGTTCATCATGGGTGCCGCTGCGTCCTGAGGACGAGGTCGATCCGGAGTGGCTCGAACCGCTGTTGGCACTGCCATGGCCACTGTTGCTGCCATGGTCGCCACTGTGGCCGCTGCCGCTGTTGCCACCACTGCCGCTTCCACCGTGACTACCGCCACCACCACCACCACCACCGCTGCCGCCTCCACTGCCGCCGCCACCACCGCTACCACCGCCGCCGCCTCCACTGCCGCCGCCACCACCACTTCCACCACCACCGCCGCCACTACCCCCATCCTTGGCCTGAGCACTGGAAACTCCGGACAGGCTGTCCGGAATCAACACGGTAGACGCCGACAGAACCGCGCCAATAGCTACTGCCAGTAAAAGCTTATTGATGAGCATGTCGTTCTCCGTCTTTTTATTCAGATTGGAACGTTGATGAATATTGCAATGTGCTGCTTTTTTCCCCGCAGGAACTTGATGAACAGTTCAGCGAACCGATTTATTCGGCTGGAACGTTGAAAAAGCGACGTATAGCAGGCCCTGTTTCAGAGGGTCAGTGAATGCTCGAGGCCAACTCGAAAATCGGGATGTACATCAGGATCACGATCACCCCGATCAACAGGCCGATGAAGGTCATGAGCAAGGGTTCGAACAGCCGTACGAACCATTCGATCCAGCGGCTGATTTCTTCGTCGTAGAAGTCGGCGCTGCGCTCCATCATCTGCCCGAGGTTGCCGGACTGTTCGCCGGCGCGCAGCAGGCGCAGGGACACTGGGGTCACCAGGTGATTGAGTTCCAGCGCGGCAGAGAGTGATTGCCCCTCGCGCACCCGGTCGCAGGCCTGGTCCAGGCGCGTGCGGGAGGCGACGCTGAGCAGGCCACGGACCATGCCCATGGCGGTGACCAGGGGGATGCCGCCTTGCAGCAGAATCCCCAGCGAACGGTAGAAGCGCGCCAGCTCATACATGAAGATGCGCTGGTGCACCGCGGGGAGTTTTTCGATCAGGCGGTCCAGCCCCCGACGAAAGGCCGGTTGGCGCTGGAGCAGGGTGAGGGCGACGATGATGGCCAGCAAGCCACCGAAGAATTCACCTTGGTGAGTGTGCAGGAACATGCCGCTGCTCATCAGGATCTGCGACATCCATGGCAGGTTCGACCCCAGCCCTTCAAACACCAGGCTGAAGCGCGGTACGACATACCCCATCAAAAACAAAACCACGCCACCGCCCACCACCAGCAACAGCAAGGGGTAGATCGAAGCGCTGATGATCTTCTGGCGAACCTCGTCCATGCGCTGGCGATAGCTCACATAGCGGCCCAGGGCATCGCCCACGGCGCCAGTCTTCTCGCTGGACTGCACGAGCGCTACATACAGCGGCGGGAAAACCGCCGCCAGCTGGCTCAGGGCCTGGGAAAACGATTTGCCCTCGTACAGCAGGCGGACCAGTTCGTTCAAGGTTTTGCGGGCCTGTGGCGCGTTTTCCTTTTCCGCCAGGCTTTCCAGCGCATCGATCAACGGCAGGCCGGCATTGAGCAAGGTGGTCAGTTCCTGGCTGAACAACACCAGGTTGAACGTCTCGCGCCTGTGCAGGCGCAACGCGCGCCAATGTCGCTCGGCGTGCAGGCTGACCACCCGCAGGCCCTGGTCCTCGGCGATGCGCCTGGCTTCGCTGTGCCCCGGTGCCTCGACGGTCATCGAGACCACACCGGCTTTGCCGACGGCCTTGAGATGAAAGCGCATGGTCGCCATTCCCGTCAGTTCCAGTTGGTGACTTCGGCGTTCTCGCCTTCGCCACCGGGCTGCCCGTCCTTGCCCATGGACAACAGGTCGTACTCGCTGTTTTCACCGGGATAGCGATAGCTGTAGTTGCGGCCCCAGGGGTCTTGCGGGAGCTTTTTCTGCAGGTACGGGCCGGTCCAGCGCGGTTCGTCGGCGGGGGCGGTGACCAGTGCCTGCAAACCCTGTTCGGTCGATGGGTAATGGCCGACCTCCAGGCGGTAAAGGTCCAGGGCTTTGCTCAAGCCTTCTATTTGCGCCTTGGCCACTTTCACTTCGGAACGGCCAAGTTGGGCGAAATACTTCGGCGCCACGAGGCCGGCCAACAACCCCAGTACCACCAGCACCACCAACAGTTCGAGCAAGGTGAACCCGCTTTGGGTTCGCCTGGCATAACGCAGTCGCTGATTCATGATGACCTCACACAGTCGGCGGCAGAGTAGCCAGATAACTCCATGCAATTGCCATGCTCACGATTGCTGATGCTGGCGACTCCCCCGTACTACGGGCCTTTTCGCTTACGGCACAGTGCTTGCGTATGGCTGGTGCACGACTGGCCATTGGGGCAATACCCCCAATTTTCGGGGCCGGAAGGGGAGGTATAACAATGAAAACACTCACCACCGGATTGCTGGGTCTTCTTGTGCTGGCAGGCGCCGCACAGGCCGATGTTTTTGTTTCCGTGGACGCCAATGGCAGCTACGTTCTGTCCAATGTCCACCGCCCCGGACGCCACTATGAACGGGTGATTCGTGAGCCCGATGCGGCGGTGGTCAGCCTCGATCAGCAACCGCAGATGATCGCCGCGCAACCCTATGCCGAGCTGGTGGCGGCGGCGGCCACGGCCAACGAACTGCCGGCGGCGCTGATTCACGCAGTGATCAAGACCGAATCGCGCTACAACGCCCGCGCCACCTCACCCAAGGGCGCTCGCGGGCTGATGCAGTTGATGCCCGCCACCGCCCGCGAAATGGGTGTGACCAATGTTTACGACCCCAAGGCCAACATCCAGGGCGGCGCCCGCTATCTCAAGCGCCTGATGACGATGTTCGACAACGATATCCGCCTCGCCGTGGCGGCCTATAACGCCGGCCCGCAAGCGGTGCTCAGCCGGGGCAACGTGGTCCCGCCGTTCGCCGAAACCCAGCGTTATGTGCCCAGCGTGCTGAACCAGTATCGGCGTTTGCAGGGGCTGCCCGCGGATTCGCCGCTGTGATCGAAAGCCCGGGGAATTTTCCCCAATAGTGGGGAATGGTGGCCCCGGCGAAAAAGTGGGGGGACTGGGTGGGGAATATCCCCCCCGATTCATCCAGTCGTGACTATAACAAGCTGATTAATAACGTATTTTATTGTGGCATGCGGATTGCTCCGGTCGATTTGTCGAGAAGTGGCGATACACCACCAAGAGGAAACTGACATGGACCGATTCGCGCATCGCGGCCTGCTGACGTTCTGCCTGTTGGTCTTCGGTATCGACCAGGCGCTGGCTCACTCGATGGACGAGCACACCGGGCACGACATGACGACCAACACCGCCAGCCCGGAGACTGCCCGGATCAGGTTTGCCGATGTGGCCCTGCTGGACCAGAACGGCAAGGTCGTCAGCCTGGAAAAAGACCTGGTGGGCAACAAGATCGTGGTCATGGGTTTCATCTACACCAACTGCACCACGGTCTGCCCGGTGGTGTCCTCGATCATGGGCCGGGTGCAAAAACAGTTGGGCGCGCGGGTCGGCACCGAGGTGCAACTGGTGTCGATCAGCATCGACCCGCAGCGTGATGATCCCCAACGCCTGAACGACTACGCCCGCACCTTCCAGAAAGGGCCGGGCTGGAGCTGGCTGACCGGTTCGCCACAGTCGGTCGATGCCACCCTCAAGGGACTGGGCGCCTACAGCGGTGGCTTCGAGAACCACTCGCCGCTGATTCTGGTGGGGGACGGCAACAACCGTATCTGGACCCGCTACTACGGCCTCACCGACCCGACGGAGCTGGCCCGGGCCGTCGAGAGGCTCAGGGGTGAACGCAACGCCCACGCCAAGCACACCGCCATCGCCATGGAGCATCAGCCATGAGCGCCATCGATGGGTTCCACCGGAACGGCAGCACCTTTATCTCCCTTACCAGTGATCCGCTGCGCAACCCTGCGGCGGTACTCAAGGCTTGCACCTTGAAACAGGGCATCAATGGGCCCCACTGGTTTTTTCTTACCGACGACAAGGTGCAAATGGACCTTGTATGGGGTTGGCAATGCCCGTGGCCGGCCGCTGAGCCACGGCCATGAATACTGCCCTGGTCCTTGGCCTGCTGCTCTTCGGCGGCATCGTGCTCACCGCCCAGGCACTGCCGCTGAGCATCAGCGAAAGTGCCGGTAAACGGCTGTACCACGAAGGCGTGTCGGCCAGCGGCGAACCGGTCATGGTCCGGGTCGGCGCAGCGGGCTTGCTGCCGGCCACCCGCCTGCCGTGCGCCGGTTGTCACGGCGAAGATGGCCTCGGACGCGTGGAAGGCGAGGTGCGACCGCCGGACCTGCGCTGGTCGCGACTGGCCAGCAGCCATGGCCAGCAGCACGTCAACGGCCGCAGTTATCCGGCCTACAGCGAAAGCACCCTGGCGCGGGCGGTACAGGAGGGGCGCGATCCGGGCAACAATCGGCTCGATTCGACGATGCCACGGTTCGTGTTGTCGATGACCGATCAACGCAACCTCACGGCGTACCTCAAGCACCTGGCCGAAGACCGCGTTCCGGGACTGGCCCCCGACAGTCTGCACCTGGGCACGTTGTTGCCGGGTTCCGGGCCATTGGGCGAGGAGGGCGTCACGGTGGCGGCGGTGCTCAACGGCTGCGTGGCGCGCATCAACGAGGCGGGCGGAATTCATGGCCGGCAGTTGCGCCTGACCATCCTTGACCCCGGCGTCGACCGCGCCAGTGCCGAAAAGGCGCTGGACCGGTTGATCGATGAAGAGCAGGTGTTTGCCCTGATCGCACCGCTGGCACCGGCATTGGACGTGAACTTCGCCGTGCGTCTGGAACAGGCCGGCATTCCCCTGATCGGGCCGCTGTCCCTGCAGGGCACGCCCCACGCCAGCCCGCAGATATTCGAGCCGTTGCCGGGCCTTCTAGAGCAATTGATCGCCCTGGCCGACTACGCCAGTGCCAGCCTGCGGGTGCTTCAGGGGCCGACGCTGATCGCCTACCCGGACGAACCCGGGCAACGGCTGGCCGCGCAGGAACTTGGCAAGTACTTGCAGGGGCACGCCTGGCAAAAGGTGCGCTTGCAAGCCTATGACCCGGCGGGGGATGACTTTCCCTTGGGGTCGCGCTCGGTGTTCTACCTGGGCAGCAGCAGCGGCTTCAGTCGACTGGCCGAGCGCTTGCAAACGGCGGGACAGGTGCCTTACCTGTTCGCCGCCTCGAACCAGGTGGCGGGCAATCTGATGCAGGTTCCCAGCGGATTTTCCCGGCGGGTGTTCCTGGCCTTTCCGTTCGTGCCCAGCGACTGGACCCTGGCCGGGCGTCTGGCCTTGACCCAGTTGCGCGAACATCAGGGTCTCGGCGGTCAGCACGCGGTGCTGCAAGTGGGGGCGTTCAGTTCGATGATGCTGCTCAGCGAAGGCATGAAGCAGGCCGGGCGCGATGCCAGTCGCGAGAAACTGGTCAGGGCCCTGGAGGGCCTGCATGACTTCGATACCGGGCTGACGCCGCTGATGAGCTTTGGTCCGGGCCGGCGTCTGGGCTTGAGCGGTGCCCATATCGTCACGGTGGATCTGCCGGACCAGCGTTTCTATCTGGTTGCACCCTATAAACCCATTGCCGCAAAACCCTGACCGGAGGCCGATCATGAAACTCGATACCGTCCGGTACCGACGCTTCCACTGTCGAAACCGCAGGGGTACGCTTAATCGCCATGAGGGCGTCGGCGCCATTGCGCTCGCGCAATCGAATCGAACGGATTGACGATCAATAGGGGGTTTCCCCAACAGTGGGGGGAAAAATCCAGTGCCAATCCGGTCGCTTTCCCCGTTTTTGGGGGATGGAATTGCGGTACGAAAAGGCATTGTTTTTTAAATTCAAGGACATGAAGACCTAAATTTACTGGCACCCAGCCTGGCATGAAGTGTGCGTTAGTCCTGTCAGGGCGCGTACTCCGTCAGGTTCAATACCCGGACCTGCGGTTTCAAGGAGTCCACCTTGTTAAACAAAGTACTGGTTGTTGATGACGAACAGTTGCTGGCGGAGAACCTCCAGGGTTACCTGCAGGCGCAAGCACTGGAAGTCCGGATTGCCCACGACGGTGCGCAGGGAATCGCTGAAGCTGGCGATTTCGCGCCCGATGTGATGGTGTTCGATTACCGTTTGCCCGATATGGAAGGCTTTCAGCTGCTCGATGTCGTCCGCCAGAACAGGAAGTGTCATTTCGTGCTGATCACAGGGCATCCAACCGCAGAGGTTTGCGAGCGGGCCCGGCAACTGGGCGTCAGCCATATCCTGTTCAAGCCGTTTCCTTTGGCGGAATTGGCCCGTGCAGTGCTTGATCTTCTAGGGGTAAAGCGCGAACCCAAAGCGGGGGTGAGCACTTCTGAAGGCTTTGTCGAACGACGCCAGAGCAAGACCGAGAGTTTCCCGCTGCAGTTGTACGACGGTAGCTGGGTGCTGGCAGATCGCCGAAAAAGTACATCGGCCTCCATGGCGCCAGACGACGAACAATTGCTCACCGGGGAGTAGTGGCGCGACAAGACGTTCCGGCCCCCGCCGAAATGGCTCGCCGCGTCGACAGGGCCCAAAGCCCCGGGCGTTGGAGAGCAAGCCATGGACCGTCTATCCCTTGCCGTAGAACCGGCGCAACCGGAATGTGCACCGACTCGTTTCAGCAGTGAACAACTGGCCCAGGCCCGAGCCCTGGCCACCCGTTCCGGCGAGCGGATGCTGGACGCCCTGGGGGGACTGTGCGAACTGGCTCCCATGCCTTTCATTCAAAGCCTCGGCGTAACCCTGCACTACCCGGTGCTCGACACCGACAGCCTGTTCAATGCCACCCCGGTGTTCGACCGGGTGACCCTGGCCCAATGCCTCAAGCGCGAATTCATCCTGCTGCGTCATAACGATGCGGTCATCGGTGTGTTCGCCGACCCCTTCGACAGTGCGCGCCTGGCCTGGATCGATGAATGCCTGCAAGGCGCGCCGCTGTACCTGGTGCATGCCGATGACCTGAAGGCCTACCTGGCGCGTCACGAAGAAAGTTTCCATGCGGTGGAGTCGCTCAACGCCCAGAGCGACGCCGGCGCCGAAATCGATAATCTGCAAAGCCTGTCCCTGACCAGCATCAGCGAAGACTCCAGCGTCGTGGTCAAACTGGTCAACTCGACCCTGTACGATGCGCTGAAAATGCACGCCAGCGACATCCACCTCGGCACCACCGGCAGCGGCCTGGTGATCAAATACCGGATCGACGGTGTGCTCAACAACATCAGCAAGATCCAGGGCAGCGAGTTCGCCGAGCAGGTGATTTCCCGGGTCAAGGTCATGGCCGAACTGGACATCGGCGAAAAACGCGTGCCCCAGGATGGCCGCTTCAAGATCGGCATCAGCGGCCGGCAGATCGACTTCCGGGTGTCGATCATGCCGAGTATTTTCGGGGAAGACGCGGTGCTGCGGGTGCTCGACAAACAGGACCTGGCGGACAAGGTCTGCGGCGTGCAGTTGCAGGCCCTGGGCTTTGAAGAAGAAACCCTGCGCCAGTTGCGCCGGCTGGCTGCCGAACCCTACGGCATGGTGCTGGTGACCGGGCCGACCGGTAGCGGCAAGACCACCACCCTGTACGCGATGATCACCGAGATCAACCATGGCGTGGACAAGATCATCACCATTGAAGACCCGGTGGAGTACCAGTTGCCGGGCGTGTTGCAAATCCCCGTCAACGAGAAGAAAGGCCTGACCTTCGCCCGGGGCCTGCGTTCGATCCTGCGCCATGACCCGGACAAGATCATGGTCGGTGAAATCCGCGACCCGGACACCGCACAGATCGCCGTGCAATCGGCGCTCACCGGCCACCTGGTGTTCACCACCATCCACGCCAACAACGTGTTCGACGTGATCGGCCGTTTCACCCAGATGGAAATCGATCCCTACAGCCTGGTCTCGGCACTCAATGCCGTGCTGGCCCAGCGTTTGATCCGACTGGTCTGTACCAGTTGCAGCAGCCCTTACAGCCCGACGCAAGAAGAGCTGGAGGTCTCGGGGCTGGATCGGCAAAAGGTCGCTCACTACCAGTTCGTCCACGGCAAGGGTTGCGGGCATTGCCGGGGCACCGGTTATCGCGGGCGTAGTGCGATTGCCGAACTGCTGCACCTGGACGACGAATTGCGGCAAATGATCGTCGAGCGCCAACCCATTTCGAAAATCAAGGCGCACGCCTGCAAACGTGGCTTGCGCCTGTTGCGCGAGTCGGCGCTGGAGATGGTGGAGCAAGGCCGGACGACGCTCGAGGAGATCAATCGTGTCACTTTTATCTCGTGAGCAATTTGTCGCCGTGCTCGGCGCCAGCGGTGTTGGCCTGGGGCAACGGCAAGGCGCTGCAACCCAATGGCTGGGCAGTGTCGGCTACATCGACGAAGGCTTCCAGGCCTGGGCGGTGGCTCTCGACACCCTCGACCATTTGCTGGCCGATCACAGCGTTGCCAGGGCGGAACTGACCGTAGTGATTTCCGGGCACTTCAGCCGCTATTGCCTGGTGCCCTGGAGTGAGCAGATCAGCAGCCCGGCCGAATTGCAGGGCTTCGCCCAACTGTGTTTCGAAGACCTCTACGGTGCCTCGACGCAGCCCTGGAGCCTGGTGCTCTCGGCCGAACCCGCCGGTTACGACCGCATCGCCACCGCGCTGCCACAGGACTTGCTCGAACGCCTGCGCGCCTTGGTCAGCGCTCGCGGTTTGCGCCTGCGTTCGGTGCAGCCGTACCTGATGACGGCGTTCAACCATTTCGATAAAAGCTTTGAGGCCGGGGACTTCCTGTTCGTGGTCGCCGAACCGGTACGCAGCGTGTTGCTGCTGGCCCGGGAAGGGCGCTGGACTTCGGTGCGCTCGGTGGGCAGCAGCGACAGCGATGCCGCGCTGACCGCGCTGATCGGTCGTGAACACCAGTTGCAGGCGTCCACCAGCGAACGGCCGTTGAACGTCTACCTGCATGCACCGGCGCGCATCGATTCGCCTCCCGACGTGCCCGGTGTGCAGTTGCGCACCCTCGAAGAAGACCGGACAGCCGTACGCGATTGCCTGTACCTCATGTCTCGGGCGGTGGCCTGACATGCGCCCCCTGATGCTCGACTTTCAGCCGCGCCGCCGTGCAGGCCCTCTGGGCTGGAGCCTGCTGGCCGGTGGCGTGGTGCTGACACTGACCTGCCTGCTGGTGCAACAGCACTTGAGCAACGAGGCCGAACAACAGCAAGGCCACCTGCAGACTACTCAGCGGGTGCTCACCGGCGATACCGGCAGCAAGCTCAGCCTGACCCCGGCGCAAATCCGCGAGCAGGCGCAGAACCTGGCGGAAATGCGCAAGGTCTCCCAACAGTTGCGCCGCCCTTGGGAGCGCCTGTTCGCCACCCTCGAAGCCATGCCGCGAGACAACATTGCCCTGCTGACCCTGACCCCGGACGCCCGCAAGGGCCAGCTGCGGATCAGCGCCGAGGCGCTGGACCTGGAAGCCATGCTCGATTTCCACCGCCGCCTCGAAGCCAGCGACGAGCTGTCCGACGTATCACTGCTGAGCCACGAAATTGTCGCCAACGTGGCGGAACACCCGGTGCAGTTCAGCCTGTCGGCTACGTGGGAGATCGGCGATGCAAATCCATAAATTGATCGTCCACGAATACCTGCAAGGCCTGGGCGTTCCGGGTCTGGCAGGGATGACCATGCTGGTGCTGGCGCTGAGCTATGGCCTGGTGGGGTTGCTGCCGGACTGGGAGTCGCTGCAAAACCTCAGCCAGCAGACCCGCGAAGCCACCGAGTACCTGGCCAGGGTCGAAGACGGCACAGTGGCCGCGCCGGTGGTGCCCCAGCGCCAGCTCGACGATTTCCGCAGTAAGTTGCCGTCCCAGCCCCAGGCGACCGTGGCCATCGACAAGATCTACGCCATGGCCGCCCAGGAACACATCACCTTGTCCCGGGGTGAATATTCCCTGGGCGTGGACCCCAAGACCCACCTGGCCCGTTATCAGATTCTGCTGCCGGTACGTGGCAGCTATCCGCAACTGCGGCGATTCCTGCACGCCTTGCTCGGCCAGTTGCCGGCGGTGGTACTCGAGGATGTGGAGCTTTCGCGCAAGAATATCGCCGAAACCGACCTGACCGGGCGGATTCGCATGACCCTTTACCTGTCGAGGTCATGATGAATACCAGGCGAGTGGTGGGTTGGGTGGCGTTCTTCGGTGTAGCGGCAGCGTTCGCCTGGCTCCCCGCATTCTTCGATCAGACCGATGACAGCGACCCTGCGGTGGCCACCGTGGCGATGCCAGCCAAGGTCAAGACCCCTGGCGCATCGACGGCTGCATCGAGCACCGCTGCGCTGGCGCCGATCAAGGACCTGAGCCCGGCAGGCGACCTGTTCGCCGCCCGCAGCTGGAAAGCGGAGCCGGCCCCCGGCACCGTCACTGAACAACCGGTAGTCGTTACGCCGGTGGTGCAAGTCCCCACTGCGCCACCGTTGCCCTTCCAGTTTGTCGGCAGGCTGCATGATCGATCCGATCTGCAGGTGTTCCTGCAGAGCGGCGAAAAAATATACGTCGTGCGCAAAGGGGATGTCATCGACGAAACCTGGCGGATCGAGCGGATTTCCGATAAGGAACTGAGCCTGGTCTACCTGCCTTTGCGTTTGGCGCAGACCTTGTCTGTGGGGAGTACGGAATGAACAAATCCCGTTTGCTGATGAGCCTTTTTCTGTGCGCAGGGCTGGCCGCATGCAGTTCGGCGCAGGTCGCCAGAGATGAAGCTTCGGCCCTGATCGAATCGGGCCAGTACGAAGCCGGTCTGGCGCGCATCGAAGAGGGATTGCGAGAAAACCCTCGCGATACCGAATTACACATGGCTCTCAACAGCGGACGGGCCCTCGCCGTGACGTCGTTGCTCTCCCAGGCCGACATGGACCGGGCCCAACGTAATTTCGCCGGGGCCCGCATGACTTACAGCCGGGTCTTGAACATCGAACCGAACAACCGTCGTGCCCAGGATTCCCTGCGCCAGCTGGACTACCTGCGCAGCATGGATGAGAAACTCGAACTGGCCCGTAGCGACCTGCGTCGCGGTGACATCTACGGTGCCGACCGCCAGGTCAAACAGATTCTCGAACTGGACCCGAAGAACGACGGCGCCCTGGAACTGCAAGACAGTATTCGCCTGGTGCAGAGCCGCAACGTGGTGCAGTACCCGCAACTGCGTACGCGCCTTGACCGGCCGGTGACCCTGGAGTTTCGCGATGCCAACCTCAAGACCATTTTCGAGGTGCTGTCCCAGGTCGCCGGCCTGAACTTCATCTTCGACAAGGACCTGCGCCCGGACATGAAAGCCACGATCTTCGTACGTGACGTGCGTATCGAAGACGCCGTGGAACTGTTGCTGCAACAGAACCAGCTGCATCAGAAAGTGGTGAATGAAAACACTGTGCTGATCTACCCGGACTCGCCGCAGAAGATCAAGGATTACCAGGAGCTGGTGATGCGCACCTTCTACCTGACCAGCATCGATGCCAACACGGCGCTGAACATGATCAAGACCATGCTCAAGACCCGTGACGTGTTCGTCGATGAACGTCTCAACACCCTGACCATGCGCGATACCGGTGACGCGGTGCGCATGGCGGAAAAACTGCTGCAATCGCAGGATCAGTCCAATCCGGAAGTGGTGCTGGAAGTGGAAGTGATGGAAGTCGCCCGCCAACGCATCCTCGACCTTGGCCTGCAATGGCCCAACACCTTCGGCGTGGTCAATAGCGACGGGTCGGCGGTGACGCTTCTCGATCAGCTCAAGGGCATCAACTCCGGCCGCATCACGATCTCGCCATCGCCCCAGGCCAAGATCAATGCCCAGGACAAGGACATCAATACCCTGGCCAGCCCCGTGATTCGGGTCAGCAACCGCGAACAGGCGCGCATCCACATCGGTCAGCGCGTGCCGATCATCAGCGCCACCTCGGTGCCTTCGACCCAGGGCCCGGTGATCACCGAAAGCGTGACCTACCTCGACGTCGGTCTGAAGCTCGAAGTGCAGCCCATCGTGCACCTGAACAACGAAGTGGCGATCAAGATCGCGCTGGAAGTCAGTAACGCCACGCCGCTGACGCCGACCGCTCAGGGCACCATTCCGGTCCAGGTCGATACCCGCAACGCCCAGACCACCTTGCGTCTGCATGACGGCGAAACCCAGATTCTCGCAGGGCTCGTGCGCGACGACCACGGCGCTACCGGCAACAAGATTCCCGGCCTTGGCGACATTCCCGGCCTGGGTCGCCTGTTCGGCAGCAACAGGGACGACGTCATCAAATCCGAACTGGTGCTGTCGATCACCCCTCGGATCGTGCGCAACCTGCCGTACCAGAGCCCGTCGGACATGGAATTCCAGACCGGTACCGAAACCAGCATGCACATCCAGGCACCGGACCGTTCGATGAACACGGCGGTTCAGACCAACCCCATGAACGCCCCGATCGCCACCACCGTTACCGTTGGGAAGCCTTGATCATGAACGTCTCGCAACGCGGTTTTACCCTGGTCGAAGTCGTGGTGACGCTCGCCCTGGTCGGCCTGCTGGCCGGCATGGCCGCACCGCTGACCGAGACCGTGGTGCGCCGGGGCAAAGAGCAGGACCTGCGGACTGCGCTGTACCAGATCCGCGATGCCATCGACGCTTACAAACAAGCCTTCGACGCGGGCTACATCGAGAAGTCGCTCGACAGCAGCGGCTACCCGCCGAACCTGCAAGTGCTGGTGGAGGGGGTGCGTGACGTGCGCAGCCCCAAGGGCGCCAAGTTCTACTTCCTGCGACGCATCCCCCATGACCCGCTGGCAACCGTCAAGCGTGACGACGAAGGCGGCTGGGGCCTGCGTTCCTATGACAGTTCGGCTGAGAACCCGCGCGAGGGCCAGGACGTCTTTGACGTTTACTCCAAGGCCCGGGGCAAGGGTCTCAACGGTATCGCCTACCGAGAGTGGTGAGCCTATGCGTCGGCACAAGGGTTTTACCCTGATTGAACTGATGGTGGTCATGGCGATCATCGCGACCCTGATGACAATCGCCTTGCCACGCTACTTCAGCAGCCTGGAGTCTTCCAGGGAGACCACCTTGCACCAGAGCCTGTCGTCCATGCGCGAGGCACTGGATCACTATTACGGGGACACCGGGCGTTATCCCGATTCCATCGAACAACTGGTCGAACTGCGCTACTTGCGTAGCCAGCCGCTGGACCCGATTTCCGAGCGCAAGGATACCTGGATCATAGTCGCGCCACCGGATGGCGTGGCGGGCGGGGTGGCCGATATCAAGAGTGGGGCCGGCGGGAGGGCGCGTGATGGCAGCCTGTATTCCGAGTGGTAAACCTTCCAGCCAGGACGGCTTTACCTACCTGGGTGTGCTGTTTCTGATCGTCGTGATAGGCATGGGCCTGGCCAGTGCCGGCGAGTTGTGGGCCACCGCTTCGCGCCGCGATCGCGAAAACCAGTTGCTCTGGGTCGGTACGCAATATGCCCAGGCATTGCGCAGCTATTACCACAGTTCGCCCGGTATGGCCCAGTACCCGAAAGAACTCAAGGACCTGTTGCAGGACGAGCGTTTCCCGACGGCCAGGCACCATCTGCGGCAGTTGTACCCGGAGCCGATGACGGGGGGCGAGTGGGAGCTGATGCGCGATTTCGATGGGCGGATCAGCGGTGTGTACTGCCCGTCCGAGCAGAAGCCGCTCAAGCAAGATAACTTTCCCAGCCAGTGGGCGGACTTCAAGGGCATGGCCAGCTATAAGGACTGGCAGTTCGTGGCCGAGAAAGTCTCCCTCGAAGATACCGGCGGGCCGCCGAAAGACCCGTCCACCGCGCCCCAGGCATTGCAGCCTTGAACCTTGGGAGTGAGTTTGCTTTCGAAGGCGGCCTGCCAGTCGACCGAAATCTTGCAGATGCACTCGATACCTGTGGGAGCGAGCTTGCTCGCGATGACGGCCTGTCAGCCGACCAATCTCTTGCAGGCATACCCGGATCAACTGTAGGAGCGAGCCTGCTCGCGAAGGCGGCCTGACAGCCGACCGAAATCTTGCAGATGCACTCGATACCTGTGGGAGCGGGCTTGCCCGCGATGACGGCCTGTCAGCCGACCAATCTCTTGCAGGCATACCCGGATCAACTGTAGGAGCGAGCCTGCTCGCGATAGCGGCCTGCCAGTCGACCGAAATCTTGCAGATGCACTCGATACCTGTGGGAGCGGGCTTGCCCGCGATGGTGGCCTTCCGGTCGATAAGATACATCGCAGACGAACGCACCCAGCAAACAGGCCGGCCGGTAGGCCGCCTCGGACGCTGTTGCGGTGTACGCTCCCTCGTGAGGCCGAGCGCAGGTTCTGCGCAGTGGGCAACCCGGCATGGATGCCGGGTTAGCCGCCGCCGGCCATGGATGGCCGATGGCGGCGGGCCCACGGAGCAGGACCGGAGCGAGGGCATGCCGAGCCACGGCGAGGCACCGAATGTCAGGGGCAGAGCGCTTTGGTTACTTTCGCGCTTTTCGAAAGTGACCCGCCGTAAGGGCGGAACCAATAGCGGCCGTTACCGCAGGAATGGATATGTACACCCTCAAAAATCCATATCGCCTGCCAAGCAGTCATCGCGAGCAAGCTCCCACAGGGATCTTCAGTGGCCACAAGTCCCGAGTAAAACCGGGAACCCAATGTGTGAGCGCTTGCTCACGATAGCCATGGCTCAGTCTTACGCCACCACCCGATAACACGGCACATACGCCGCGCCACCCGGCAGTTTCATGCGGTGCTGGGCGACGAAGGCTTTGAGCAGCAGGTCCAGCGGTTGCATGATCGCCGCGTCGCCACGGATCTGGTACGGCCCGTGTTCTTCGATCAGGCGGATGCCCTTGTCCTTGACGTTGCCGGCGACGATGCCGGAGAACGCGCGGCGCAGGTTGGCCGCCAGTTCGTGGGCGGGCAGGTCGAGGCTCAGCTTCAGGTTGGCCATGTTTTCGTGGGTCGGGTCGAACGGGCGCTGGAAGCCTTCATCGATTTTCAGCAGCCAGTTGAAGTGAAACGCATCGTTGCGCTCGCGGCGGAACTGTTTGACCGCTTTGAGGCCCTGGGTCATCTGCCGTGCCACTTCGGCCGGGTCATCGATGATGATCTGGTAGTGCTGCCTGGCGGCGTCGCCCAGGGTTGCACCGACGAATGCGTCCAGTTGTTCCAGGTACGGCGCGGCATGTTTCGGCCCGGTGAGGATGACCGGCAAGGGCAGGCCTTTATTGCCCGGGTGCATCAGGATGCCCAGCAGGTACAGGAACTCTTCGGCCGTACCGGCGCCGCCCGGGAAGATGATGATGCCGTGGCCGACGCGGACGAAGGCTTCCAGGCGTTTTTCGATGTCCGGCAGGATCACCAGTTCATTGACGATCGGGTTCGGCGCTTCGGCGGCGATGATCCCGGGTTCGGTCAGGCCCAGGTAGCGACCGCCGTGGATGCGTTGCTTGGCGTGGGCGATGGTCGCGCCTTTCATCGGGCCTTTCATCACGCCGGGGCCGCAACCGGTGCAGATGTCCAGGCTGCGCAGGCCCAGTTCGTGGCCGACTTTCTTGGTGTATTTGTATTCTTCGGTGTTGATCGAGTGTCCGCCCCAGCACACCACGATCTTCGGCTCGACGCCGGGGCGCAGGGTGCGGGCATTGCGCAGCAGGTGGAAGACGTAATCGCTGATGCCCTGGGAGCTGCTCAAATCGATGCGTTGGCTGTCGAGTTCGTTTTCGGTGTAGACGATGTCGCGCAGGGCGCTGAACAGCATTTCCCGGGTGCTGGCGATCATTTCGCCGTCGACGAAGGCGTCGGCCGGGGCGTTCAGCAGTTCCAGGCGCACGCCTCGGTCCTGCTGGTGAATGCGGATTTCAAAATCCTTATAGGCTTCAAGGATGGTCTTGGCGTTGTCGACATGGGCGCCGGTGTTGAGGATGGCCAGGGCGCATTGGCGGAAGATGTTGTAGGTGCTGCCGGAACCGGCTTCGCTCAATTGCTGGACTTCCCGTTGCGAGAGCGTTTCCAGGCTGCCTTTGGGACTGACGGAGGCGTCGATAACTTGGCGTTGGGTCATTCAATGATCCTTAAAACGATGTCATTCACACAGCAACTACGAATGGCATCCGAATAATGTGTATTCATGAAAGAAGATGGCACGAACTGCGCGGTCTTGCCATGTCCCCGGCTTGACGATGAAAAGATGAAATGGAGCCCCAGCATAGCTAAATCCCGCGCAGAGGCGATAATGGCTCGCTGTCTTTTTGTCCCGGACCCAAGGAAACCCGACGCAATGTTCGAAATCCAGCCGATGAACGCCGACACCTACCGGCAACAGACACGGCGCAGCACGGTCATCATTGCCCTGATCTTTCTGGCGCTGGCGATGGCTTTCTCAACGGCCGCGGTGGCGCTGTTCGGCGAGCCTTTGGGCGACAACCTGCGTTTCAACGTCGGTGGTGTGTTCGTTGCGGTACTGGTGATGGCGGTGCTGATGCGCAAGGTATTCTGGCAACAGGAATGGATGAAGCCCGCGGTCTACAGTTGGCAACTCAAGCGCAGCCTGATGAGCGTCACCAATGTCATGCATCATGTAACGGCGGCCGAAGCAAAGGGCGATCCGGTTGCGATGAAGCTGTTGCGTTTCTACCATTTGGGGTTGAACCAGATGCATCAGCTCGACGGCAACTCCAGCGACCACGGCCAATTGATCCGCGAAATGGACCGGCACGAGGAGCGAATGCAAGCGCTGGGCATCGATATCGAACAGACGCGGCTGGATCCTGCATGGCTGGAGGCGGTAAAGCAGGTCAGGGGCTAACATCATTGCGAGCCTGGATCAGGCACTGTGAGCAAAAGCGGCGATCAGGAAGGTTCGCCCTGTCACCAACAATCAGGGAGCACCATGGGACAACCGTCGATCCACGATCATATTGAAATGCTCCGGCCAGCCGTGCCCCGGCTCAAGGTCCGCTCGGCGGTGATCCTGCTGGTGGCGGTGTGCCTGTCGATGGTGGTCATCGTGATCTGGGAAGCCTGGAGCTCACGCCAGTACCACCTGCGGGACAAGGAAGTGGCGATGTCCAACCTTGCGCAGACCCTGGCATCGCAAGCGCAGGCCTCGATCAAGCAAGCCGATACGCTGCTGTTCACCCTGGTCGATCGTCTGGAGCACGACGGCGTGGATAAATCCCGGCTGCCGCTCTTGCTCAGCGCCCAGCGCAGTGAGCTGAGCCAGCTCCATGGTGTATTTGTTTTCGACGAAAAAGGGCAGTGGATCGCCAATTCCAATGGCGCCGGCCAGACCGGCGTCAACAATTCCGACCGCGAATACTTCATCTTCCATCGCGATAACCCCAGCCGCGGGCCGCACATTGGGCCGTCGATCAAGAGCCGTTCGAGCGGCGAATGGATCGTGACGGTTTCGCGTCGGGTCAATCATCCCGACGGCAGCTTCGCCGGGGTGGCGCTGGCGTCGATTTACCTCAGTCATTTCCTGCAGCTCTACGACAGCATCGACATGGGCAGTAACGGCGTGATCAACCTGATCGCCGACAATGCCACCGTTGTCATTCGCCGACCCTTCAAGGAGGCGGACATCGGCACCAGCCTCGCCAAGAGCCCGTTGTTCACTCAGTTGTTGCCCAAAGGCGACGCGGGTACGGCCACGATCAGGTCGATCATCGACGGTGTCGAGCGGGTGATAGGGTATCGCCGGGTCGAGGGTTATCCGCTGATCGTTTTTACCGCGTTGAACAAGGATGAAGTGCTCGACAGCTGGCGCAAGGAGACACTGCTCAGCACCGGCATCGTCATGCTGTTGCTGGGTTTTCTCGGGGTACTGGGGTTTCGGCTTATCAAGCTGATGAAGCAGCAGAACCTGGTGCAGGTCGAGTTGCTGGACACCCAGGACAAGCTCCTGGAGGTCAATCGCAACCTCGAAGGCCTGGCCCTCAAGGACGCGCTGACGGGGCTGGCCAACCGGCGTCAGCTCGACGCTTTCATCGATGCCGAAATGGGCCGAGCCCGACGCAGCCAGTCCGAGTTGGCGCTGCTGATGATTGATGTCGATCATTTCAAACCCTTCAACGACCGCTACGGCCACCTGGCCGGTGATGAGTGTCTGCGCAAGGTCAGTGCGATCATCACCGACAACATCAAGCGCCCCGGTGACCTGGCCGCCCGCTATGGTGGCGAAGAGTTTGCCGTGGTGCTGCCCGGCACCGACTACGTGGGGGCATTTCTGGTGGCGGAGAAAATCCGCCGCGCGGTACTGCAGGCCGACATTGCCCACAGTGACAGCCCGGAAGGCACCGTGACCGTCAGCGTCGGTGTGTGTGCCAGCACCGCCGCTTCCCAGATCCGCCCCGACGACCTGATTGGTGCGGCAGACAAGGCGCTGTACGTGGCCAAGGCCAGTGGGCGGAACATGAGCGTGATTGCCAACTGAGGGGCCGGAGTCAGACAAACCGGTCCGTCAGACTGGTTGAAGATTCAGGTGGCCCATTGCTTGATCAATCGAAGATAGATCAGCGCGTTGATCAGCAACACCACGACGCCCAATCCCAACTGAATGCCGGGCGTCAGGCCCGCCGGGTAAATTACCGGCCAAATGTAATGCTCGATGAATCCACCGCCATAGCCGGTTTGCCCGGCTCCATGGCGCATGCGGTTCTCCCAGTCGGTCAGCGGGCAGGGCAGGTGGAACAACTCCACTGCCACACCCCAGACGGCGGCCGGCGGATGCCACCAGATCAGGTGGCGCCATTTGAGCACCAGCAACCCGCCGAACAACACGAACACAATGAACAGCAAGTGGAACAGCATCAGCCCATCGGCGGCGATTCGGTACAGCATGTCGGTGCCCCTGAAGGCTGAACGAATCGCTCCATGGTACTCGGGCCGCAGGCAGGCGCTCTATCGATTGTCGCGGCCCAATGCACCGAGCACGTCTTTCAAATGCTCGGTCATCGATTCACTGCTGCGTTGCATGGGCGCGCGCAGTTCGTCACCGATCAAACCTTCCAGGGCCAGCGCGGTTTTCACCGGGGCCGGGTTGGGTTCCAGGAACAGGCTGTCGATCAGCGGCAGCAAACGGAAAAACGTGGCGCGGCCCTCAGCCAGTCGGTTGTCGCGGATCTGCCGGTGCAACTGCACGAACAGTTCGGGATGGACATGCGCCGACGCGGCAATCGCGCCTTTGGCGCCCAGGCACAGGGCATTGAAGATCTGGTTGTCTTCGCCGCACAGCACGTCGACAAGGCCGCTGTTGAGCAAAGCGAGGGTGTTGGAAAAATTACCGCCGCAATCCTTGATGGCGACAATCCGCTCGTGGGCGACGATGTTGAGCAGGGTCGCCTGCTCGAAGGTCACTCCGGTGCGATAAGGGATGTCGTAGAGAATCAGCGGAGCGCTGGAGGCATCGGCGACCGTGCGGAAAAACGCCTCGAGGCCGGCCTGGGAAGGGCGGATGTAATACGGCGCCGGCACCAGCAGGCCAGCCACCGGGCGCTTGAGGATCTCGCTCTGGAACTGCAACAACTCGGTCAGGTTGTTGCCGGCCAGGCCCATGACCACCTGTTGCGCCGGCACTAGCTCCAGCACGGTATCGAGCACCGCCAGTTGCTCATGTTTGCCCATCGCCGCCGGTTCGCCGGTGGTACCGCAAACGATGAGGCCGTCGACACCTTTTTCCAACAGATGGCTGACCAGCCGGCGCAAACCGACGAAATCGATGGCGCCGTTGTGGAAGGGTGTGACCAGTGGAACCCAGATACCTTGAAACGCTGACATGCACTTTCTCCTGATGGTTGACCGATTTCGTCACCGTCAGGGGCATGGAAGGAGAGTAAGCAAGGGGAGGGTGGTCCGTCGCGCTCAATGTCCTGTCAGCTCATCTGACGGGACAGCGCGCCCCGGTCACATGAGCGACTGTTTCTTCGATTTGAGGGCGTGCGCAACGCAACCTTGCGCCTTGGCAATCAAGCCAATGACGGAAGAGTCGAGATTGAAAGTTGCGGACATACTTGCTTACACCCTGAGTGAGGCGCCCAGTTTTAAAAGCCGGAGCGCCGTTTGTCAATCACGAAAATCAGCGAACTCGGCGCGCATCCGGCCATTGTGCTTGGCCTGGTAGAGCAGATGATCGACCTGTTCGACGAATTCCAGGGCCGTGGCATGCATCGATGCCAGGGTGGTGCCGACGCCGAGGCTGATACTCAGCAGCCTCGACACGTTCGAGAATTCATGGGGAATCTGCTGCTGGCGAATCAGGTGCAGGCATTTGTGCGCCACCAGCCGCGCGGACTCGGCATCGGTTTCCGGCAGCAGCCAGACAAACTCTTCACCGCCGATCCGCGCGATGAAATCCCGTGGCCGATTCGCCGCCAGGGACAAGGTTTGCGCGACGCGGCGCAGGCATTCGTCACCCTTGATATGGCCGTAATGGTCGTTGTACTGCTTGAAGTAATCGATATCCAGCACCATCACCGACAACGGCAAGGCGGTGCGCTGGGCATTGTTCCACTCCCGTTCCAGCACGGTGTCGAACATGCGCCGGTTGGCGATGCCGGTCAGGCCGTCCTGGAAGGAATACTCTTCAAGCTGTTTTTGCAGGCGGATCAGGTGCTCTTCGGTTTTCTTGCGCTCGCTGATATCGAACATGAAACCCACCAGCGCCTCGACTTCGCCGTCCTTGCGCACCACATGCACCACATCGCGGATCCAGACGTACTCGCCGCTTTCGGTGAGTGCGCGATAGTCGGCCTCGTGATCGATACCGGCGCGCGATTGCGAGACGCAGAAGTCCATCACGTAGTCGCGGTCATCCGGGTGCATGCGCTCGATCCAGTCGTTGACCGACGCCCAACTGTCCTGCTTCCAGCCCAGCAGTTCTTCGATCTGTGGTCCGATGTAGCTGAACGTCATGGTTTTCCAATCGATGCGCCAGGGAATCGCCCGGGTCGACTCAAGCAGGGTTTTATAAACGTCGCTGTCGGTTTCCACTGAACTCATGAAGGGCCTGCCTCGATGAAAATGCAGCGCCATCATGTTGTTAGCACTTTGGCGAATCAAGCGGGCAGCCGATGAATGGTACGCCGCGTATCAGTGAGCAAGATTGTTCAAGCCTTCGGCCGCGACTGCTGGCACAGTCTGGGGTCTTTCCCTGTCTGTAGAACGTCATGCCCAATTCAATCATGCCGCGCAGTGCTTTTTTGCGCGGTGCAGCGGCGATCATGCCGTTGTCCCTGGCCACCGCGCCCTGGGGCTTGCTGGCCGGTTCCATGGCCATCGAAGCCAACCTCACGCCCCTGCAAGGCCAGGGCCTGTCGACCATTGTGTTTGCCGGCGCGGCGCAACTGGTGGCCATCGGCATGCTCAAGGGCGGTGCCGGGATTTTTTCGATCCTGCTGACCACGCTGCTGCTGACCTCCCAGCATTTGCTCTACGGGATGAGCATGCGCTCGGTGATTTCGCCCTTGCCGGGACGCTGGCGCGCGGGCCTGGGGTTCTTGCTCACCGATGAGCTGTTCGCCTTGACCTGCCAGCACGACAAACAGCAATTCAACCGCTGGTACGCCCTGGGCGTGGGCCTGACGTTCTACATCGCCTGGAACCTGTTCACCCTGGCGGGCATTGTGCTGGGCAGCAGTATTCCCGGCCTTGAGCACCTGGGCCTGGATTTCTCCATCGCGGCGACCTTCATTGCCCTGATCACCCCGGTGGTGCGCAACCTGCCGACCGTGGTGTGCGTGGCGGTGTCGCTGTTCTGCTCGGTGTTGTTCAGCTACTGGCAATGGGGTTCGGCGCTGGTGCTGTCGGGGCTGGCGGGCATGACCGCCGGGTTTGTCTGCAATAAATTCTACGGTGGACGCACATGATGGTCTGGGCAGTGATTATCGGAATGGGCGTATTGGTGTTCCTCAATCGCTATGTTTTCCTGGAACCGCGACTGCCGCTACGCTTGAGCAGCAACGCCCGGCAGTTCCTGGGGTTTGCCGTACCGGGCATGTTGACCGCCATCTGCGGGCCGATTGTGTTCATGCCGGAAAAACAGCTGAATCTGCACTGGGACAATCCCTACCTGATCAGCTCGCTGGTGGCGGTCGCTCTGGTGCTCTACACGCGCAATACGTTGCTCAGCACGCTGTTGAGCATGGGCTTCTTCTTTTTGTTGCGCTGGTGGCTTTGAGCGGGGCAGGGGAACTGATCTACGCTTAAGTTGATGACCGATCCCTTCAGGAAGAGAGGTGAACATGGCCAATGAACCCAAGCAACCGGACCTGGAAGACGACGAGGACGAACCCACGGAAGAAGAGATTGAGCAGCAGAAACGTTCGGTACCGGACTGGAAACATCCTGACGACGGTAAGGAACTGTCAGAGCCTGACCGCAAGTTCTGAGTCGTACGGGAATACAACAGAGCCCCGCCATTGCGCGTAATGCTGTTCAGTTAAGCGAATGAGATCCTCTGTAGGAGCGAGCTTGCTCGCGATGGTCGTTAACGATAACGCGTGTTTACTGGCTAAACGCGGCGCTCCTGAGTCCATCGCGAGCAAGCTCGCTCCTACAAAAAAGAATCAGCATTGCGCCATTGCGCGGGGCTTTGTCGTGATTGACAGGTTCATGGAACTTCCTTGATCAGCGCGGCGCCCTGGTTCCTGACATTGCCAACGGCCCTGTCGACCTTGTACCACTCGAATACATCACTGACCTCGCCCTGGGATAGCGCCATTTCCTCGGCCCGCTCCTTGGGCGTGGCCGGGTCCAGCCATTCCCGCGCCAGTTCGGGCGAAAACACCACCGGCCGGCGGTCATGCACGTCAAGCAGGCCGCCTGCGCTGTCGGCCGTCAGGATGACGAAACCGTCGTGCTCCCTGTGAGGCGCTCCGCCGATGGGGTACTGGCCGATGGCCGCGCAGTAAATAGGTGCCCGGTTCCGTCGCCGGATCAACCACGGTTGTTTGTTGGCCTCACCGGTGTCGACCCATTCGAACCAGTTATCAATCGGGCAGATCGCGCGATGGGGCCAGATCGCCCGGAAGTACGGGCCGTGGGCGACTTTCTCGACCCGGGCATTGACCGGCTCCGTGCGATCCGTCGCCCAGTGCGGTCGCCAACCCCAGCGCACGGCGTCGGCGTGCAGCCGCTCGTTTTCCAGGTGCAGCAGGGCGAGTTGCGTGGTGGGGGCGGCGTTATAGTGCCCCAGGGGTTCGTTGCCGACGTGATTGATCAGCGCGTCGGGGATGCTCAGCACCGCTACGAAGTCGTGGATTCCACGGTATTGCGACAGTCGTCCGCACATGGCCTGACACTCTGGTTGAGCATTTTTTTTCAGTTTAGTTGGTGGCGACGAAACGGGCCTGGCAAGCACCGGAACCAAACCCTGTGTACCCTATCCAACCTCGGCCCGCCGTCTCGATGCGGGCCAACGACGGATGAGCGGGCGAAGGATCCTTGCCCTTTGAAGTATCGACCGTGATGGTCTGGCCCAAGGCAAAAGATGAAACCATTGTTCAAGTGTTTGACGGTGTGTGCCCTGGCAGTGGGTCTGCTGGGTTGTATCGCGGCACCGATTGAAATGACTCCGCGGACCGAGCAGCGTTTGCAGGCACAACCCCCCATCCGCTTTCTGCTGACGTTCGATGACGGTCCCAGTGCATCGAGCTGGTGGAATCCGACCGTGACGGTACTGGAGAGCCTGGCGCAAAACCCGCTGCAACCGGACATCAAGGCCGTGTTCTTCGTGCAAACCCGCGCTCCGCGCGCCGGAGGCAGCGAGTTGGGCCGGGACATCATGCGCCGTGAACATGCCGAAGGTCATGTCCTGGGCTTTCATACGGCGACACCCTGGCACACCAATCATCGCTCCCTCGACCCGCCAGTGTTGGAGCAGGCCCTCACTGATGGCAGCGCCGACATCGCCGCGATTACCGGCGCCCCGCCAACCCTGTTGCGCCCGCCATTCTGGAACTACGACAAACGCACCTTTGCCGCTTATCGGCAGCATGGCCTGCACGTGTTGCTCACCGACTTGAGCGCCAATGACGGCAAGATCTGGGGCTTCAACGCCAGCCCCCGGCGCCGGTCGCACATGCTGCGTTCGATGTCCGAAGTTCGCGAACGCATTGCCCGTGGTGAATTGCCGGTGGTCGATGGCGTGATTCCGGTGGTGGTGACCTTCCACGACCTCAACCGCTATACCGCCCGGCATACCCGTGAGTACCTGCAGATTTTGCTCGACAGTGCCCGGCAGACCGGGGTGAAAACCGCCGACAAACCGTTTTACGACGATCAGGTTGCGCTACAGCGGGCAGCCATGGCGCGAACCGTGCGCGACGATTCACAGCCGGTCGAATTACCGGGGTTCTGGAACTGGATCTGGGGTAGTAATTCCCACTGAATGGCCGGAAATGCGAGCGGTATAACAAAATTGACGGCAATTTACTGGCGCAAAATCGGCAAGGTGTAACTATGCTGAAACGGATCCAACCGAATTGACTGTCGCCCGAGGGACCGGCCATGCTTCCGATTTCAGTGCTTTGCAACATCGTGGAGTCCGGTTTTGAGCCGCTGTCGTGCGAGTGCACGGAGAATCTCGGACTGCTGCGCATCGAAGTCTGCGACCCCGTCACCAAGCGAGTGGAGCTGTTGATCAGCGGTGTTTCGACGGCGGAGCTGACCAGCGTGCGCGCCATCTCTGACTTTGTCGGCGAGTTGCGTACCGAGATGAAGGCAGGGCGCCGGGCGTTTGCCGGCTGATGGTTGTCAGCCTCGCGGCAACAGCTCATCAATCATCCGCAAACAATGGTTCAACCCCGGCGACACATCGCCCACCCGTCGGCTGAGAATGATCGGCGAGGTGGCGTTGTCTTCCAGCAGCGGGGTGAAGCCGATGTCGTCGCGGTGCAGCAACTGCACCGAGGCCGGTACCAGCGTGATCCCGATGCCTGCCCCCACCAGCCCGATCGCCGTTTGCAGTTCGTTGGTCCATTGCGCGACGTGGATGCTCACGCCGTAAGACTCGAACAGGGCAATCACATGGTCGGCGTAACTCGGCCGTGGATTGCCGGGGTACAGCACAAAGGGTTCCCCGGCCAGATCCCGCAGGCTGATGGGACCTGCGAGCAACGGATGCCCGGCGGGCAGGGCGGCGACCAGGCGGTCTTCGGTGAGCACGGTCTGGATGATGGCCGGGTCGTCGATACGGATTCGGCCGAAACCGATGTCGATGCGCCCGGCCTTCAATGCCTGCACCTGTTGCAGGGTGGTCATTTCCGAAAGCCCCAGCTCCAGCTCCAACGGCTCGCCACTGCGTAACCGCCGGATCAGTTCCGGCAGCACGCCATACAGTGTCGACGGGGCAAAGCCGATACCCAGCCAGGTCTTTTCCCCCAGGCCGATACGCCGGGTGTTGTCGCAGACCTTGTTCAGTTGTTCGAGCAGGGCGGTGGAGTGTTCATGGAAAAATCGCCCGGCGTCAGTCAACTTCAGCGGTCGCCCGCGTTCGAGCAGCATCACCCCCAGTTCGTCCTCCAGTTGCTGGATCTGTCGGCTCAAGGGCGGCTGGGCGATGTGCAGCAGCTCGGCCGCGCGGGTGAAGTTGAGGGTTTGAGCCAATACCTGGAAGTAACGCAGGTGCCGCAGTTCCATGAAGCCTCCAGACGCGGATCGGTTGCATACCTTTAAGGTATCAAGTCAGACCAATTCTATATTGGCTTCAGGAAAAAAGCCGTACGAGAATCGATTCCAGAACTTCAAGAACCTGACGGGTATCGAAATGCTTGCAACAGCCATTGAGTCGATCGAGACGATCATCGTCGATCTGCCGACCATCCGCCCGCACAAGCTGGCGATGCACACCATGCAGAACCAGACCCTGGTGATCATCCGCGTGCGTTGCGCCGACGGCATCGAAGGCATCGGCGAATCCACCACCATCGGTGGCCTGGCCTACGGCAACGAAAGCCCGGACAGCATCAAGACCAACATCGACGCGCACTTCGCACCACTGTTGATCGGCCAGGACAGCAACAACGTCAACGCTGCCATGTTGCGCCTGGAACGCAGCATTCGCGGCAACACCTTCGCCAAATCCGGTATCGAAACCGCACTGCTCGATGCCTTGGGCAAACGCCTTGGCCTGCCGGTCAGCGAATTGCTCGGCGGTCGTGTTCGCGATGCGCTGCCGGTGGCCTGGACCCTGGCCAGCGGCGACACCGAGAAGGACATCGCCGAAGCGGAAAAAATGCTCGACCTGCGCCGTCACCGCATCTTCAAACTGAAGATCGGCGCCGGGGAGGTCAACCGCGACCTGGCCCACGTGATTGCGATCAAAAAAGCCCTGGGTGACCGCGCCAGCGTTCGGGTCGACGTCAATCAGGCCTGGGACGAAGCGGTGGCACTACGCGCCTGCCGGATTCTCGGCACCAATGGCATCGACCTGATCGAACAGCCGATCTCGCGCAACAACCGCGCCGGCATGGCCCGCCTCAACGCCATGAGCCCGGCACCGATCATGGCCGACGAATCCATCGAATGCGTGGAAGATGCGTTCAACCTGGCCCGCGAAGGCGCGGCTTCGGTGTTCGCCCTGAAGATCGCCAAGAACGGCGGCCCACGCGCTGTATTGCGCACCGCCTCCATCGCTGAAGCGGCCGGCATCGCCCTGTACGGCGGCACCATGCTTGAAGGTGGCCTGGGCACCATGGCTTCGGCCCATGCCTTCGTCACCCTGAACAAACTGGCGTGGGACACCGAGCTGTTCGGCCCGCTATTGCTGACCGAAGACATTCTCAGCGAACCGCTGGTGTATCGCGATTTTGAACTGCACGTGCCGAAAACACCGGGCTTGGGCCTGAACCTGGATGAAGAGCGCCTGGCGTTCTTCCGCCGCGACAAGACCATTCATCAAGCCTGAGGAGAGCATTATGCTGTTCCACGTAAAAATGACCGTGAACCTGCCGGTCGACATGAATCCCGAAGCGGCGGCCAAATTGAAGGCTGACGAGAAGGCCCTGGCGCTGCGCCTGCAAGATCAAGGCAAGTGGCGCCACCTGTGGCGCATCGCCGGGCACTACGCCAACTACAGCGTGTTCGATGTCGACAGCGTTCAGGAACTGCACGACCTGTTGATGCAATTGCCACTGTTTCCGTACATGGCCATCGAGATCGACGCGATGTGCCGGCATCCTTCTTCCATCCGTGACGACGACCGCTGAGCCCAGCCTGTTCAGCGCGCTACGCTAATAATTACAAGATGAGGAACCCAGAATGAACGTCAAGATTTCCCACACTGCCGAAGTCCAGAAATTTCTCGAAGAGGCCAGCGGCCTGCTCAACGACGCTGGCGACCCACGGACCAAGGCGCTGGTGTACCGCATCCTGCGTGATTCGGTGAACATCATCGAAGACCTGGCCGTGACCCCGGAAGAGTTCTGGAAAGCCGTCAACTACCTCAACGTGCTGGGCGCTCGCCAGGAAGCCGGGCTGGTGGTGGCCGGTCTCGGTCTGGAGCATTACCTCGACCTGCTGATGGACGCCGAAGACGAGCAGGCCGGCAAGTCCGGCGGCACCCCGCGCACCATCGAAGGCCCGCTGTACGTGGCGGGTGCGCCGCTGTCGGAAGGCGAAGCGCGTCTGGACGATGGCGTCGATCCGGGTGTGACTCTGTTCATGCAAGGCCGTGTGTTCAACACCGCTGGCGAGCCCCTGGCCGGCGCTGTGGTGGACGTCTGGCACGCCAACACCGGTGGCACTTACTCGTACTTCGATACCACGCAGTCGGAATTCAACCTGCGTCGCCGCATCGTTACCGACGCCGAAGGCCGCTACCGTTTCCGTAGCATTGTGCCCTCGGGCTACGGCTGCCCACCGGACGGTCCGACCCAGCAACTGCTTGATCAACTGGGGCGTCATGGCCAGCGCCCGGCGCACGTGCACTTCTTCATTTCCGCGCCGGATCATCGCCACCTGACCACCCAGATCAACCTCGATGGCGAAAAGTACCTGCACGACGATTTCGCCTACGCCACCCGTGACGAGCTGATCGCCAAAATCACCTTCAGCGACGATCAACAGCGCGCGGCGGCCCATGGTGTCAGCGGTCGCTTTGCCGAAATCGAGTTCGATTTCACCCTGCAGTCGTCGGCCCAGCCGCAAGAGCAACAGCGCCACGAGCGGGTCCGCGCACTCGAGGACTGATCACCGCCCCCTGTAGGAGCGAGCCTGCTCGCGATGGACGTCAACGATGACGCTGGGTACCTGATGCCCCGTGGCGTCCTTGAGTCCATCGCGAGCAGGCTCGCTCCTACAAGGGTTTCGGATCTAGAATGAAACGACGCAACCTATAACAACAACGAGAGTGACCTGATGATGCCAGCGCAACTGTTGAGTCAGCGCAGCCGGGTGTTCGACCATGCCGACCCTTACGCGGTGTCGGGCTACGTCAATCAGCACGTCGGTAACCACTGCATTCTCATGCCCCGTGCCGGCAGCCCGCTGGCCAGTCTCGATCATCGCAAGTTCGCCAGCCTCGACCTGTGCCGCATCAGCTACGGTGCCAGTGTGCGCGTGACGTCCGGTGCGCTGGACAGCATCTATCACCTGCAAGTGCTGCTGCGCGGCAATTGCCTGTGGCGCGGCCACGGCCAGGAACATTACTTCGCTCCCGGCGAATTGCTACTAATCAACCCCGACGATCCGGTGGACCTGACGTACTCCGCCGATTGCGAAAAATTCATCCTCAAAGTCCCGACCCGCTTGTTTGAATCGGTCTGCGATGAGCAGCGCTGGCGCTATCCGGGGCAGGGCGTGCGGTTCCTCGAAAACCGGTATCAGCTCAATGAACTGGAAGGTTTCGTCAACCTGCTGGCGATGATCTGCCAGGAAGCCGAATCCACCGAGCAGATCCCCAGGGTGCAGGAGCATTACACGCAGATTATCGTCAGCAAGATGCTCAGCCTGATGAAAACCAACGTCTGCCGCCTCGAACTGGGCTCGCAGACAGCCACGTTCGAGGCGATTGCCGATTACATCGCCAATAACCTCAAGCAGGACATCGACAGCGAAGCACTGGCGCGCCAGGCGCACATGAGCCTGCGTTCGTTGTACGGACTGTTCGAGCGCAATGCCGGCCTTACGCCGAAAAACTACCTGCGCCAGAAACGCCTGGAACGCATCAACGCCTGCCTCAGCGACCCGACCTGCAACGTGCGCAACGTCACCGAAGTGGCGATGGATTACGGCTTCCTGCACCTGGGGCGGTTCTCCGACAGCTACCGCAAGCAGTTCGGCGAACTGCCGTCCGATACCCTCAAGCGTCGGCACTGAACCTTCAAGTTTGATGTTGTCTGGTCTGGCGCCATCGCGAGCAAGCTCGCTCCCACATTGGATTGCTTCACCCCTGTGGGAGCGAGCCTGCTCGCGAAGAGGTCGGCACATTCAACATTGATGGCGCCTGACACAACGCCAAACCCCTGCACAAAACGGATAAAGGTTTGCACCCCGCGGATATTCCAGCCTGCCCCCCCGTCCTAGCATGACCCCTGCCTGAACAATAACAATGGAGGCGGCGGCCATGACCCTGCGACCCGAATACCTGCATTCCCTGCTTGAAGATGATCCCGAGCAGGGCCTCTATCGCTGCAAACGCGAGATGTTCACCGACCCCCGGTTGTTCGATCTGGAGATGGAACACATCTTCGAGGGCAACTGGCTGTATCTGGCCCACGAAAGCCAGATCCCCAACGTCAACGATTTCTACACCACCACCATGGGGCGCCAGTCGGTCTTTATCGCGCGCAACAAGGACGGTGTACTCAACGCCTTCATCAATGCCTGCAGCCATCGCGGCGCGACCCTGTGCCGGCACAAGTCCGGCAACAAGAGCTCCTACACCTGTCCGTTCCACGGCTGGACTTTCAACAACTCCGGCAAGCTGCTCAAGGTCAAGGACCCGGCCAACGCCGGCTACCCGGCGAGCTTCAACTGCGAAGGCTCCCACGACCTGACCCGTGTTGCGCGTTTCGAGTCCTATCGCGGCTTCCTGTTCGGCAGCCTGAAAGCCGATGTACTGCCACTGGTCGAGCACCTGGGCGAATCGGCGAAGATCATCGACATGATCGTCGACCAGTCGCCTGATGGCCTGGAAGTACTGCGCGGCTCCTCCAGCTACATTTACGAAGGCAACTGGAAGCTCACCGCCGAGAACGGCGCCGACGGCTACCACGTCAGCTCCGTGCACTGGAACTACGCGGCCACCCAGAACCAGCGCAAGCAGCGCGAAGCCGGTGACACCAATCCGACCATGAGCGCCGGCAGCTGGGCCAAGCAGGGCGGTGGTTTCTATTCCTTCGACAAGGGCCACATGCTGCTCTGGACCCGTTGGGCCAACCCCGAGGACCGTCCGCTGTACGAGCGCCGCGACGAACTGGCGCAAGACTTCGGCAAGGCCCGCGCCGACTGGATGATCGAGAACTCGCGCAACCTGTGCCTGTACCCGAACGTGTACCTGATGGACCAGTTCAGCTCGCAGATCCGCATCGCCCGGCCGATTTCGGTCAACCGCACGGAAATCACCATCTACTGCATCGCCCCCAAAGGCGAGAGCGACCACGCCCGTTCCAGCCGGATTCGCCAGTACGAGGATTTCTTCAACGTCAGCGGCATGGCAACGCCCGACGATCTGGAAGAGTTCCGCTCCTGCCAGACCAGCTACCAGGGCAGCGTCACCACCTGGAACGACATGTCCCGTGGTGCCGAGCACTGGATTGAAGGTGCCGACGACGCCGCCAAAGAGATCGACCTGCATCCGCTGCTCAGCGGCGTGCGTACCGAAGATGAGGGCCTGTTCGTGCTGCAGCACAAGTATTGGCAGCAGACCATGCTCAAGGCCCTGGCGGCCGAGCAGTCGAAGCTGATCGCCGTGGAGGACGTGTTATGAGCATTTCCTATGAAGCGGTGCGCGATTTCCTCTATCGCGAAGCGCGCTACCTCGATGACCGCCAGTGGGACGAATGGCTGGAAATGTACGCTCCCGACGCGACGTACTGGATGCCGTCCTGGGACGACAACGACGAGTTGACCGAGGACCCGCAGCGGGAAATCTCGCTGATCTGGTACGGCAACCGCACGGGTCTTGAAGACCGCATCTTCCGCATCAAGACCGAGCGCTCCAGCGCCAGCGTGCCGGACACCCGCACCTCCCACAACATCAGCAACATCGAGCTGCTCGAACAGGCCGACGGACTGTGCAAGGTGCGCTTCAACTGGCACACCCTGAGTTTTCGCTACAAGACCGTCGACAGCTATTTCGGCAGTAGCTTCTACACCCTCGACATGCGCGGTGAAAACCCGTTGATCAAGGCCAAGAAAGTGATCCTGAAGAACGACTACGTTCGCCAGGTCATCGATGTTTACCACTTGTGAGGCGGCCGTCATGACCCATTCCATCGCGTTCAATTTCGAAGACGGCGTCACCCGGTTCATCGACGCCAACGTGGGCGAAACCGTGGCCGATGCCGCGTACCGCCAGGGCATCAACATCCCGCTGGACTGCCGCGACGGCGCTTGCGGCACCTGCAAGTGTTTTGCCGAGGCCGGCACTTACGATCTGGGCGAGGAGTACATCGAAGACGCCCTCAGCCCTGAAGAGGCCGCGCAGGGTTTTGTCCTGACCTGCCAGATGCGCGCCCAGAGCGATTGCGTGGTGCGGGTGCCGACGTCCTCCGAGGTCTGCCGCACCCGTCAGGCCAGCTACGACGCCACCATCAGCGCCGTGCGCCAGTTGTCCGACAGCACCATCGCGCTGTCGATCAAGGGCGAAGCCCTGAGCAAGCTGGCGTTCCTGCCGGGGCAGTACGTGAACCTGGGGATTCCCGGCAGCGAGCAGACCCGTGCCTATTCGTTCAGCTCGTTGCAGCGCGACGGTGAGGTCAGTTTCCTGATCCGCAACGTGCCCGGCGGCCTGATGAGCAGCTTCCTGACCGGCATGGCCAAGGCCGGCGACTGCATGAGCCTGGCTGGTCCCTTGGGCAGCTTCTACCTGCGGGACATCCGTCGGCCGCTGTTGCTGCTGGCCGGTGGCACGGGGTTGGCGCCGTTCACCGCGATGCTGGAGAAGATCGCCGAGCAGGGCAGCGATCACCCGCTGCATCTGATCTACGGCGTGACCCACGATTTCGACCTGGTGGAAATCGACCGCCTCGAAACCTTTGCCGCGCGCATCCCTAACTTCACCTTCAGCGCTTGCGTCGCCAGCCCTGAGAGCCAGCACCCGCTCAAGGGTTATGTGACCCAGCACATCGAGCCGAAGCATTTGAACGATGGCGACGTCGACGTCTACCTGTGCGGCCCGCCGCCGATGGTCGAGGCCGTCAGCCAGTTCATTCGCGAACAAGGCATTGCGCCGGCCAACTTCTACTACGAAAAGTTTGCTGCCAGCGCGGCTTGAGTCGCACGTGATTTCCCTGGCTGGGTAAAGCCCCCCCTGTGGGAGCGAGCCTGCTCGCGAAAGCGGTCTGGCAGTCACCCACTGTGTCGACTGGAAGGACCTCTTCGCGAGCAGGCTCGCTCCCACAGTTGAACTGCAACCTTCTTCATGAGGTACACATGAACAAATTTCACGAAAAAGTCGCCCTGATCACCGGCGCTGCCCAAGGTATCGGGCGGCGGGTGGCCGAGCGGATGGCCGCCGAAGGGGCGAAGCTGATCCTGGTGGATCGCTCCGACCTGGTGTTCGAAGTCCAGCAACAGCTGGCGCCAACCACCCAGGTACTGGCCCTGACCGCCGACCTTGAGCAATACGAGGAGTGCAGTCGGGTGATGCAAACCGCGGTCGAGCGCTTCGGACGCCTCGATGTGCTGGTCAATAACGTCGGCGGGACGATCTGGGCCAAGCCGTTCGAGCACTATGAAGCGTCGCAGATCGAGGCCGAGGTTCGCCGTTCGCTGTTCCCGACCTTGTGGTGTTGCCATGCCGCGCTGCCGTTCATGCTGGAGCAGGGCAGTGGTGCGATCGTCAACGTATCCTCCATCGCCACCCGCAGCCTCAACCGCGTGCCCTACGGTGCGGCCAAGGGGGGGGTCAATGCCTTGACCGCTTGTCTGGCATTCGAAACCGCCGGCCGCGGCGTGCGGGTCAATGCCACGGCGCCTGGCGGCACCGAAGCACCGCCGCGACGCATACCCCGCAACGGTGCCGAGCAGAGTGAGCAGGAAAAGCTCTGGTACCAGCAGATCGTCGACCAGACCCTCGACAGCAGTTTGATGAAACGATACGGCACCCTGGATGAGCAGGCGGGGGCTATTCTGTTTCTGGCCAGCGACGATGCGTCCTATATCACCGGCATGGTCATGCCCGTGGGCGGTGGCGATCAGGGCTGAGGCGAACGGCGAACAACCCCATCGGCAAACGGAGACATGGTGATGAGTGACAAACCCACGATCGTGCTGGTCCATGGTTTCTGGGGCGGTGCCGCCCACTGGAACAAAGTCATCGTCAAATTGCTCAGCCGGGGTGACACGCACATTCGTGCCGTCGAGTTGCCGCTGACGTCCTTGGCCGAAGATGCCGAGCGCACGCGCAAGATGGTCGCCCAGGTGCCCGGTCCGGTGCTGCTGGTGGGGCATTCCTATGGCGGCGCGGTGATCACCGAAGCGGGTGATTTGCCGAATGTGGTTGGGCTGGTATACATCGCCGCGTTCGCCCCGGACGCCGGTGAAAGCCCCGACAGCATCACGCAGCGGCATTTTCCGGCGGCGGCGGCCAACCTGGCTCCCGACAGCGACGGTTACCTGTGGGTCAAGCCAGAGCTCTATCACGAGAGCTTTTGCCAGGATCTGCCGGCGACCGAAGGGTTGGTCATGGGCATCACCCAGAAAGCGCCGCTGGCGAGCACCTTCGGTGACACCATTGGCACGGTGGCCTGGAAGAAAAAGCCATCGTGGTACCAGATTTCGTCTGACGACCGAATGATCGCGCCGCAAAACCAGGAGTGGATGGCTGCGCGGCTCAACGCCCGGGAGATACTGACCTTGCATGCCAGTCACGCATCATTGGCCTCGATGCCCGCTGAAGTAGCGGCCTTGATCGACAGGGCAGCGACGGCGTTGGCCAAGGGCTAGGGTTCAAGTGCAACCGGAATGGGGAATTTTCATGGCGACGTCTGGTCGGTATTTTGGACAAGGGTGGGTGTAAGGTACGCAAGTCAACCTGATATCACTGCCCAGGAGGAGGTGACTATGAGTGTTCCGATGCTGAACAAAATGCACATGAACGGTTATGACGTACTCTGCGTGAACAATGGCCCCTGGCGGGTGTGCACACGAGGTGACCGGCTGGGATCGTTTGACAGTCGGGAAGAAGCACTGGCATTTGCCGCTTCGCTGCCCGGCTACAAGGCACGTGTCGGCAGGACTGCGGGCAGCCATCAAGCAAAATGAAGCCTGTAGGAGCGAGCTTGCTCGCGATGGTCGCTAACGATAACGCGTGCTTCCTGGCTAAACCCGGCGCGTTTGAGTCCATCGTCGGAACGCCGCCCGGAGCAAGCTCGCTCCTGCAAAGTCCTTAAGGGCGCTAGTAGCCACCGCCTCCGCTGGGGCGGGAGGGTTCCCGGGCCTTTTGTTGTGTGTGGCTCCATTCCGCGCAGGTCATGAAGCTTTTGTGGTCGACCATGCCGCGGTCGTCAAAGCTGACATTGAACGCCTGTTGATGGCCGGACTGACTCAGCTTGTAGTCAAAGCACGTGCCGGGTTCGACAGTCCGGTCGGTGACCGCCAGGGGCTGGCCGCCGATTTGCCGGACTTGCTCCTGGGTCATGCCGGTGTCGACTTTCGCGACCAGCGGCTGGTCCTGGTAGATCGAGTTGGTGCTGCAGCCTGCCAACGCGGTCAGTGCGACGACCAGCGTGAATAGAGGCCTGTTCATGGCAGCGCTCCCGCTATTGAGCCTTGTTGCGGCTAATGACCTTGGCTTTCACTTCCTCGGCGTAGCCGGACAGTTTTTCTTCATCGCCCTGAAACAAAGAACACAATCTTTGAACGGCTTGCGCGTCGGCTTCGCTCCCGAGCAGGCGCAATTGCTGCTCTATTCGCAGAAGCTCCACGGCCGACCAGCGCAAATCTGACGCAAGCCCTTGCAGATCACGCCGAAGTTCCTGTTCCGATTCGTTAAGCCACATGATGACCTCCTGAACTCTGCACACCGAAATTTTAGACCTCTTTACCGCACAGGATGTTGTGTTCGTCTGAATCGGTGGGGTTTCCTTTGGTCGGGAAAACTACAGCGAACGAGGAAATAAGCTGTCCTACTCTAGAGCCGGTTTTTCCTACGGGGGGCGACGTCAAATGACCGCAACCGATGATTTCAGGGCTCGGGCCCACGAGTTGATCGCTGACCTGGAGGCGGCGACCAACGAGATGATGCAACTGGTATCGGCCCGTCAACTCAGCGGGCCGCAATGGGAGCAAGTCACACAACGCCAGCATGAAGCCTACGAAAGATGGATGGATTATCTGAATTCAAGGAACTAACCCTGACAAGCGATATCAATGACACGCCGAATCGTTGGGGATGGCTGTAGGGACGACGGCGAGCTACATTCTCTTTTTTCTAACTTAAGGAAACAGCATGCGGATGTTGATGGGGGGAGTCGTGTTGGCATTGCTGGGCGGGTGTTCGTTGCCGGCGTCGCTGGTACCGGGCGAGCCGAATGTCAGTAAGCACAGCGAGAAGGCGCCAAAAGAGTATGCGGCGTGCGTGTTGCCTGCCTGGCAAAAGGAAGTATCGAATACGACCCAGATTTCGATATCCAACGGATACCGCATCACCGCGCCCAGCGTAATCACGGCCGACGAAGTGGTGGATATCGTGAAGTACAAGGACGGCAGCCGTGTTTCGCTGTATCAGGGGCCGCCCTGGGCCAAGTCCGGCGACCTGCGCAAAATCGTGCGCGACTGTTTGTAAGCGCGAGAGGGTGAAAATCGGTCACCGACCGTTTTTCGACTCCATTGAAAAAAGGCCGGATGCCTGGCGTGCATCCGGTTTTTTTTGTGTGGATCAGTCCGAAAGGTTGGTCGTCGGGATGATTTGCTCACCGGTCTGGGCGGCACTTTTGCGTTCTCGGCGCTCGGTCATCCAGCTTTCCACTTTGACGCCGAACTCTGGCGGGGCCTTGCGTCCGAATTTCCTGGCGATGTCGAGGATGGTTTGTTGGGCGAGGGCCTCTTCCATGCGTTTTTGCGCAACCATCATCGCGCCATTGATAGCGCACAGTCCGTCCAATGCCCATTCAGGCGGGGCACCATTAAACACTGCGCAACGACCACGGATCTCCCGGCAATCGAATATCGACTTGCGGCCGTCGATGGCGTTGACGATATCCAGCAAGGTGATTTCGTCAGCCGGCCGGGCCAGCTTGAAGCCACCGCGCATGCCTTCAGTGGCGACCACCAGATTGGCCTTGGCCAGCTTGGTGAAGATTTTCGCCAGATAGTCCTGGGGGACACCTTGCAGATCGGCAAGGTCGCGCACGCTCGCTTCGCGTGAGTCGCCGCCGTTACCCACCAGAAAAAGCAGGCAGTGAATGCCGTATTCGACACCCGCGCTGTAAAGAGACATGCAAATCTCCGACTGAATTAGTCGCAAATTCTAGCAGCAGAAAGCAAGCAAGGCAACGAATCCCTCCTCGCCCAATCTTTTTTTCATGACCGAAAACGCTCCTGTGACTCGCTGAATACAGGGTATTCGGCTCATGGGTCACGGTTTTCGATGGCCGCTCTCGATAAAAACCTGTTGCAGGATTTAACTTGGATCAATACAGTCGTAGTTGCTCGGTCGCAGTGGCAGGCGCTTATCCAGGTACAACCCGGCGTCGGTCCTTGAACCCCTCAACGATTTTCAACACTTGGCTATCCCCCTGGAGTTAAAGATGAAGCAGCACATTCTGGTAATCGGCGCAGGTTTCGGTGGCATGTGGACCGCTTTGAGTGCCACGCGCCTGTTCGACATTCACGGCCACAACGACGTTGAAGTGACCGTGCTGGCTCCCCAGGCCGAGCTGCGTGTGCGCCCGCGCTTCTATGAGCCGAACGCCCACCAACTGGCCGCGCCGATTGGCGAGCTGTTCGATGCCGTAGGGGTCAGGTTCATCAAGGGCGCGGCACAGACCATCAACGTCGAACAGAAACGGGTCGGCTATGTCGATGCGGCGGGTGCCCAACAAGTTTGCAGCTACGACAAACTCGTTCTGGCCACCGGCAGCCGCCTGGCTTCGCCGAACACGCCGGGCGTGGCCGAACATGCCTTCGACGTCGATCAGATCGAACAGGCCGTGCGTCTGGAAAACCACCTCAAGGCACTGGCCAATCAGCCCGAAAGCAAGGCGCGCAACACGGTGGTGGTGGCCGGTGGCGGTTTCACCGGGATCGAAACGGCGACTGAAATGCCGAGCCGCCTGCGGGCCATCCTCGGCGACCGTGCCGACATCAATGTGATCATCGTCGACCGCGGCGATAAGATTGGCGGCTCGATGGGTGAGGAAATTGCCGAATCGATCGTCGAGGCCAGCCTGGCAACCGGCGTGCAATGGCACTTGAAAGCCTCGGTGGTGTCGGTCGATGCCAACGGCGTGACCCTGTCCGATGGTGCTCGCATCGACGCAAATACCGTGGTCTGGACCACCGGCGTCCGCGCCAGCTCCCTGACCGAGCAGATTCCGGCCGAACGCGATCACCTGGGCCGTCTGCATGTCGATGCACACCTGAAAGTCATTGGTCAGGACGACATCTTCGCCACCGGCGACGTTGCCTATGCGGCCAGTGACGAGATCGGCAACTACGCCTTGATGTCCTGTCAGCACGCTATTTCGCTCGGCCGCCATGCCGGCAACAACGTCGCCGCGCAGCTTCTCGGTGTGAACCCGACACCCTACAGCCAGCCGAAGTACGTGACCTGCCTCGATCTGGGTGCCTGGGGCGCGGTGTACACCGAGGGTTGGGACCGTCAGGTCAAGTTGGTCAAGCACGAAGCCAAGGCATTGAAGACACAGATCAACACCCAGTGGATCTACCCACCAGCGGCTGATCGCACCTCGGCGCTGGCTTCGGCGGATCCGATGATTCCTGTGGCCTGATTGATTCGAACATCACCTCTGAATAAAAAATCCCGCTCGGGTTGGCCTGAGCGGGATTTTTTACGCGTTGATTGCTTGTGTGAAATTTACCGTGTATTTTTTCATGAAATTAAAAATACAAAATTTCACGAGGCCGTATGTTTCAGCAATCCACCCGGCATGTCGCCAGTTACTACGCCCATACCTGCGCCGATCGTCTGGTCGATCGAGCCGCACTGGAAGGTGAGCAAGACACCGAAGTGCTGATCATCGGGGCCGGTTTCAGTGGCTTGCACACGGCTTTACGCCTGGCGCTGGCCGGCAAGCGCGTGACCTTGCTCGAAGCCAGCCGGGTGGCTTGGGCCGCGTCCGGGCGTAATGGCGGGCAGGCGATTCTCGGCTGGTCGTGCGACATGCCACCGCTGGAAGCGGCGCTGGGTTACGAACGGGCGCGGCGCTTGTGGGACGGCATGCGCTGGGCCGCGCGCGAGCTGCGTGACTTGCCCGGCCGGCATGAGTTCGATTGCGACTACCGCGCCGGCCATCTCTGGACCTCGGTGATGCCCCGTCGGGTAGGCCTGCTGACCGAATGGCAACACGAGGCCAGCCACAAGTGGGGCCACGACAAACTGCAATTTATCGAGCGCAGCGATTTGCCGCGGTGGGTTGCCAGCGAGCGCTATCAGGCCGGCCTGTTCGATCCCGAGGGCGGGCATCTGAATCCGCTGAAACTGGCCCTGGGCCTGGCCGATGCGATCGAGCGTGCCGGTGGCCGCATCCATGAGCTAAGCAAGGCGCTGAGCTATGGCGAGGAGGGCGACGGGTTTGTGGTGACCACCGAGGGCGGTCGTATTCGCGCCGACGTGCTGGTGCTGGCGTGCAACGCTTACCTCGACCGACTCGACCCGCAACTGGCCAGTTGCGTATTGCCGGTCGGGACCTATCAGGTCGCGACTGCACCGCTGACGAAGGAGCAAGCCACCGCGTTGCTGCCGAGTAACGTGTGCGTGACCGACAACCAGTTCGTGCTCGACTATTTCCGCCGCACGCCGGACAACCGCCTGCTGTTCGGCGGCGGTTGCACTTACCTGGGCGGGATGCCGAAGGATATCGCCGCCGCGACCCGGCCGTTCCTGGAACGGGTGTTCCCGCAACTCACCGGCGTCGATCTGGAGTTCGCCTGGGGCGGCCACATCGACCTGACCCTCAAGCGCACGCCGGATATCGGCCGCCGTGGCGATCTGTACTGGATGCAGGGGTATTCCGGGCATGGTGTGCTGCCGACACTGGCCGCGGCGCGGGCAGTGTCCGACGCGGTACTCGGTCAGCCCGACGAGTTGTCCCTGTACCAGGGACTGAACAACGGCAGTTTTCCCGGCGGCAAATACCTGGCCGCGCCGCTGGAAGCCATCGGCAAGGCCTGGTATCGACTGCGCGACAGCATTTGAAGCGACACTTTCTGGAAGCCTCTAGATGGACATGCAAGAAGAAATCTCGGCGCTGGCGATCCTGATCCAGGACCTGCGCAAGCACAAGAAGTACACCCTGAAGGAACTGGCGGACAAAATCGGGCGCTCCGTGGGGTTTCTGTCCCAGGTCGAGCGCGGCCTGTCGCGCCCGACGGTGGCGGACTTGACCGCCATCAGCGAAACCCTGGGGGTGCCGACCACCTATTTCTACAGCCTGCCCAAACCCATGGCCTTGTCCTGGGTCACCCGCCCCGACGAGCGCCGCACGCTGTACTACGCCGACGGCATCACCGACATCCTCGTTTCGCCAAAGATGCGCGCATCGTTCTCGATGCTCGAAAGCCAGCTGGAGCCCGGTGCCAGCAGCGGCGACCGGCACATGAAGGACAGTTCCGAGCAGGGCGGTTATGTCCTGGAAGGGGAGCTGACCCTGTGGCTCGACGATAAGGAACCGGTGACCCTGCATCCCGGCGACAGCTTTCAACTGGCCAGCCATGCGCACTGCCGCTACGGCAACCTGTCCGACCAACTGACCCGCGTGCTTTGGGTTTACACCTGATAACAACAAGGAACAAAACGATGGATGCTGTGTGCTCTGAACTGCTGGCCGAGGTTCGCAACTTCCGCCACTGCAACCCCGAAGTGCGATACGTCGACCTGATCTCCCTGGACATTCCGGGGCATTTCTACGGCAAGCGCTACCCGATCGAGATGCTGGAAAAAGTCGCTGCCGGCAGTGCACTGAAGTTGCCGCAGAACTGCGTGCTGCTCGGCACCCAGGGCGGGCTGTTCAAGATCGGCGATTACTGCTTCAACGATGGTGACCCGGATGCGCTGCGCCGTTTGGTGCCTGGCACCTTGAAGCTCGTGACCTGGGAAAAGCAGCCCTTGGGCCAGATGCTGATTACCTCCGACGGCACACAAAAACCCATCGAATTCGAACCCCGCGAAGTGCTGGCGCGGGTGCTGGACCGGCTCAAGCACAAGGGCATTTTCCCGGTGGTGGCCTTCGAGTTGGAGTTCTACCTGTTCGACAGCCGCCTGAAGGACGGCTTGCCGCAATTTCCCCGTGACGAGCTGAGCGGCGATGCGGATGATCAGCCGAACATGCACATCGAACGCTTGTCGCGATTCGCCCCGGTGCTCGATGAAATGGTCGAGACCGCGCGTGAGCAAGGCGTCGATGCCACGGTGATCACCGCCGAGCTCGGCCCGGGCCAGTTCGAAATCAACTTCGGCCATTGCGATGACGGCCTGCGCGCCGCCGACTGGGCGGCCCTGTTCTGTCGCAGCACCCGAGGCGTGGCGCTCAAGCACAACTACCGCGCCAGCTTCATGGCCAAACCCTACCTGCAGCACCCGGGCAGCGGTATGCACGTGCACGTCAGCCTGTATGACCAGGCCGGCAACAACCTGTTGGCGGCGAACGGGCAGCGGGCGTTGCGTCATGCCGTGGCCGGTTGCCTGGATGTATTGCCGCACTGCATGCCGATCTTTGCCCCGAACCACAACGCCATGCGCCGTTTGAGCGGCACGGTGAACGTCGCGTCCCGCGCCAGTTGGGGCTTCGAGGATCGCGATGCCTGCTTGCGTATTCCAGAGTCGGACATCAAGAACCTGCGCATCGAACATCGCCTGGCGGGCGCCGATGCCAACCCTTATTTGGCGTTGGCGGCGATTCTGGTAGGGCTGGAACAGGGTCTTGAAGGGGAGCGCGAGCCGATTGCACCGCTCAACGAAGACCGCGGCAGTGGCATCGATTTTCCGCTGGAAATGCTCGAAGCGGTGCAGTCCATGCAAAATCATGCATCGCTGCGCGAAGGCTTGGGGGCGGAGTTCGTGGACGTCTACTGCGAAAACAAACGTCAGGATCATCTGGCATTTCTGCATGACATCAGCGCGCGGGAGTATCGCTGGTTTCTCTAGTCTCCCTTAGAAAATATGTGGATATTGAAGGGGTTAGAAGGATTAGTAACTGGATAGTGAATAAAAATATCTTGTTACAGGCCGAAATATTCCGTAATATCCGCGCCGCGTTCACCACCACGGTTTATGCATTTTTAAATCCCAGGCGTCCATCAGCTGCCTGGGATTTTTTTTGTCTGAAATTTAGTCGGCCGCTGACTCCATCATCGGCGCTCGCTTGCCGAGCTTCATCAGCCAGTAATAACTCAACCCCGGCACCAGCAACCCGACCACCCATGCCAGATCCACTCCGTCCAGCGCCGTGGCTACCGGGCCGACGTACAGCGTGGTGTTCATGAACGGAATTTCCAGGGCAATCGCCAGCAGGAAACTGCCGCAGGCGATCCAGTTGATGCGTCCGTAGATCCCGTTCAGGTCGAAGATGTCGTCAATCCGGTACTGGCCTTTGCGCAGGCAGTAGTAGTCCACCAGATTGATCGCCGTCCACGGGATCAGGAAATAGCTCATGAAGAAGATGAAGTTGAGGAAGAAGTTGATGAAATCGTCCTGACTGATGGTGCACAGGGCCGTGGCCACCAGGCTGATCAGCAGCATGAACACACCGCGTACTCGCGGGGTCACCTTGAGTCGGGCGAAAGGCTCGATCACGGTGATGGTCGACATGAACGCGCCGTACAGGTTGAACACGTTGATCGACACCTGACCGTAGACGATGAAGGCGAACAGCAGCACCGCGCCAGCGCCGAACAGACCGGCGACATGCCCACCGACGTTGCTGGAAAAGTCGCCGATGCCGACGCTCAGGATCGCCCCGAGAATCATCATCCACGCGCCGCCGCTGACCGTGCCGGCGTAGCTGTACCAGAACACCTGGGCAGTCGGCGTGCTGCTCGGCAGGTAGCGCGAATAGTCAGCGACATAAGGCGCGTAGGACAGTTGCCAGGTCACGGCAATGCTCACCGCCACCAGGAACTTCGACAGCGAGAAGCCGGTTGGCAGCCATTGTTCGGCCGGGATCGGCAACTGCAAGGCGAGCACCGTGGCGGCCACGAACACCACCAGCGACAGAATCGACAGCAGCTTCTGCAAGCGGTGGATCAACCGATAGCCATAGAGCGCGACGACGAAGCACAACGCGCCGATCAGGTAGATATTGCCGGACATCGACAGCGGGCTGACCGACTCCAGCGCCTGGGCCGCGAGCAAGGTGTTGCTGACGAAGAAGCCCAGGTAGATCAGCATCACGAACAGCAGCGGCAGCACCGCCCCCAACACGCCGAATTGCGCCCGGCTCTGGATCATTTGCGGAATGCCCAGCTTCGGTCCCTGGGCCGAGTGGGAGGCCATGAAGATCGCCCCCAGCAACGAGCCGATGATGATCGCCAGCGCACTCCAGAACAGGTTGAGCCCCATCACCACCGGCAACACGCCGGAGGCAATGGTGGTGATGTTCATGTTGGCGCCGAACCAGATATAGAACAGCGAACCCGGCTTGCCGTGGCGTTCAGGCTCGGGGATGAAATCGATGCTTCTTTTTTCGACTTGCATGGCGATCACTCCTGAGTCCGGACGAGACGGGATTGCAGACGGGCGATGGTGCTTTGCAGCTCATGGGGCTGGTGGGCGAACAGGTCTGGGCGCTCGGGAATCAGGCTGATGTGATCTTGTTGTTGCAGGGCGCGCTGGCACTCGGTCGTGGTGAGGATTTCCAGCGCGTAGACCCAGTTGGCCATGATCAGCAGGGCCGAGTAATGCCCGGCCTCGGTGGTCGTGGTGCAGGCATCGCTGACCAGGCGCACGCGATAACCGAGGGCGAAGGCATCGAACACACTGGTCAGCACGCAGACGTCGGTCAGCACACCGCAGACGATCAGCGTGTCGACCTCCATTGCCTTGAGTCGAGCGTCGAGGTCGGTGCGGTGAAAGGCGCTGTAACGGCCCTTGTCGATGATCAATTCACCGGGCTGCGGCGTCAGCGACTCGATGATTTCCACTTGTCGGGTGCCGGCGCGGTAAGTGCCGGGGCCACCGTCGGCGGCCAGGGGTTCGCCGTAGGGCAGGTCGCTGCCGTCGGCCTGATTGATGTGGCGGGTATAGAAGACAGGCATCCGCTGACGGCGGACGGTATCGAGCAGGGCGGCGGTATGGGCGACCACTCTGTCGAGGTTTTCCAGGACGAAGCCGTCCTCCTGCTGCATGTCGATGATCAACAGCGCGTTGTTATTGTTCATTGGGCAAACCTGATCAAGGCGAAACACGATGCACCGTACGCGCCATGCAGTGGCGAGACGCGGGGTGCGTGATTGGCTGTTCGGGTGGGCTCAGTGAACTATTTGCCAGAAGCCGTTCTGCTTGGCCGCAACGCTGGCGCGCAGGCGCTTGAAATGCAGGTGCGAAGCGGTCCATCCGCCGCGCAGGTAAGCCCGCGCGGCGCCGCAGGGAAGGGCGAGTGATGGGAGACGACCAGTCATCATTGGAATCGACCCTTGTGGGAACGCCTGCTCCCACAGGACAAATGCGTACCTGTAGGAGCGAGCTTGCTCGCGAAAAACTTCGGGGCAACGCAGTCATTCAGATGGCGCGCGTTATCGTTGGCGTCCATCGCGAGCAGGCTCGCTCCTACAGTTGATGTCGCAGGGCGCCGCAATCAGCGGAACGCTGGCACCACGTGCTTGATGAACAGCTCCAGGGATTTTTTCTTCTCCGCGTGGGGCAGGCTGTTATCGCACCAGAAGCTGAATTCGTCGACCCCCAGTTCCTGGTAGTACTTGATGCGCGGAATGATTTCTTCCGGGGTGCCGATCATGGCGGTCTTGTGCAGGCTTTCCAGTTCGAACTCAGGGCGACCGGCGAACTTCTCTTCCGGGCTCGGCGCGAGGAAACCGTTAACCGGAGTGGTCTTGTTGCCGAACCAGGCATCGAAGGTGCGGTAGAACTTCGAGATCGCCTTGGCCCCGACTTCCCAGCCCTGCGGATCGTCGGCGGTGTGCACGTGGGTGTGACGCAGCACCATCAATTGCGGGCGCGGTACGCCAGGGTTGTTGTCGAGCGCGGCCTGGAATTTGTTCTTCAGGTCGAGGACTTCTTCGTCGCCTTTCATCAGCGGCGTGACCATGACGTTGCAGCCATTGGCCACGGCGAAGTTATGCGAGTCAGGGTCACGGGCGGCGATCCACATCGGTGGGTTGGGCTGCTGGATCGGCTTGGGCACGCTGGTGGAGGTGGGGAATTTCCAGATGTCGCCGTCATGGGCGTAGTCGCCGTTCCACAATGCCCGCACCACCGGAACCATTTCCCGCAACGCCTGGCCGCCGGAGGAGGCAGGCATGCCGCCGGCCATGCGGTCGAACTCGATCTGGTAGGCGCCACGGGCCAGGCCGACCTCCATGCGTCCATTGCTGATCACGTCGAGCAACGCGCATTCACCGGCCACCCGCAGCGGATGCCAGAACGGCGCGATGATGGTGCCGGCGCCGAGGTGAATGGTGGTGGTCTTGCCCGCCAGATAAGCCAGCAGCGGCATCGGGCTTGGCGAGATGGTGTACTCCATGGCGTGGTGCTCGCCGATCCACACGGTGCTGAAACCACCGGCCTCGGCCATCAGGGTCAGTTCGGTCAGGTCTTCGAACAACTGGCGGTGGCTGACGCTTTCGTCCCAACGCTCCATGTGTACGAACAGGGAAAACTTCATGACGCTTACCTCGGATCTTTTGTTATTGGCCCGTCGGCGCAGGGCATTGATGATTGTTGGTATACCATAATACTGGATAGCTGCAACTGAAATGTCAAATCAGGCCAGAACGGGCAGGGCGCCCATCTTGCCGTGGCAATACACCAGCGGGCCGGCATTCTGGTTGGGCACGATCAGGTTCTTCACCGCACCTACCATGATCGCGTGGTCACCGCCTTCATACTCGCGCCACAACTCACATTCGATGACCGCCGTGGCGTTGGCCAGAATTGGGTTGCCCAGTTCGCTCAACGTCCACTCGATCCCCAGGGCCTTGTCCTTGCCTTTGCGCGCGAAGGCATAGGCTTCGTTTTGCTGGCCGCCAGACAGCACGTGGATGGCAAAACGTTTGTTCTTGATCAACACCGGGTAGGAATCGGAGCTGTAGTTGGGGCAGAACAGCACCAGGGCCGGGTCCATCGACAGCGAGCTGAAGGCGCTGGCAGTCAGGCCGACGATTTGCCCGTCGTCATCGAGGGTGGTGATCACGGTCACTCCGGAAGGGAACGAACCCATGACTTGTTTGTAGATGGCGGCATCGATCATTGGACGGTCCTCGGATGGTGTGACGCATTTTTATGTGTTTGTAGGTCTGATGGTATACCGTAATACATCTATTGCAAGGTCTTTTTAGGTGAACCGATAAACGTATGGTTTTCGTCGGAAACTCAATGATTACGGGGCTTTCAGCTGGAAAGTGCTGGCGTGAATCGGGCAGGATGCCGGCTCAGATGCTTGTTCAAAGACCGGATCAGTCTTGTTTAAAGTTTGGAATACCATAATATGGTAGGCATCTGAGGGCGGCCAGAGAGTCCCCCCGGTTTGACTTCATACAAAGATAAGAACAGACAAACTCGAGTTCATGCACATGTCCCAGATGTCCCGGCAAGATCCGTTGATCGAGAACCATACGGTCGACTACGTTCCACTCGCAGAGCGCCACGGGAAGGCCCGCGATCTTTTCACCCTGTGGTTCAGCACCAACATCGCGCCACTGCCCATCGTCACCGGCGCCATGGTGGTCCAGGTGTTCCACCTCAATCTGTTCTGGGGCTTGCTGGCGATTGCCCTCGGGCATATGGTCGGCGGCCTGGTGATTGCGTTGGCATCGGCTCAGGGGCCGTGCATGGGCATCCCGCAGATGGTGCAGAGTCGTGGTCAGTTCGGCCGCTACGGCGCGCTGCTGATCGTGTTCTTCGCGGCGTTGATCTACATCGGTTTCTTCATTTCGAACATCGTGCTGGCCGGCAAATCGATTGTCGGCATTGCGCCGTCGGTTCCGGTACCGGCCAGCATCCTCATCGGTGCCCTCAGCGCCACGGCCATCGGGGTGATCGGTTATCGCTTCATCCATACCCTGAACCGCATCGGCACCTGGGTGATGGGCAGTGCCTTGCTCGCCGGTTTCCTCTATATCTTCGCCCATGACCTGCCGGCGGACTTCTTCACTCGCGGCGGATTCAACCTGTCGGGCTGGTTGGCCACGGTGTCGCTGGGCATCATCTGGCAGATCAGCTTCTCGCCGTACGTGTCGGACTACTCGCGCTACCTGCCAGCGGATATCGGTATCACCCGGCCATTCTTCGCCACCTACCTGGGGGCGACCCTGGGCACGATCCTGTCGTTCACCTTCGGTGCCGTGGCGGTACTGGCAACCCCGGAAGGCACCGAGGCGATGGCGGCGGTCAAACAGTCCACCGGCTGGCTGGGGCCGATCCTGATGGTGTTGTTCCTGCTCAACATCATCAGCCACAACGCCTTGAATCTGTATGGCGCGGTGCTGTCGATCATCACCTCGATCCAGACCTTCGCCAGCCAGTGGACACCGAGCATCAAGGTGCGCGTGGTGTTGTCGAGCATCGTGCTGGCGGGCTGCTGCGTGGTGGCGCTGGGTGCCTCGGCGAACTTCATTTCGCAGTTCATCGGCCTGATCCTGGCGCTGTTGCTGGTGTTGGTGCCGTGGGCCTCGATCAACCTGATCGACTTCTACCTGATCAAGCGTCGTCGCTATGACATCGCCTCGATCTTCCGTGCTGACGGCGGTATCTACGGTCGTTTCAACCTGCACGCGATCGTTGCCTACTTCATCGGCATCATCATGCAGCTGCCATTTGCCAACACGTCGTTGTACGTCGGGCCGTACGCCAATCTGGTGGAGGGCGCGGACCTGTCGTGGCTGGTAGGGCTGGTGGTGACGTGCCCGTTGTATTACTGCCTGGCTACACGCAATCAGTCGCAGGAAAGTCGTTCGGCAGCGCTCGGCTACACCGACTGAGGCAAAAACCTTTCATGTTCGTCTGAAAATGCCCGGCGCGTCGCCATAATGCTGTTCGGTTAAGGATTCTGTAGGAGCGAGCTTGCTCGCGATGGACTCAAGAGCGCCGCGTTTAGCCAGTAAATACGCGTAATCGTTAACGACCATCGCGAGCGAGCTCGCTCCTACAGTGAAGGCGATGTGCCGGGCATTTTTGTTTTCGCTGACCGCTCAGGATTGCTTGAACGCATTCAGGCCGCGTTGTACCGCCGGCCTGGCTTCGATGGTGTCGAACCAGCGCGATAGCTGTGGAAGTTGCTTCCAGTCCAGCCGATCACGAAACGCAGTGACGATGGTGAACGCCGAAATGTCGGCCATGGAGAACTGCGCACCGGCCATGAATTCGCCCGTCAAAAAACTTTCCGCGTAGGTCAGTTGCTCGATCACCCGCAGATCGATGATCGCCGCCGCCTTGTCCTGCCCCGCCTGGTGCAGAAAAAACGCGGCATGGCTGGGGGCGATGACATCGGTCACGAAAAAGAAATAGCGGTCGATCACCCGGGTGCGTGCAGGTCCTGGCTGCGCCGGTGCAAGCTTTCCGGGGGCAATGGAGTCGGCGTACTGGATGATGGCATTGGACTGGTTGATGACCAGCGCCGGTGTCGTACCGTGATCGATCAGGGTCGGGACTTTCCCGGCCGGGTTAAGCTCCAGGAAGGCCGGCCCACGATGCTCCTGTGCATACAGGTCGAGCCTGCGTGCGGTGTAGGCGATGCCTGACTCTTCCAGGGCAATCGCTGCCCGCAGGCTGTTGCCGGTGTTGGCGCCGTACAGTTCGATTTGATTGTTCATGGGCCATTGCTCTTGTCGGGACAAACAGGCAGCCGACGAACGCTGCCGATGATCTCAGTATGATGAAAATCCGCCGCACCGATATGCAAAAACAGTGATCGTCCATACCCCTGCGCGACAAGCCTTATCCCTGCACGAAAACTACTTTCACCGCGTTTGATAATAGCCTCTCGAAATGTTTTAAGAGTTTCACAAGCCAGTCAGCCAACCTTCACCTCGAACGTCCGATGCTCATGCCACTCATCGAGCGCGCCTGTTTTCGCGCCCGTGTTGAGCGTTGCTGCGTGGGCGGCAATCGGGTCCTGGCTGGCGGTGAAACCTTCAAATAACGATAAGAAACACCCAGGAGCACCCTATGTTCAAACGAGCGATTCCCACCGCAGTCCTGCTGGCCGCCGGTTCGGTGTGCGCACAGGCGGCTGACACCGCAGCCCATGGTTTTCTCGAAGACAGCAAGGCCAGTCTCTCGATGCGCACCCTGTACTTCAACAGCGACAATCGCGATGGAGGCGCGGCCCCTTCGAAAACCGAAGAGGCGGCCCAGGGTTTCGTGTTGCGCTATGAATCCGGATTTACCCAGGGCGCGGTGGGGTTCGGGCTCGATGCCCAGGCGCTGCTCGGCATCACGCTGGACAGCGGCGCGGGGCGCCACGTCGGTAGCGGCATGATTCCTTCCGACGGCGACGGCGCGGCCCCCGCCTGGAGCAGCTTCGGCCCTACGGCGAAGATGCGCCTGGCCAGGACGGAATTTCGCTACGGCACCTTGCTGCCGAAATTGCCGATCCTTCTGGCGAACGATGCCCGTGTGTTGCCGCAATCGTTTACCGGCGCGCAGGTCACCTCGAACGACATCGATGGCCTGACGTTGACCGGTGGTGTGCTGGAGCACGCGGTAGGGCGCGCCTCGACGGACCGCACAGGCCTGTCGGTGGCCGGTAGCACGCAGGACAGCAACAAGTTTTACTACGCCGGCGGTGACTACAACCTCACCAGGAATCTCAAGACCCAGTATTACTTCGCGCAGCTGGAGGATTTCTACAACCAGAATTTTCTCGGCCTGACGCACATCCTGCCAATCGACAGCGCCAGCTCTCTGACCACCGACCTGCGCTACTTCCGCACCACGTCGAGCGGCGCCAACAGCTCTGCCTCCGGCCGCGCGCAAGGCTATCGGGTATCGGGTTACACCGACGACAACGACGGTGAAATCGACAACAGCACCTGGTCAGCGATGATCACCTACACACACGGTGGTCACGCGGTATCGGTGGGGCATCAACGGGTGGGCGACGGCAGCAACTTTGTCCAGCCCAACCAGGGCAGCCTGGTGGACAAGGGGGCGGGTGGCGGCAGCGTCTACCTGCCCACCGACAAGATGATCCAGAACTTTGCCCGGGCCGGTGAGCAGACCAATTTCGGGCAATACACCTACGACTTCGCGCCCCTGGGCGTGCCGGGCCTGAAAGCCTCGATCGTGTATCTGAAGGGCACGGACATCAAGGCGCAAAACGCCAGTGACCAGTCCGAGTGGGAGCGCGACATGACCCTGGACTACGTGCTGCAATCGGGCACGTTCAAGGGGGTGGGGTTCACGCTGCGTAATGCCAAGTCCAATACTGACGCCGGGCGCAATGTGGATCAGAACCGGTTCATCATCAATTACACCTTGTCGTTGTTGTAATCACACCACAATCCCCTGTAGGAGTGAGCCTGCTCGCGAAGGCGGTATGTCAGGCGACATCGATATTGAATGTGCCGGCCTCTTCGCGAGCAGGCTCGCTCCCACTGTGATTTGGGTGGTTCGCAGATTTTGCGTACAGCCACTGGACCTGTGGGAGCGAGCCTGCTCGCGAAGGCGGTATGTCAGGCGACATCGATGTCGAATGTGCCGGCCTCTTCGCGAGCAGGCTCGCTCCCACAAATCAAGGTTGGCCGCTGCTTGCGCTCACGCGTGGTTGCTCCTTGTCCCAAAGCGCAACCAACCCACCGAAAGTCCCGACATAAGCCGTGCCATCCGGCGCCAGGGTGATCGGCGACCAGTTGTTGTCGAAGGCCTGGCCGACCCCGCTCAGTGCCTTGAATCGGGTCTGGCCGCTGGCGAAATCCAGCGCCATCAGGTACCAGGCGTTCTCGCCGTTGGCTTGCGGTTCGAGGGTGTAGAAGTACAACAGGCCGTTGCCTACCGAGAGTTTGGGGACCACCGAAGGCGAACGCTCTTTCGATTCCCAGATCCGGTCGCAGCCCGACTCATCGGTGCGAATGTCGATGCGGCTGATGCCGCCATGCACGGCCTGCCAGTCCTTTTGCGCGAAGGCGCTGGTGTAGCCGGCGTTGTTCTCGAGGATGATCGAGCGACCCCAGCCGATGGCCGAGTTGTCGGTGGCCGAGGCGTTATGGTCGAACACCGGCAGTTTGCAGATCAGGCGGTTGCCGGCGTAGTCCTGCTCGCGGCGGTAGACCAGCAGGTTGATGCGCCCGTCGCTGTTGTCGGTGATGGTGACGTAGCGCTCGCCCAGCAGGGTCGGTGTGGTGCCGCTGCCCTGATTGATCGCGCCGACCTTGCGCCTGGTGCCACGGTCGTACACTTCGCGCCAGTCTTGCACGGGCTTGCCCTCGGCATCGGCGGCAAAGCGGTACAGGGCGTGGTCGGACACCAGATAGACACCGTCGGCCGCCACCGACATGCCGTTCTGGATTTCTTCGTTGGTCAGTTGAATGCCCTGGACCTTGCCGGAGTCCGGGTTCAGGGTGCCGATGCGGCCGCGTCGAGTGATCCACCAGATCAAGCCCTGATGATCGGGCATGACCCCGGTGATGGGGTCGCATTCACCTTTGGGAAACCAGTTGGTGGGCCTCACGCAATCGTGGGGAACCTTGTCGCTCAGGTCCCAATTGCCGACTTCTTCGAACGACCACGCACCGGATTCATCCTGACGATGCACTACGCGCCGGATGTGCTGCTCGGCATCGGCGATGACCACGCGATTCTGTTCGTCGACATAGAAATAGGCGCCGGAGGTGTCGGCCATGATCTTGTCCGGGTCCAGGGTAATCAGCGCGTGGAAAGTCGACGGACGCGGCGGCAGCGGGTAGCGGGCCAGCAGTTCGAGGGTGCGTGGTTCGAGCAGTTGCAGTTCGAACTGCATCAGGTTGGCGCACAGCACCACCAGGCGACCCTGCTGATCGAAGGTATGGATCGGGCACATACCACCTGGTTTGCGGCTGCCGTCGCGGCTGCTCGTTTGCATGTCGCGGCCCAATGGACCGGGGCCCGGGTGCGAGTCGGAACTGTAGCCGTCGGAATGCATGTAGCTGCTGCCATTGCTGGCCATGTAGGGGTTGGCGGGCACGGCACCGCTCAACGGTTGCGCGACAGCGGCACTGCCGATCAGTGGCGGGGCATTACCGGAGCTGGCCAGCGGTTGCGGGTCATAGGGTTCGGAACAGGCACTGAGCAGGCCGAGCAGGGGCAGGGCAAGCAGGAGTGGAGCACGCATCGAAGCCTCGCGATCTTGTTATTGGTGTAATGCGTAATAAGCAGCAAACAGGCTGCGCAGGCATCGGCAGTTTGGACTAACCGGGGATTGATTTGCGGACTGTCGCTGCTGGCCAGCGCGGTGCATGCCGAACAGCGCGAATTGCGGGTGTACAACTGAGCGGATTACATCCTGCCGTCCGTGCCCAAGGATTTCGCCAAGGACAGCGGGATCGTTAACGATAACGCGTGTTTACTGGCTAAACGCGGCGCTCTTAAGTCCATCGTCGGAACGCCGCCCGGAGCAGGCTCGCTCCCACAGTTTGTTCTGTGTAGGGCTTATCGAAAAAACTCCCCCGGTGTTTCGCCGAACTGCTGGCGGAAGGCCGCGATAAACGCCGACGTCGAGTCGTAGCCACAGGCCAATGCGACGTCGGTCACTCGCTCGCCCTGTTCCAGTGGCGTCAGGGCGCCGAGCAGGCGCAAGCGCTGGCGCCAGGCGCGAAAGGTCAGGCCGGTGTCGCGCAGGAACAGGCGACTGAGGGTTTTCTCGGTGACGCCGAATTGGTCGCTCCAGTGGCTGAGGGTGGTCTGTTGCTCGGGGTGCGACTCCAGGCTTTGGGCGATTTGCCGCAATCGGCTGTCCTGGGGCAAGGGCAGCATCAAATCGATCTGTGGCGCCTGCGCCAACTGATCCAGAATCACCTGGGCCAACCGCCCGTGCGGCCCGCTCTGATCGTATTCCACCGGAACCTGACTGAAGGCACGGATCAACTCGCGCAACAGATCGCTGACCCCCAGCACATGACAACCCGGCGGCGCCCAGGTCGAGACGCTGCAATCGATGTACAGGCTGCGCATTTCCGTGCGCGGCGAACTGAACACCCGGTGCGGCATGCCCGCCGGTATCCACACCGCCCGCTCTGGCGGGGCGACGAAACGCCCGACGCCGGTCTGTATTTCGAGCACGCCCGCAATCGCATAGGAAAGCTGCACCCACGGATGGCTGTGGCGCCGGGTCAGGGCGCGATTGGGCAGCGATTCGGTACGGCCGTAGAGCGGTCGTGGCAGGCTGGAAATCCCGGGAACACTGCGTCGAACACTCTTGTCATGTCCTTTAGGCGGCATCGGCTGGCTCATCGGCGTTAGTCGGTAATTCCCAGTCACGTTAGAGTCGCTTTCACGTACTGGCAACCCCCGGATGATCAACCCCATGACTCGCCCCCGTCTGTTACCCGACAACTTCACCCTGACCCTGATCGGCGTCGTGACACTCGCCAGCCTGCTGCCCGCCAGCGGTCAGGTCGCGGTCGGTTTTGGCTGGTTGACCAACATCGCCATCGCGCTGCTGTTTTTCCTGCATGGCGCCAAGCTGTCCCGCGAATCGATCATTGCCGGTGCCGGGCACTGGCGCCTGCATCTGCTGGTGTTCAGCCTGACCTTCGTGCTGTTCCCGCTGCTCGGCCTGGCGCTCAAGCCGCTGCTGTCGCCGCTGATCGGCAATGACCTGTACATGGGCATGCTCTACCTGTGCGCGCTGCCCGCCACGGTGCAGTCGGCGATTGCCTTTACCTCGCTGGCACGGGGCAACATCCCGGCGGCGATTTGCAGCGCGGCGGCGTCCAGCCTGTTCGGGATTTTCCTCACGCCGTTACTGGTGACCCTGTTGCTCAATGTGCACGGCGAAGGCAGCTCGACCCTCGACGCCATCCTCAAGATCAGCGTGCAGTTGCTGCTGCCGTTCATTGCCGGGCAGATTGCGCGGCGCTGGATCGGCAACTGGGTGGCGCGCAACAAGAGCTGGTTGAAGTTCGTCGACCAGGGTTCGATTTTGCTGGTGGTCTACGGCGCGTTCAGCGAAGCGGTAATCGAAGGCCTCTGGCAGCAGATTCCGTTACTGGATCTGGTCGGGCTGGTGGTGGTCTGTTGCATCGTTCTGGCGCTGGTGTTGGTGGCTTCGACCGTGCTGGGCAAGGCATTCGGCTTCAACCAGGAAGACCGCATCACCATTCTCTTCTGCGGTTCGAAGAAAAGCCTGGCGACCGGCGTGCCGATGGCGCAGGTGTTGTTTGCCGGTAGCACCATTGGCTTGCTGATCCTGCCGCTGATGCTGTTCCACCAGATTCAACTGATGGTCTGTGCGGTGTTGGCGCAGCGCTATGCCAAGCGGCCGGAATCGATTCCGGAACTGATGGCCCAGGTCGATCCCTGATTGGCCAGCCGTGGCGGCCCGAGTGAGCCGCCACGGTTTTACCGGTCAGCGCTTGTCGGCGACCAATGGCGGGGTACGCGGCGGGATCATGCGTTTGTTGCCGGTCGACTCGAACGCCGACGCCAGGTGCAGCAGCGACGAGTCGTCATAGGCGCGCCCGGCAAACGTCAGGCCGACCGGCATGCCGATGTCCGGCATCACGCCCATCGGAACGGTGACTGTCGGCACGCCGAGGTGACGGATGGCGAGGTTGCCGTTGGCGACCCATACGCCATTGCTCCAGGCGATGTCCGCCGATTGCGGGTCGACATCGGCATTCGCCGGGCCTACATCGGCAACCGTCGGGAACAGCACTGCGTCGAGCCCCAGGCGATCCATCCAGTCTTCCAGATCGATCTTGCGGGTTTTCTCCAGCCCGCGCAGGCCGTCCGGCACCGTGCTGATCTGGTCCCATGGGGTGATGCCGCGCTCGGCCATGCGCACGTATTCGTCCATGCCGGCAGCCAGGTCGCCCTCGCGGTTGGGCAGGGTGCCCGGGTCGTGAGGAAAGATCTGCGGGCCGTCGACATCGACGAGGCGATTCAGTTTGGGATCGCCGTTCGCTTGCAGGAAATCATCGAACGCCCAAGCGGTCAGGTCCCACAGTTCATGGTGCAAAAATTCTTTGGAGACAATGCCGCGATTGAACACGGTCGGCGCGCCAGGGCGATCGCCCTCGCAATTGGAAACCAGCGGGAAATCCACTTCGAGTACTTCGGCGCCAGCGTCTTCGAGGGCCTTGCGTGCCTGCTCCCAGAGCCCGATCACCGTAGGGCGGGTGTTGATGCGCTGACCGGTCGGCCCACCGATGCCTGGGGCTTCGGAGGTGCCGGCTTCAGGGTCGGCATTGATGTACATGCGCGGGATGCCGAACTTCTTGCCTTTGAGCGCATCGCTGTTCGCAGCCAGCGCGGCATAGGATTGCGGGCGTACCTCAGACGATTTCGGGATCGGCACCCAGGGTTGCAGGCGCCACAGGTCGCCACGGGTGTCCGGGTCATCGGCCACCACCACGTCGAGCACTTCGAGCAGGTCGGCCATGGTCCGGGCGAACGGCACGACCACGTCCATGGTCGGGGTCAGCGGCCAGTTGCCGCGCACCGAGATCACCCCGCGAGAAGGGGTGTAGGCGCACAAGCCATTGTTCGAGGCCGGGCCACGACCGCTCGACCAGGTTTCCTCTGCCAGGCCGAAGGCTGCGAAGCTTGCCGCAGTGGCAGTACCCGCGCCGTTCGACGAGCCGGAGGCGAAAGGGGCGGTGAGGTAGTCAGCGTTATACGGGCTCTCGGCGCGGCCGTAGACACCGCGCTGCATCCCGCCGTTGGCCATCGGCGGCATGTTGGTCTTGCCCAGGCAGATCGCCCCGGCGGCGCGCAGGCGTTCGATGGTGAACGCATCGCGATAGGCGACCAGGTCCTTGAAAGCCGGGCTGCCGGAAGCAGCGGTGAGCCCCTTGACCAGATAACTGTCCTTGGCGGTGTAAGGGATACCGTCCAGCGCTCCCAGCGTCTGGCCCTTGGCGCGACGGGCGTCGGACGCCTGCGCTTCGGCGAGCGCCTCGGGGTTGCGAACCACGACCGCGTTCAGCGCAGTCGGCGTTTCGGGGCCGTCAAAGGCGTCGATCCGCGCAAGATAAGCCTGGACCAGTTCAACCGAGGTGGTCTGGCCGGACTCGAGCGCCGCGCGCAACTCGGCAATGGAAACTTCGGTTACTTCGATCATGCTGCCACCGCCGCTTGCAGGTGGAGGGTCCCAAACACTTCACTTTTCTCGAAATGGACTTTCATATCGTTATTCTCGTTGCACTGTGTGGCACGACAGGGTCGGGTGTTAAAAATACTGAGCACTATTTAGCATTAAACCGGGATTTTAGGAATCCGTTGTCCAATTTATCTTACAGGCGACAGAAAAAAGGCCACCACAACCCGACGTTGTGGTGGCCCGAGGGTGACTCATTATAGTGGCCCGCGCGCGCAGGCCAATGGATCAGTGAGCGCCGGCAGCCTTGTTCAGGTCGCTTTCGACCCATTCGGTGTAGACGCAGGCATCGGCGGTGGCCCAGCGCACCCGCACCGGATCACCGGCCTTGAGCGGCATGCCGGCGGCGGACAGTGCCTTGACCGTCATCGAGGTGCCGCCAGCGGTGACCACGCTGCAGGTCTGGCTCTCGCCGAGAAACAGCACTTCCACGACCCTGGCCGAGACTTCGTTCCAGCCGGCGGCCAGCGTTTCGGCAAGGGCTTGTTCAGTGCTCAGGGCCAGGGCTTTTTCCGGACGCACCATCAGCAGCACGTCCTGATCGGTTTGCAGGCCGGCGGTGAGTCGGATCGACAGCGGCTGCCCTTCGAAGGTCGCCACTGCATTGCCCTGGGCCTTGAGCTTGAGGAAGTTCGAATTGCCGAGGAACGAGGCGACAAAGGCGTTCGGCGGGTTCTGGTACAGGTCAAAGCCGCTGCCCAGGCCGACGATCTTGCCGTGGCTGAAAATCGCGATGCGCTGGGACAGGCGCATGGCTTCTTCCTGGTCGTGGGTCACGTAGACGATGGTGATGCCCAGGCGCCGATGCAGCTGACGCAGTTCATCCTGCAAGTCTTCACGCAGTTTCTTGTCCAGCGCACCGAGGGGTTCGTCCATCAGCAGGATGCGTGGCTCATAGACCAGCGCCCGGGCGATGGCGACCCGTTGCTGCTGGCCACCGGAGAGTTGCGAAGGGCGACGATGGGCAAATGGCTCAAGCTGCACCAGTTTGAGCATCGCATCGACCCGGCGCTCACGTTCGGCCGTGGCCAGTTTGCGGATGGCCAGCGGGAAGGCAATGTTGTCGCGCACCGACAGATGCGGAAACAGCGAGTAGCGCTGGAACACCATGCCGATGTCGCGTTTGTGCGGCGGCACGTTCACCAGTGACTGGCCGTTGACCAGGATCTCGCCGCTGCTCGGGGTTTCGAAGCCGGCCAGCATCGACAGCGTCGTGCTTTTGCCCGAGCCGCTGGAGCCGAGGAAGGTGAGGAATTCGCCGTCCTTGATGTCCAGCGAGATGTTATCCACGGCGGCAAAGTCGCCGTAGTGCTTGTTCAGGTTACGCAGGCTGACCAGGGGTTTGTCATTTTGCTGCGCGGAATCTTTGATCACTGCACTCATGTCGTACTCCTGGCGCTCAAGCGCTGATTTCGTTGCGCCGGCGCAGAGCGGCGGCGATCACCATGACCAGGACCGAGAGGCCGATCAGCAGCGTCGAAGCGACGGCGATCACGGGCGTCAGGTCCTGGCGCAGGGTGGTCCACATTTTCACGGGAAGGGTTTGCAGGGTCGGGCTGGCCATCATCACGCTCAGCACCACTTCATCCCACGAGACGAGGAAGGCGAAGAGGGCGCCGGCCACCATGCCCGGACGGATCGCCGGGAAGGTCACCTTGAACACCGCTTGCAGACGCGAGGCGCCGCAGATCACCGCCGCATCCTCGATCGACTGGTCGAACAGCTTCAGCGAGTTGATGATCGAGATGATGGTGAACGGCAACGCGACAATGACGTGACTGACCACGAAGGCGAACATGGTCCCGGTGTAACCCAGTTTCAGGAACAGCGCGTACACCGCCACGGCGATGATCACCAGCGGCACGATCATCGGCAGGGTGAACAGGCCGTAGAGCATTTCCCGGCCGGGGAAGCGGCCACGCACCAGGGCGAACGCGGTGGGCAGGCCCAAAGCGACGGCGAAGAACGTGGTCAGCACCGCGACTTTCAGGCTGGCCATGGCGGCGTTCATCCAGTCGGCGTTGGAGAAGAACTGGCCGTACCATTTCAGCGTCCAGCCCGGTGGCGGGAACACCAGCCACTGGGACGATCCGAACGACAGCAGCACGATGAACACGATCGGCAACAGCAGGAACAGACCGATCAGCCCGGTGGTGGCATACAGGCCGAAGCGCATGCGCCGGCTCATGGCATTGGGGGTCAGGAGCATGACGGCTTACCTCGCGTTGCTGGCGCCAACCGGGGATTCCGGCTGGAGCTTCAGGTAGAAGTAGAACAACACCAGCGTGATCACGATCAGCAACGCGGCGCCTGCGCTGGCCAGGCCCCAGTTGAGGAACGACTGCACCTGCTGAATGATGAACTCGGGCAGCATCATGTTCTGCGCGCCGCCGAGCAGCGCCGGGGTCACGTAGTAACCGAGAGACATCACGAACACCATCAGACCGCCGGAGAACAGCCCCGGCCGACACAGCGGCAGGAACACCCGGAAGAAGTTGGTCCAGGGGCTGGCGCCGCAGATGGAACCGGCCTGGAGGATCATCGGGTCGATGGCCTGCATGGTCGCCTGCAACGGCAGCACGATGAACGGGATCATGATGTAGCTCATGCCGATCACCACGCCGGTGAGGTTGTGCACCATCTCCAGCGGCTGATCGATGATGCCCATGGCCATCAACGCCTTGTTGATCACCCCCGAGGCTTGCAGCAACACCAGCCATGAGTAGGTGCGGGCGAGCAGGCTGGTCCACATCGACAGCAGCACGATGTTGAGGATCCAGCGACCCCAGCCACGGGGCACCAGGGTGATTGCCCAGGCCAGCGGAAAGCCCAGCAGCAGGCTGAACAACGTCACCAGGCCGGCCACCGAGAAGGTGTTGAGCAACACCCGGGCATAGGCCGAGTTGGCGAACAGTTGTTCATAGTTGCCCAGGCCCGGCACCGGTTCCAGCACCCCGCGCAGCAGCAGGCCAATCAACGGTGCCAGAAAGAACAGACCGAGGAACAGCAGGGCGGGCACCAGGTTGCTCGCGCCACGCCAGCGCTGTGCCAGACTCGGCGATTGCGTCATCGCAACTGCCTTGCCGGCAGCGCCAGGGGCGCTCCCGACTGACGTGGATGGACGGGATGCGGTTACCGTCATTTTCATTTGACCAGCCATTCGTTCCACCGTGTCGCGATGGCCGGACCGTTCTTGGCCCAGTACGCGAAATCAAGAGTGATCTGATCCTTTGCGTAAGCGGTCGGCAGGTTAGGGGCCAGCACCGAGTCCAGGCGCTGCACGCTGTCGACGTTGACCGGGGCGTAGGCGGTCAGGTTGGAGAAGTCCGCCTGGCCCTTGGCACTGCTGGCGTTGGCCAGGAACTTCATCGCCGCGTCCTTGTTTTTCGAACCCTTGGGAATGACCAGGATGTCGGCCATGACCAGGTTCTGCTTCCAGCTTACGCCCACCGGGGCTCCGTCTTCTTGCAGGGCATGAATCCGGCCGTTCCAGAACTGGCCCATGCTCGCCTCACCGGAGGCCAGCAGCTGCTGCGACTGCGCGCCGCCGCCCCACCAGACGATGTCTTTCTTGATGGTGTCGAGCTTTTTGAACGCGCGATCCAGGTCCAGCGGGTAGAGCTTGTCCGCCGCTACACCGTCGGCCAGCAGCGCCAGTTCCAGCACGCCAGGGCTTGGCCATTTGTAGAGGGCGCGTTTGCCGGGCCAGGTCTTGGTGTCGAACAGCGCGGACCAGTCCTGAGGCTTGCCGGCGCCAAGCTTGCCTTCGTTGTAGCCGAGGACGAAGGAGAAGAAGAACGAGCCGACGCCGTGATCGCTGACGAAGCGCGGGTCGATCTTGTCGCGTTCAATCACTTTGAAGTCGAGGGGTTCGAGCAAGCCTTCGGCGGCGGCGCGCAGGGCGAAGTCGGCTTCGACGTCGACCACGTCCCACTGCACGTTGCCGCTCTCGACCATGGCCTTGAGCTTGCCGTAGTCGGTCGGGCCATCCTGCACCACGGTGATGCCGCTGGCCTTGCTGAACGGGTCGGCCCAGGCCTGCTTCTGCGCATCCTGGGTGCTGCCGCCCCAACTGACGAAGTTGACGCTTTCAGCCGCCAGCAAGGCCTGACTGGTCACGCTCAGCAGTCCCGCAAAAAGAACCGCGGTCGCACGTTTGTTCAACACCATTTTCACGCCCTCATTGTTGTGTTTATGAGCGGGGCTTCGAGTGCCCGCCTATCGGGAGCATCAGTCCGTCGAGTCAGTGCTGACTGTCCGGTCTATGGAATATCATATTATGGTATTCCAGACTTTGTGCAAGCATTTTGCCGTACCGGCTATCAGCCAAAGGTGGATTTTGTTGCCCTGGAATTTGCCTTGAAACGCAATTCCCTTGTAGGAGCGAGCCTGCTCGCGATGAGGCTGTGTCAGTCGCTAACCATGTTGACTGTCATGCCGCCATCGCGAGCAGGCTCGCTCCTACAGGGGGCATCACTCGGTAAATGGAATACTCTCCACCACCTCCAGGTCATACCCGGTCAAGCCCGCATACTTCAGCGGCGGGCCGAGGTGGCGTAACTTGCCGACACCCAGGTTCTGCAGAATCTGCGCACCGGTGCCTACTTCCGAATAAATCCGTGACTGCGAACGGCTGAACTGCCGGGGCGGCTGGGTCAATTGCGGCACCCGCTCGAGCAACGCCTGGGAGGATTCATGATTGGCCAGCACCACCACCACGCCGTGGCCTTCGGCGGCGACACGCTGCAAGGCGGCCCACAACGTCCAGTTGCTCGGGCCGCTGTACTCGGCACCGACCAGATCGCGCAACGGGTCAATTACATGCACCCGCACCAGTGTCGGTTGCTCGCGGCGCAGATCGCCCATGACCATGGCCATGTGGACACCGCCTTCGATGCGATCCTCAAAGGTGATCAGACGAAAGGTGCCATGCACGGTCGGCAGGTCACGCTCACCGATGCGCACGATGGTGTGTTCGGTGCTCAGGCGATAGTGGATCAGGTCGGCGATGGTGCCGATCCTGATCCCGTGCTTGCGCGCGAACACTTCCAGGTCCGGGCGCCGGGCCATGGTGCCGTCATCGTTCATCACTTCGACGATCACCGAGGCGGGCGTATGGCCGGCCAGGCGCGCCAGGTCGCAGCCGGCTTCGGTATGGCCGGCGCGGGTCAGCACGCCGCCTTCGCGGGCGCGCAACGGGAAGATGTGGCCCGGTTGCACGATGTCGGCGGGGCCGGCGTTGGCGGCGACGGCGGCGGCGACGGTGCAGGCGCGATCAGCAGCAGAGATACCGGTGGTGACACCGACGGCGGCCTCGATGGACACGGTGAAGGCGGTGCTGAACACGCTGCCGTTGCTCGGCACCATCTGCTCCAGGCCCAGGCGCTTGCAATGCTCGTCGGTCAAGGTCAGGCAGATCAGGCCACGGGCTTCGCGGGCCATGAAGCTGATCGCCTCGGGCGTGCAGCAGTCGGCGGCCAGCAACAGGTCGCCTTCGTTTTCCCGGTCCTCATCGTCGACCAGCAGGACCATTTTGCCGAGGCGATAATCTTCGATGATTTCTTCGATGCTGTTGAAGGCCATGCTGGAGTCTCTGTGTTTGTTGGATTGGTAATGTGGTATACCATAATACAAAACAAAGCGAGAGGTCACTATGAAGGCGTACTGGATTGCTCATGTGGATGTCACTGACCCTGATCAATACAGCCAATACACCCGGCGGGCGCCGCAGGCGTTTGCGTTGTATGGCGGTCGGATTCTGGCGCGGGGTGGGCGTAGCGAGGCGATGGAAGGACGGTCTACGCCGCAACGCAGTGTGGTGATTGAGTTTGATTCCTATGAGCAGGCGGTGGATTGCTACCACTCGGCGTTGTATCAGGAGGCAAGGGGTCACCGCGAAGGTGTGGCTAAGGTTGAGGTGATTATTGTCGAGGGCGTGGCGCCGCTCTAACCAACCGCTTGACCCTGTAGGAGCGAGCCTGCTCGCGAAAAACGTCAGAGCAACGCGTTCGGTCAGTCAGCACGCGTCATCGTTGACGACCATCGCGAGCAGGCTCGCTCCTACAGGGGAATGGGGGATTTTTCAGCGGATGAAATGGATTTTGCCGCTATCGTCATTACCCATGTAAATGCCATAAACCCCAGCTTGGCGCTCCTCGATATAGCGCTCAAGAATCTGCCGGATCGCCGGGTAGTAAATGCTGTCCCAGGGAATGTCCTCAGGCGCGAAGAACTTGTAGTCGAGGGTTTCCGGCCCGTACTGCCCGGTGATCTCCAGCGCGATGGCGCGGAAGATGATGTACACCTCGCTGATCTGCGGCACGCTGAAAATCGAATAGGGCGAGACGATTTCCGCACGCACGCCGCTTTCTTCCCAGACCTCGCGCAAGGCCGCCTGCTCGGTGGTCTCGCCGCTTTCCATGAAGCCTGCCGGCAGGGTCCAGGTGCCCGGGCGCGGTGGAATCGCGCGCTGGCACAACAGATACTTGCCGTCCTGCTCGATGATGCAGCCGGCAATGATCTTCGGATTGATGTAATGGATGTAGCCGCAGCCGCGGCACATCAGGCGCTCGTGCGTACCGCCCGGCGGCATCTGCTGACCGAGATCAGCGCTGCCGCACTTGGGGCAAAAGCTCGGGCTGAACATGTCAGCGACCTATGCGCGGTTCTTTCAGCGCGATGGGCTGGGTGATTGCCGGGATGTCGCCGGTTTCTTCCTGCTTGCGCTTGAGGTAGTCCAGGGCCACGGCGGCGGCCGCGCGCACGTGGTCGACGCACGCCTGGTGGGCGGCCAGCGGGTCGCCGCCCTTGATCGCCTCGACCATGCGCTCCATTTCCTGGTTACTGGCGCCGCGACGGTTTTCCTGGGACACCGAGGTCGCGCGCAGGTAGCTGATGCGTGCCTGCAACTGGCGCAGCTGAGTGGCCGCGACATGGTTGCCCGAGCCTTCGAGCAGCACGTCGTAGAAACCCTGCACGGAGTCGATGACCTGTTGCAGCTCGCCGTCTTTGAGCGCCTTGCGGTTCTCTTCCAGGGCTTTTTCCAGGGCCTTGATGTCCTTGGCCTTGGCGCGCAGGGTGAACAGTTGCACGATCAGCCCTTCGAGCACGCAGCGCAGCTCGTAGATGTCCACGGCATCGGCCAGGGTAATGATCGCGACACGCGGGCCCTTGGCATCGGCGAATTCCACCAGGCCTTCGGATTCCAGGTGACGCAAGGCTTCGCGCACGGAGGTACGGCTGACGCCCAGGCGATCGCACAGATCGCGTTCGACCAGACGGTCTCCCGGCAGGAGCTGGAAGTTCATGATGGCGCTTCGCAGTTTATCCAGCACGATTTCGCGCAGGGTAACGGGGTTGCGATTGACCTTGAAGCTGTCGTCGAGTGGCAGGCGTTTCATGGGGTCCGCTCTGATTGTGGCTGTCCATGCAAAAAGAGCACTTCGATTACGGGAATCTGGGTGCCCGGTCGGATCAAACAGCCAAGGGTTAACTGGAGGCCTCGGCATCGGCTTCGGCGAAGGCTTCACGGGCGAGCCGGAAACTGTCTACGGCAGCGGGGACACCGCAATAAATGCCGACCTGAAGCAATATTTCGCGTATTTGCTCACGACTCAGGCCGTTACGCAAGGCGCCGCGCACATGCAGCTTGAGTTCATGGGGCCGGTTGAGGGCCGAGATCATCGCCAGGTTGATCATGCTGCGCTCCTTGAGCGACAAACCCTCACGACCCCAGACATGACCCCAACAATACTCGGTGACCATTTCCTGTAAGGGCCGGGTGAAGTCGTCGGCGTTTTCGATGGAGCGGTTGACGTAGGCTTCGCCCAGCACCTGGGTGCGGATCTTCAGGCCTTTTTCGTATTTTTCGTTGTTCATTTGCGTAGCTCCCGTGGGCTCAGAGGCCGCCCATCAAGGTGTATTTGAGTTCCAGGTAATCCTCGATGCCGTACTTCGACCCTTCGCGACCCAGCCCCGAGGACTTGATGCCGCCAAATGGCGCGACCTCGGTGGAAATCAGCCCTTCGTTGATCCCGACCATGCCGTACTCCAGCGCCTCGCTCATGCGCCAGGCGCGGCCCAGGTCGCGGGTGTAGCAGTAGGCGGCCAGGCCGAATTCGGTGTCATTGGCCATCTCGACGGCCTGGGCCTCGGTGTCGAAACGGAAAACGGCGGCCAACGGGCCAAAGGTTTCATCCCGGGCGACTTTCATCTGCGGGGTGACGCCGCTGAGCACGGTCGGCTGGAAGAAGCCGTTGCCCAGCGCATGACGTTCGCCGCCGCACAGCAGTTGTGCACCGTGCTCCAGCGCGTCTTGCACATGGTCTTCGACCTTGGCCACGGCACGCTCATTGATCAACGGCCCTTGGGTGACGCCATCCTCGAAACCGCTGCCGACCTTGAGCTGCGAAACCCGCTCGGCCAGGCGCGCGACAAAGGCGTCGTGGATGCCGTCCTGCACCAGGAAGCGGTTGACGCAGACGCAGGTCTGCCCGGCGTTGCGGAATTTGGCGATCAGCGCGCCATCGACGGCACGTTCCAGATCGGCGTCGTCGAAGACAATGAACGGCGCGTTGCCGCCCAGTTCCAGCGAGACTTTTTTCAGGGTCGGCGCGCACTGGGCCATCAGCAGCTTGCCGATGGCGGTGGAGCCGGTGAACGACAGTTTGCGAACCTTTGGACTGGCGGTTAGCTCCCCGCCGATGGCGATGGCATCGCCGGTAATTACGTTGAAAATCCCCGCTGGAATCCCGGCCTGTTCCGCCAGTGCCGCCATGGCCAGTGCCGAAAACGGTGTTTCCGGGGCCGGTTTGACGATGCACGGGCAACCGGCGGCCAGCGCCGGGCCGGCCTTGCGGGTGATCATCGCCGCCGGGAAGTTCCACGGTGTGATGGCCGCGACGACGCCGATCGGCTCCTTGCTGACCACGATGCGCGCATCGCCCTTGTGGCTGGGAATGGTGTCGCCGTAGATGCGCTTGGCCTCTTCGGCGAACCACTCGATGAAGCTCGCGGCGTAGAGGATTTCACCCTTGGCCTCAGTCAGTGGCTTGCCTTGTTCCAGGGTGAGGATTTCAGCCAGGGCGTCGGCGTTTTCCAGCATCAGCGCGTGCCAGTGCTTGAGGGTGTTGCTGCGTTCCTTGGCGGTCAGTGCGCGCCAGGCTGGCCAGGCTTTGTTGGCAGCCTCGATAGCCAGGCGCGCGTGCTCGGCGCCGAGGTTCGGCACCCGGCCGATGAGTTCACCGGTGGCCGGATTGAAGATGTCCTGACAGGCGCCATCCGGCGCGTCCAGCCATTGGCCATTGATGTAGGCCTGTTGGCGGAACAATAACGAGGCTGCTGGGCTCATGCCGGCTCCCAAGAAAAAAGGGTGGTTATCTGTAGGAGCGAGCCTGCTCGCGAAAAACCCGAGAACGCCAAGGGCTGTCAGGCAGCACGCGTTATCGTTCACGACCATCGCGAGCAGGCTCGCTCCCACAAGGTTTTGTGTATGGGCATCAGGCCAGTGTGGGCAGCGGCCCCAGCTTGCCTTTGTGGTAGATCATCGGTGTGACCGGTTGCGCGGGCAGGATCAGGTTCTTCACCGCGCCGACGATGATCGCGTGATCACCGCCATCGTATTCACGCCACAGCTCGCACTCGATGATCGCCGTGGCCTTGGCCAGAATCGGGTTACCCAATTCGCTCAGGTGCCACTCGATGCCTTTGGCCTTGTCCTTGCCTTTACCGGCGAAGGCATAGGCTTCGGCGGTCTGGTCGGCGGACAGCAAATGAATCGCGAACTGCTTGCTGTCGCGCAGCACCGGGTAGGTGTCGGAGCCATAATTGGGGCAGAACAGCACCAGTGCCGGGTCGATCGACAGCGCACTGAAGGCGCTGGCGGTGATGCCGACGATGCCACCTTCCGGGTCCAGGGTGGTGACCACCGTGACCCCGGAAGGGAACGAGCTCATCACGTCTTTGTAAATGCCGGGTTCGATCATTTTCCAGGACTCCTAGCGCATCACGAAGGGATCAGGCATCGGTGCCTGGGACAGGTTGATCCACACCGTTTTCAGCTCGGTGTAGGCCAGCACCGAATCGATGCCGCTTTCGCGTCCATAGCCGCTGTTCTTGAAGCCGCCGATCGGCGCCATGGCCGAGACCGCGCGGTAGGTGTTGACCCAGATGATCCCCGAACGCACGTCCCGGGCCAGGCGATGGGCGCGGCCCAGGTCGCGGGTCCAGATGCCGGCGGCGAGGCCGAACTGTGAGTCGTTGGCAATCGCCAGGGCTTCGGCTTCGTCCTTGAACCGGATGACCGAGGCCACCGGGCCAAAGACTTCTTCCTGCATGATCTTCATCGAGTTGCGGTCGCACTCGAACAGCGTCGGCTCGTAGAACCAGCCATCACCCAGATTCTCTGGACGCTTGCCGCCCAGGCGCAGACGCGCACCTTCGGCGATAGCGTCAGCCACCAGCCCTTCGACCACGGCCAGTTGCTGCGCGGTGGCCATCGGGCCCATTTCGCTGCTGTCGTCCTGCGGGTTGCCGATGCGGATGCGCTGGGCGCGTTCCACCAGACGACCGACGAACTCGTCGTAGATTTCGTCCTGCACCAGTAAGCGCGAACCGGACACACAACTCTGCCCGGAGGCGGCGTAGATCCCGGCGATGGCGCCGTTGATCGCGCTGTCGAGGTCGGCGTCGGCGAAAATGATGTTCGGCGATTTGCCCCCCAGTTCCAGCGACAGTTTGGCGAAGTTCTCCGCGCTGCTTCGCACCACATGCCGCGCCGTCGCCGCGCCGCCGGTGAAGGCGATCTTGCGGATCAGCGGATGGCGGGTGAGGGCGGCGCCGGTGCTCGGGCCGTAACCGGTGACGACGTTGACCACTCCCGGTGGAATCCCGGCTTCCAGCGCCAGGCGTGCCAGTTCGAGGATGGTCGCCGAGGCGTGTTCCGACGGCTTGATCACGATGGTGTTGCCTGCGGCGAGGGCCGGGGCGAGTTTGATCGCGGTCAGGTACAGCGGGCTGTTCCACGGAATGATAGCGGCCACCACGCCCATGGCTTCGTGCACGGTGTAGGCAAACAGGTCCGGCTTGTCCAGCGGCAGAGTGCCGCCTTCGAGCTTGTCCGCCAGGCCTGCGGTGTAGTGGAAGAACTCCGGCAGATAGCCGACCTGGCCACGGGTTTCGCGGATCAGCTTGCCGTTGTCGCGGCTTTCCAGCTGCGCCAGTTGTTCTTTGTTTTCGGCGATCAGGTCGCCCAGGCGTCGCAGCAATTTGCCGCGCGCGGTGGCGGTCAAACCGCGCCATGCCGGGCTGTCGAAAGCGGTTTGCGCGGCCTGTACGGCGCGCTCGACATCCGCTTCGTCGGCGTCGGGCAATTCGGCCCAAGGCTCGGCCAGCGCCGGGTTGAGGCTTTCGAAGGTCTTGCCGGACAGGGCATCGACCCATTCACCGCCGATGCACATCTGGAAGCGTGCGAGTGTCATGCAACGATCCCCTTGATCTGGTTTTGTTGGGAGTGCGCGGTCTGCAGAAACTCCAGCAACAGCTGGTTGACCAGGCGCGGAGACTCTACGGGCATCATATGCCGTTGCTCGGCGAGCACGGCAACGGTCGCACCGGGAATGCGTTCGGCCAGTTGCCTGGCCATTTCCGGGGTCGAACCGGGGTCCAGCTCGCCGGTGGCGATCAGCGTCGGCACCTTGATGCTGGCCAGGTCGTCGGCGCGGTACATGTCCTGGGTGGCGAACAGTTCGTAAGTGGTCAGGTAACCCTGCGGGTCATTGCCGGCCAGGGTCTGGCGAATCGCGGCGATCTGCGCCGGGTTCGCGGCCTGGTATTCACGGCTGAACCAGCGCGACAGTGCCGCTTCGGCATTGGCGTCCGGCCCGTGTTCGGCGGCCTGGCTGGTGCGGGCGATGACCCCGGCGCGCTGTTCGGCGCTACGGTTGAACACGCTGTTGAGCACCACCAGGCCTTCCAGGCGTTGCGGGTAGTGCAGGGCAAACGCCCGCGCCACCAGCCCGCCCATGGAAAAACCGATCACCGTTGCCTTGGGCAATTGCAGGTGGTCGAGCAGCTCCAGCAACTGGTCGGCATAGCCGAGCAGCGGCGTGCCGCTTTCCGGGCGCGGGCTGGCGCCATGGCCGAGCATGTCGTAGGCGATGACGCGGTATTTCGTGGCCAGGCCAACGATCTGGCCGCCCCACATTTCTTTGTTCAGGCCCACGCCGTGGATCAAGACCACGGGCTGGCCTTGGCCGGTCGCCAGGTAACTGGTGCCAGCCGGGGTGAGTTCAGCGGTGAGCCGAATCATGGAGCGCTCCTGCAATGCCTTCTTGTTGTCGTTCTGCTGGCCGGTTACTGGGCTTTTTCGGCGGCCAGTTCTTCCAGGTCGATGTAGCGGTTGCCGATGCGCGGGTGCAGGCGGCCGCCGTCGGCGCAACCCAGGACCACGACGATTTCGTCGGCACGGGGTGCGTCTTCGATCTGCATTTCCAGGGTGATGTAGTGCGAACGCAGGCCTTCGTCATCCTTGTGCATCATCGGGATCTGGATCGAAGTGCCCGGGCCGCCGCGCTTGTTGGTGAAGCTCAGGTAGCTCTTGGCCTTGACCGCTTCGCGGTAATGGTTGCCGAAGCGCAGGGTGTGGATCACCGCCGAAGCGTGCTCGATCTCGCCATCGGCGCCGACCACCGCAGCCTTGCCGTAAGCCTCGATTTTCTCGGCACCGCCAATGATGCCCACCAGACGCTCGACCATCAGCGCGCCGAGGTCGGAGCAGTTGGCGCGGATCTGTGGTTTCAGGTCTTCGACGAAACCGTTGCCCACCCAGGGATTCTTCATCACCACGGCCAGACCGACCATGGTCACGGGCTTATCGGTGGCTTTGCCGCCTTCAATAAAGGTTTCTTCGACATAGCTGACGATCTTGCGGATTTCGAAACTCATGAGCTGCTCCGTAGAGGTTTTGGGTGTTTGTGCGTCTGATGGTATACCATAATACCGGAAGCACAAGACCCTGAACGGAGTTTCTGGCTGGATGGCACGCAAAAATGTGCGTCACGGGCAGCAGCGGACAAACGGCAGGCACAGGCTTACGCCGGGCACAGGCCCGGCATGGGGGAGGAGAGAAGGGTAAGGAAGGGGATCAGCGGTGATGCGGCGTCAAGCGGTGCGTCGGGTTTGCTACCGGCTGTCCATCAGGACTTCGCCTCCTTCGTCCCCAGCACATCACGGATGTTGTCCACCACATTGCTGTCTTTGATCACATCGTTGAGCCAACCCTCGAGCGGCATGTTGCCCCATTTGATCGCCCGTTCGATCAGGTAGGGGACAGGGCTCTGGGGTTCGGTCTGCTTGAAGAACTGTGCGATGCCCGCCAGCAGGGTGAATGCCTCGTCGCGGGTTTGCGGCGTGGTGCGCAGCGGTGTGACGGGGATGTCTTGCTGGGTCTGGGTCATTGCGGCACCTGTGGGTTGTGCGCCAGCGCTTTCGGAGACGGTAGGGGTGGGAGCGACAGGGGCCGGGTTCAGTTCGATGCCGCGATCCTTGAGCAGTTTCTCGGCCAGTTGCCCGGCGCGGGACAACACGTCATGGAGCCCGGCAAAGCTTGGCGCGTCATGGCCGAACAGCCTGTCGGCAGTGCTCTGCAGTTGCTGGCAGGCCTTCAGGCTGGCGGCGATTTCGCCGGCTTTCTGGCGCAGGTGATCGGAGTCGGTCAGCACCACCGAGCGCTGGAACACCTCGGCGTTGATCTTGCCTTCATCGAGGGCGGCGCGCATGGCCTGGGGATTCTGCAAGCCAAGGTTTTCGACATGCCGGGATTCGTCATAACGCAGCAAACTGTACTGTTGGCCCTGGGTGATGGGCAGTCCGCCCACGACATCCGCCAGCGAGGTTTTCATCCATGCCAGCCGGGCTGCGCGTTCATCGACCCCATCCTCGAGGGAGGGGAAGAGGTCGGTCCAGAAATTGTCCAACAGGCGTTCGGCCAGGGTCAGGCCGAAGGTGATGCCGGTGAAATGGTACTTGTGCGCCAGGGCTTCGCTGAGCCAGGCGACGAGCATCAGGTCCTTGCTCTGTCGAGCCAGGCCCTGGGCAGCCAGGGTGAGGGTCAGATCCCAGTCGGATGACTTCAGATCGGTTTGCCAGTCACCCTGGGTCAGGTAATCGGGGTCTGCTCGCCGTGCTTCTTTCACCTGATCGAACAAGGTGGAAAAGCTCAGGTCTTCGCCGCTCCCCTCATTGATGGGCGCGGTCAGTTCGGCCAGTGAAAGGTCGTTGAGAAATTCAGACATGGGAAACTCTGATCAGACTAAAAGAACACCGCGCCCGCCGGGCAGGCACGGTGCCGAAAACGAGCCGCGTGCGCGGCCCGTCATTACCACGGTGTTATGCGAAAGCCTTGTTCGCGATGCGATCCCAGCCACCGGTGACGTTACCGCCGCCCTGACCATCTGAACGGCTCTGTTGGGTGTAGGTGGTCTTGATGCGGGCGAAGTTGAAGCTGATTTCTTCGATCGGCAGATCGCCAACCGCTTTGTCTTCGCCGTTCTGGCTGCCGCCAGCGACTGCTTTGACCGACGACACCACGACTTCTTCCAGGTTGATGGTCAGGTAGGTCACCTTGTCGCCACCGGCGCGGTTTACGTTCAGCTGGATCTTGGCGATGTGCGTGCCTTTGCAGCAGGCTTCGAACAGCTTGGCAGAAGCCTTGTCCACGGCTTTGCGGATGCTGAAGTCGCTCAACGCAACACGCTCCGACGAAGCACCGCCCGAAGAGCTGGCCGTCGCGGAAGTCGCCTGGGTTGCGCCGAACTCGTAGCCCAGTACTTCGATCCAATCCTTGTGTTTGTCGTCCAGAACTTCACCAGGAATGCCGTCGATCTGGATGTATGCGTCAAATGCCATTTCTATTTTCTCCTTACCTTCATTTAAAGGGATGTCACCTGCAAACAGGTCGCAGCCCTTCGCTTTAACCTCTTTGAATCGATCAACAGAGGTGTCTTATGCCGGCCCGGGCCTTTCGTCGAGATGACCCGGGTACCGGTATTTCTTCACAAGGCGCGCATGCTCAGTTGAGTGCCCGCACTTCGATTTCTACCCGCCGGTTAGGCTCCAGGCAGCGGATCAGCTGCGCTCTTGGCTGTTGCATATCGCACTTGACCAAGGGCTTGTTGCTGCCTTCGCCGACGGCTTCGACCAGCTCGCCGGGCACGCCTTTGCCCACCAGGTAGGTCTTGATGGTTTGTGCCCGCTGTTTGGAAACCTGCAAGTTGCCTTGGGGATCGCCGAGTTGATCGGCATGCCCGGCGATGATGATTTTTCCGATGTTGGGGGTGCTGAGCAGCTTGCCGGCAATCGCGCTGAGCTGGCTTTGGCCTTCGGTCTTCAGGCTCTGGAAATCCGCACGGGCGAAAGCGAACAGGGTGTCCGACTCCAGCGTGATGGTTTCGATCGAGCGCAACGACTGGGTCAGCAGGCTGTTGATGTAGTTGCGCGAGCTGGAGATCAGGAACGCGTTATCGAGGATCCGCGGCACGTCCGGCTGGTGGATTTGGTCGCTGTAGAAATTGATCTGGCGGCTGGCGAATTCATAGTCAGAGGCGGCGATACTGGCATTGCCGACCTGACGGGCAATCGCCGGGTACCAGTAATCCGGGATTTTCGCTTTCAGGAACCCAGGGTCGGCCTTTTCCCGTTGTGCACGGGACAGCATGACGTAGGTGTCCAGCGTCGCCTTGCCGAAACCGGCGATGGACTGCGCCCGGTTGTCGTTGGGCAGGGCCTTGGGCTCGACGCTGTCCACGCCGGTCACGGGCATCAACTCTTTGGCGTTGCGCTGATAGACCTTGAGGGTGGTCAGCAAGTACAGCGAGCGGGTCAGGTTGTCGGCCGTGGGCTTGAGCATCACGCTTTCCAGCCGGTCGAAATAGCGGCTGCGCACCAGTGGCTCTACCTTGTGGCCTTGATAGAGCCCCAGGCGCATGCGCAGCGGCACACCTTCGTCGTGGTGTTGCGCGTAGTAGTGCGCGGTCCAGAAACGCAGGCGGTCCAGGGTTTGCCAATCGGTGTACTGAGCGGGTACTGAACGGTCGTCGACGCCAGCCTGGGTCAGTTCTGCCGAGAGGCTTTGCAGGGTGTTTTTGTTGTTGACGTACGACCAGCCCAACAGGCTGCACAGCAGTACCGCGACCAGTCCGGCGCCGCCGATCCAGGTCGCCCGGCGCCGACGCTCGCGGTGGTTGGTGGTGTACAGCGCCACCAGGTGCTGGTCGGGAATGATGACTTTGCGGAACAGACTGTTGATGAACAAGGGGCGCGGTTGCGCGTGACCGTTGGCGATCTCCCGATCGCCCTCCAGGGAAAAGCGCTCCGTCACCTGCCGTGCGTGTCCGCCCATTTCCGGCTGGTCTGCGTCCAGCGCACTGGTGAAATAGAAGCCGCGCAGCAGTTCCGCACTTTGATAAGGGTTGGCGCGCAACAGGGCATCGACGAACAGTTGCAGCCGTGGTTTGAGGGCCGCCAGTTCCAGCGGGAACCGATACACCGCCGAATCCTGGCGGGTGATCTGGATGTCCTGAGTGACCAATTGCTGGCTGGCCACCTGGTGCCAGTAGCTGACCAGTTCGTCCATCGCGACGCCGAAGCGCTGGCCCCAGTCGGCCTGTTCGTAACCTTTGTGGGAGAAGGTCTTGCCCATCACTTCGCCGCGCGCGGTTTCATCGAGTTGGCGATAGAAGGGCGCGAAACCCGGCACCAGGTCGCACTTGGTGAACACCAGGTACACCGGCAGCCGCACTTCCAGCAAGGCATGGGTTTCCTGAATGCGTTCGCGCAGACGCTTGGCGATGCGCTCCTGATCTTCGAGCGAGGCTTGCAGGATGTCGTGGATGCTGACGGTGACGATCAGGCCATTGAGCGGCCGACGCTGGCGATGCTGGCGCAGCAGCTGGAGGAACGCGCGCCATTTGCCGGCCTCTTCCTGGTTGTTCATGTAGCGGCCGGCGGTGTCCAGCAGCACGGCTTCGGAGCTGAAGAACCAGTCGCAGTTGCGCGTACCACCCAGACCGGCGACTCGCACGCCCTCACGCTCGGCATAGGGGAAGTTGAGTCCCGACTGGTAGAGCATGGTGCTTTTGCCCGCTGCTGGCTGACCGACCACCAGGTACCAGGGCAGGGCATACAGCGCATCCTTGGGGTTGCTGCCCCGTGGCTTGTTGCTGTGCAAGCGCTCGATGCTCTGCAAGAGACGCTCGCGCAACAGGCTGACTTCCTCGCGATCCGCCGGGCTCGCGTTCAATACCGCCTGATCGGCATCCTCGCGCAGCAGGCCTTCGAGGTCGTGATGCCGGGACACGCCTCGATTAAGCAGCAGCACATAACCGGCGGACAACACCAGGAACACACCGATGCCGGTCAGCAGGCTGTTGAGCGAACTGAAGCCGAACGCACGCCCGATGCCCCACACCACGAAGATCGCGAGGAAAAAACACACCCCCAGGATGTAGGGTTGATAGCGCAAGAAGTAATACTTGATCTTGTTCATACAGGCTTCGAATCCAGGGCATCGACAAAACGGTCGATAACGTCACCCAGAGGGCGGTCGATTTCGGGAAAGGCGTGTGTGCGGTGGTGCTCGTCAAAGGCATCGAAAGACGCCAGCACGTCATAGCTCTGCGAACGGTCAGCGATGCCGGTCAGCAGGCGATAGGCATCACTGGTATTGCGTGAGGCAAAACAGATCAGCCGGGGCCGCATGAAGTCGTCCGCCAGCAGGCTGATCTGTGGCACGGCACGCTCCGGTGTCATTTGCGTCAGCCAGCTGACCCACAGATCAGCGGTCGGATTTTTCAAGCCCCGTTCCGCCGGCAAGGGCAGGGCGATGCCAATGGGCGTCGCGTGAACCAGGTGTCGTCTGAGGGCCTGAAGCCGGGTCAACACGGCGTTGGTGACGAACTCCGGGTAGGTGCCTTCGAGCGCGGTACTGATATCGCGCAGGTTGAAGTTCACCAGGAACTTGTCATGCACGCGCCGGAACAACTCGAAGTCCTGGCCTTGCAGCGGGCGCAGGGCCTTGATGCGGTCGAACAGCACTGAAGTGCTTTCGCCCTGGACGGCCATGTGCAGCAAGGGCCTGATCTGCCCGCTGAACAATTCGCCCAGGGTGAACGGATTGACCAGAGGCTCGGCTTCGCTGGCCTTGAGGGTCTGGAAAATGAAAAACGGATAGCGCCGCCCACTCGAATCCTTCGAGCTGATCAGCCCGCCCAGCAGCCAGTTGCCGCTGCGCGCCCGGTAACTGAAAAAGCACAGCGGCAATCCGTCGAACAGCTTGCGCCAGTCTTCGCGATGCTGCAGGGCGGCCAGCGCCCCTTGCAGCCAGCTATCGAACTCGCAGACGTCGTCGCCCGCACCTTGCAGGCTGACGAAGTCCGGGCTCGCGGGCACCTTGCCGAAGCAGCCGATCATTGGCCAAAACCCTGCTTCAAGGTTCGGCGGCTCACAGCGCTTGACCTTCTTTGGCGTTGAGCGCGCTCAAGGCCTTGACGTTGGCCAGGTCTGTCAACTTGACGCCGCCGTAGTTGCGCACGGCGAGGCTGACCGGGCCACTGCTGGTGTTCCAGCTGAAACGTTGCTGGATGCCGTCAAGATCGCTGACCCGCGCGCTGTCGTTCATGCGCAGCAGGCCCCAGCGGCCCGGGTAGTCGAACACCGTGATGCGTTCGCCGCTCAGGGTGACCACATCCAGGCGTGCGCCCGGCGTGGTGGTCGTGCCCGGCCACGAGAAGCGGCTCCAGCTGGTCTTGCCGTTGCGGTAGTGCTGCACCTGGCCGTCGAGGGTGAAGATGATGTCGGTGAGGTTGGCGGAAGGTTCGAGCATGATCTCGAAGCCGTTGTCGCGGTCCGACAGGCTGGCAATCACCTGGCCCAACGAGCTGGCCTTGTCGATGCTGTTGACCATGTTCGGGTTGACCAGCGGCGTAGCCTTGCTGTTGCTGCTCATCCCCAGGCCTTCGCCACCGGACAGGTTGCCGATTTCGTTGCGCTTGAAGTTCGGCAGCAGCCCGGATTCCGGGTCGACGAAACGCTGCAGATCCTTGACCGAGGCTTCATTGCGGCTGCCGGGTGCAATCGGGTAACGGTGCGCCATGACCTGCTCCCAGGGCTTGGCAATCTGCTGTGCCCAGGCCTTGGCAATCTGTTGGCCGGCCGGGTCTCGCAGGGTTTCCCAGGCAAACTGGATCGGCAGGCTGAACAGGCCCTGCAACGAATCGGACAGACCGCCCTGGCTGGTGTCGACGGTGGTCTCGACATAGTTGCGCACGCTGGTCACTTCACTTGGCAGCCCTTCAAGGGTTTCACTGATCAGCTGCTTGCTGCTCTTGCCAACATCCTGTGAGCGCTGGATGTTGTTCATCCGCACCTTGAGCTTGCGCAGGGCCGCGAGGTAGCGGTCCATGATCGTGCTGTCGGCACCTTCGGCGTTCTGCACCGCGAACACCCGCGATACCGGTTCGAAGCGCTTGGCCAGGCTGCCGTCGTCGACTGCTGGCAAAGGCGAAATCAGCGCGCCTGGCGAGGTGTTCTTGCCGTCGATGATCCCGGTGACGCTGCTCCAGAACCCGTCATCGGGCTTGATGCCCGCTGGCAGTGTTTCGCGGGGGGCAGGGACATCCCATTGGGTGTTGTCGTTGACAGCCGCCAGGAGAATTTTCACCGGCGAGTTCTGCACGTCGCTGAGCAGCGACAGTTGCTGGGTCGCATTGGCCATGTCGGTGAAATGACGAACGCCAATGCTGTCGATGAAGGTGTACCAGGCCTGGGTGTAGTCACGCTTGTAGCGCGTCATGAACTCACGGATGAAGTTGGCTTTCTGCACGATGCTGTCGCCGCCTTCGCCATCGAGCACCCAGTCCGATTCGTTTTGCAGGTTGCCCGACACCAGCTTGATCAGCTCGGGCTTGACGAACTGTTCCCAGCCCTGACGGGTGAAAATCGCCGGGACCGCTTCGGAGCCGTACAGCAACTGACGGCCCGGCATTGGCACCAGGTCGCTCAAGCCGACGGCCGGGAACTGTCGGCTGGATTCCAGTTGCAGACGCAGGTATTCACGGTCCACCAGCGAGCTGGAAATCATGAAGGACTTCAGGCTATTGCGGGTCTCGTTGATGAGTTGCTCGTTGCGCGACAAGGTCGGTGCCTGGCCATTCTTGAGCAATTGCACGTAGACCGGCGCGTTGTCCTCAATCACCGCTGTACTGACAGGGTTGTCGGCACTGGCGGTATTGGCCCAGGCAGCCGGCAACGCAGCCGCCACGAACTCCGGATCCGGGTGAGTGGTGGGTTGAGTCAGCATCAGGTAGAGCTTGAGCGCGTTATAGGATTCGATGATCGACGCCACTTGGCGCTCATCCAGTCGGCCCAACATTTCTTCGGACAACGACAGCCCGCCGGTGGTCGCCGACAGTTCAGCGGCATCGCTCGCCGTGGCAGGGTTGCGCAACGCTGTCAGGGCTTCGCCACGAGCCTTGTTGGCGGCGCCCTTGGCCGCACCGCTCAGCCGATTGGCCACATCGCCGGTGCTGCGCGGCACGTTATTCAAGCCGGTAGGCAGCTTCTGCCCCAGTGCCCGCGCCTTGGCAGAATTGGCCTTGGAAGGCACAGGCGCAAAGCTGTTCTGCGCATCCATGGTCTTGGCGAACTCATTGAATGCGCGCATCTGCAATTGCAGTTGCAAGGTGACAGGTTCCAGCGCCTGGGTGCGCAGTTGCTGCAAATAGGCGGCCTGCGCGGCGCGGTAGAGGTCGTCGCCACGATAGAGGCCAGCGCCGAGTTGCAGCGGCACACCTTTGGCCCGATGCTTCTCGATGGCCGAGAGTTGTTCGCGCAGCAGTTCCAGGCCCTGGCCCGAGGCGAGCAGCCCGGCACGGTCCGCAGACTGTTGCAGCTCAGTCAGTTGCTCGCGCAATGTGGCCAGCCACTGACGGTTGTTCTGGAACGACAGGGCTTGCCAGCCAATGAACGCAACCCCGGCCAGTACCGCCAGGCCCAGCAGGGCAGGGCTGGCGGAGGTGTTCTTGCCCAGGCGCGACTGATAGAGGGTCAGGTCACGGTCCGGGAAGATCACCCGACGGAACGTATCGGTGATGAAGTAGCTGCGGTCACTGATTTTCTTGCCGCTGCTTGGCTCGGGCTGCTCTTGTTCCGATTGCTCCTGCTCCGCTTGCAGGGCGAACGACTCGGCCAGGGCGTCTTCGTACACCTGAGTCAGTTGCTGGTCAGTCTGCAAGGCGCTGGTGAAATACAATCCGCGCAGCAATAGTGGCGCGCCGCTGCGACGGATCTCGGCGAAGTGCTGGAGAAACTGTTCCAGCACCCCCGAAATCTCGGTGAAATAGTTCGGGAAGTTCAGCAAGGCACTGTTGGCATCGGCACCCAAGGCAATCATCTGGGCGTCGACGTGACGACGAATATGGCCGTGCAGGTTGGCCAGCTTGGCATCCAGCACCGGGCGCAGGCCCTGGTTGCGGATCTCGGACAAGCCGAAGGTCATGCCCAGCGGTTGCTGGCGCTCGTTCAGGTCAAGGCCTTCAAACGCCTGGCTGAAGCCTGGCAGTTGATCGGTCTTGCTCAGCATCAGGTAGATCGGTGGATTGGCGTCCAGGCAATCGTTGTATTCCTCGATGCGCGACACCAGTTGCGCGGCGAGTTCGTTGCGCTCGGCCGCGCTGTTCGCCAGCAGTTCAGGCAGGCTCACCACCAATACCAGACCGTTGACCGCAGCCTTGCTGCGCTGCTTTTTCAGCATGCGCAGGAAGGCGGCGAATTCGCTGGCCGACGGGTCGTCCCGCAGGTAACGGCCGGCCGTATCGATCATCACGGCCTCGGGGCTGAAATACCAATCGCAATGCTGGGTGCCGCTTTGTGTGTCGTTGGCGCTGCTGGCAATGCTTGCGGACAGGCCGGAGCGGGTCAGCAACGAGGTCTTGCCCGCTGCCGACATGCCGATCACCAGGTACCACGGCAAATCATAAAGCGCCGACGAGCCACCGCCGCCGGCCGAACGGTCGGCGCGCAGCATGGCGATGGCGTGCTTGAGGCGTTCATGTAATACCTGGCGGTCACGGAATTCGCCGCTCGACTTCAACGAACGATCCACTTCACGCTGCACCAGATTCTCAAGGTGTTGTTCAGTCCGGATACGCTTGTACTGACGCATTACGATGATCAGCAAGTAAAAGGCGCACAGGATCGCCATCGCCTCCAGCGTATAACCGCGCAACCAGCTCACGTGCGGCGCAACGAACCAGCAAACCGCCAGGCTCGCCAGCCACAGGACGGTGACGAGGAACCAAAAACTTTTCAACGAGCGCAATAATGTCTTCATGTCTTCCTGACTCGATTACCTGACCTGTTTTCAGGCACTGAACAGCTGGCTGATTTGTTCGGACAATGCGGCCAGGTCTTTGCCCAGCAACCAGTCCAGCGTCAGGTAGACACCCGTGCAGACCAGCGCAATCAGCGCCAGGTAGAGCCAGAGGGGCACCTCATGGCGCAGCATCTGCGAGACCTGGTCGGGCAACGCCCAGTCAGGCGAGTGGGCCTTGGGCGTCTTGCGAAAACGCGCGATGTCCTGGCCCAGGGTATTGGCCAGGTAGCGCAGCTGGTCCTTTTGCCCGAGGCTGAACTTGCCTTCGAAACCCAGGGCCAGGCACAGGTGGTAAACCTCGAGCACGTCCAGGTTGTGTTTAACGTCGCCACGCAATGCATCGATTTTTTCGAAGAAGCCTTCGCCGGCCAGGTGCACGCCGAAATAGCGGAACTGCAAGGGCTGCAATTCAAATTGACTGCGCAAAGGGTTGGCTTCAACACCCGGTTCGAGGGGGCGCAACACGCTTTCATCGAGGAACGCACACAGGGCGTACTGGGTGTCTTTCACCTGTTCAACGCTGTAGTCGGCGCTGCGGGCATTGCGTTCCAGCGCCTTGAAGAAGGTGTCGACGCTCGCCTCGAAGGCGCTGACCGACGTCACCTGGCGACCCTTGCGCACGATCAGCGCCATGCTGATGAAGTCCTGCACCAGGTCTTTGAGGGTCGGTTTTTCACGGGCGGCCGCAACGGCGCCTTGCAGTACGGCTTCGGTCATTTGAGTACCGCCATCAGTTCAAGCTTGAGGTTGGTGAACGCGCTGGGCGCATAGAAAGAGATGGCCTGGGCACTCATCATTCGCTCGTACACCCGGCCATGGGGTTCGATGGAGAAGTAGTGATTGTCCAGTCGCACCGGAATCGCATTGGGCAGGCGCGTCGAATGATTGAGGGTGACCCCCGGCATGGCGCTGTTGACCACCACTTCGATGTCTTCCGGCGAGCCGACCTTGAACGCCCGTGGCACCAGTTCCAGCAGGCTCGCGCCCGGCATGTCGGCGTGCACGGAGATGTAGAAGTCCGCTTCCGCCAGCCGTGGGTCGTGCAATTGCCCTTGCCAGTACGAGGGTTTGGTCTGGGTCAGGTTGATCACCACACACTGGTTCGGCACCACGTTGTCGAGCAGCACGCGAATCATTTCGTCGAGCTTGACCAGCGAGGCCGCCGGGTCGTGGTGGTCGTACTCGGGGATGTCGTTGAGCTGGGTGTCCAGCGAAAACGTCAGCAAGCCGCCGGCGAGTTCGGCCAGGAATAGATACAAGCGCTCCGGGTGCAAACGCGGGTGTGCAAGCAGGTGCGCCAGGGCCGGGTGGGCACGGTTCACCGTGTTCAATAGCCAGAACAGGGTCACGTCGCTGGAGCCGAACTCGGCGATCTGGTCCGCGCGCTCGCGGCGACGGCCGGACAGCGCCTTGCTCTTGGATTGCAAGGCACCGAGCAAACGCTTGCCCAGGCCGATCAGGGTGTCGTGGGTGCCCAGGTGTAGCGTCGGGTGCACGAAATGTCCGTCGAGGTTGAAACCGCCGATGTTGTTGCGCGACAGCCGGGCAATCGGGCACCAGGTGTAGCCATCGAGGGTGTCGCCGTCGATCAGCATCACCACGTTCAGGCGCAGGCTGGTGATTTCGTTTTCCAGGTCGCCTTCGTTGAGGTCCGGCAAGGTGTCGAACTGCTTGCGAAAGCGCCGCCCGGTCTTCTGCTCCTGGCCGTCTTCGACGTAGTTCAGGCCGAAGGGCTCAGGCAGTTTCAGCGCGGCGTAGACCTTCAGGTCATTACCCTTGAGCAAATCCTTCAAGTCCCGGGCCGCCGGCAGCGGATCGTGCTGCGGCGCGTCGAACAGGCTGCCGTCGGGAAACACCAGTTTCAGTCGTTTGAGCTGCAGGGAACCGCTGGCGAGGGCTTCCTCGTCCACTTCCAGCAACTGCACGCCCCAGTGAAAGGGTGTGTTGCGCAGGGTCGCCTGCGCCAGCTGATGCTGGTGGAACTCATCCTGATACTGGAAATGTTGTGGCAAAAGGAACATGCCTTCGGACCACATCACCCGGCTTTGCTTACTCATTGCGCGCTTTCCAATAATGAATTCAATTTCGAGTCCACGGCTTTTTGCGCAGAGCCGACGGCTTTGTCCTGGGCCTTTTGCACCACGGCGTCCTGAACTCGTTCGGTCAGTGTCGGTTCGGCAGACGGGTCGGGCTGGGCGGTGGCTTTGGCCAGTTGTTCCTGGGTCTTGGGTTTGTCCAGGACGTCGACACCACTGACGGCGGACACGGTGTTGTTGTCCACCAGCACCCGCAGGCCGTCGGAGGAGAACCAGATGCCGTCCTTGCGCAGGGAGTTGGCGTCGAACGCGACCTTCCAGCGGCTGTTCTCGTCGGTGCGGAAAAAAGCCGCGACGCCGACATAGCCCGCCGCCTTGTTCAGCGGCCACTTGTCGACTTGCCCCATACCCGGCAATAAGGTGATTTCGCGGTTTTCCAGCAAGGTATTGCCGAGGGCCTTTTGTGGGTCGTCCCACAGCGAGTCGGCGTCCACCGAGGCAAAACGCTCCAGCGATGTCAGCTGGTACACGCGCAGCACCACCGAAAGTGGCTGGCCGGACGCATCGGGATTGAGCTGGTTGCCGCCGTCGGACGTCAGGATGATTTTCTCGTTGTCCTGGAACAGCATGTCGCCGGCCCAGGTGTTGTCGACCCGCTTGCCGACCCGGTCGGTGACGCCACAGGCGCTCAGTACCGCCATCATCGCCACCGCCGTCAGGCATTTAGCCAACGCTGTCTTTTCGGGACGCTTCCCTGAATATCTCTTGTCCATGACCACTACCTGTAAATGCCCGATCAGTTCAGGCGATAGGCGAAATCGCCGTCGCTGCCCAACTCGATGTTCAGACTCTGAATCGGTTTGTCCTGCGCCATGCGCTCCAGGACCCGCTGGGCCAGCTCCGGCATCAGGGTCTTGGACAGAATGTTGTCGATGTTGCGCGCGCCGCTGTCGACTTCAGTGCAGCGCGAGGCAATGACCTTGACCAGTGCCTCGTCATAACTCAGTACGGCCTGATGATTGCGTTCGAAGCGCTGGCGAATACGCGCAAGCTTGAGCGCGACGATGCGCTCGAGAATCGCGTCCTTGACCGGGTAGTAGGGGACGATGGTCAGGCGGCCGAGGAAGGCCGGCTTGAACACCTGGTTCAACTCGTCACGCAGCCCTTCGACGATGTCGTCCGGCGTCGGTTGCGGCTGGGCATTGAGGCACCACTGCATGATGCGGTCGGTCCCGGTGTTGGACGTGAGGATGATCACGGTATTGCGAAAGTTGATCTCGCGACCTTCGCCGTCATCCAGCACGCCTTTGTCGAACACCTGGAAAAACAGTTCGAGCACGTCCGGGTGGGCCTTTTCCACTTCATCGAGCAGCACCACGCTGTACGGCTTGCGTCGCACGGCTTCGGTCAGCACGCCGCCCTCGCCATAGCCGACATAACCCGGAGGCGAACCCTTGAGGCTGGAAACGGTGTGGGCTTCCTGGTACTCGGACATGTTGATGGTGATGACGTTACGCTCGCCGCCGTACAGGGTGTCGGCCAGCGCCAGTGCGGTTTCGGTCTTGCCGACGCCGCTCGGGCCGAGCAACAGGAACACGCCGATGGGTTTGTTCGGGTCTTCCATGCGTGCGCGGGAAATCTTGATGCGTTTGCCGATTTCGTGCAGTGCGTGGTCCTGGCCGAGCACCCGCTCGCCCAGCAGTGCCGGCAGGCGCTGCACGGTTTCGATTTCGTCGCGCAGCATCTTGCCCAACGGAATGCCGGTCCAGCCGGAGATCACTTCACCGATGGTGCCGCCATCCACCAGGGCATGCACCAGCGGTTGTTCACCCTGGACGCTGGCCAGTTCGGCGCGTACCGCGGCAATCTCCTGGGTATCCGGTGCCTGATTCTCCGGGTGGCTGAGGGCGCCGAGTTGATCCACCAGTTGCAGCTCGCGTTGCCACTGTTGTTCGAGGGCATCGCGGGTCTGCTGTTCGCTCAGCAGCTCGGTGTTGAGGGCGGTCAGGCGGCGGGCATGGTCGCTGCCTTTGGCGGCTTCCTGTTGCAGTACCGATATTTCCGCCTGCAGGTTGTCGATCTGGCGCTTGCAGTCCTCCAGCGGCCCCGGTTGCGCCGATTGCCCCAGGGCGACCCGGGCGCAGGCGGTGTCCAGCACGCTGACGGCCTTGTCCGGCAGTTGGCGCCCGGTGATGTAGCGATTGGACAGGCGCACGGCCTGCACCAGCGCTTCGTCCATCACCGTGACCTTGTGATGTTCCTGCATCTTGGCCAGCAGGCCGCGCAACATGTGGATCGCCTTGTCTTCGTCCGGCTCTTCGACCTTCACCACCTGGAAACGGCGAGCGAGGGCGGCATCCTTTTCGAAGTACTTCTTGTACTCGGCCCAGGTGGTCGCCGCGATGGTGCGCAATTCGCCGCGAGCCAGGGCCGGCTTGAGCAGGTTGGCGGCATCGTTCTGTCCGGCCTGGCCGCCTGAACCGATCAGGGTGTGGGCTTCGTCGATGAACAGAATGATCGGGTGCAGGCTGCGCTTGGTTTCTTCGATCACCGACTTGAGGCGGTTTTCGAATTCGCCTTTCACCCCGGCTCCGGCCTGCAACAAGCCCAGGTCCAGGGTGTGGATGGCAACGCCCTTGAGCACCGACGGCACGTCACCCTGAATGATGCGCAGGGCCAGTCCTTCAACCACTGCGGTTTTGCCGACGCCGGCCTCACCGGTGAGGATCGGGTTGTTCTGGCGGCGGCGGGTGAGGATGTCGACCATCTGCCGCACCTCGAACTCGCGACCGAGCACCGGGTCGATCCGGCCTTCGCGAGCACTTTGCGTGAGGTTGATGGTGTACTGATCGAGGGCCGGGGTTTTGCCGTTGCCTTTGATCGGGTTGGCGACGTCGACAGTGCCCAGCGGTTTGCTCAGGGCTGACTCGGCGCTGCTTTCCACCAACGCGTTCAGATTCACGCGCAAATCGTCGGCGTTGATTTTCTCCAGTTCGGCGGCGCCAGCGATCACCACCCGGCGCAGCTCATCGTCATCGAGCAAGGCTTGCAACAGATGGCCGGTGCGGATCTGCGCCTGGCCGAACTCGATTGAGGCCAGGACCCACGCCTGTTCGATCAGGCGGGTCAGGTGCGGCGACAGCGCCGGGGTGCGGGTATTGCCCTTTTTGAACGTCCCCAGTGCCGTCACCAACTGCGCCTGCAAGCGTTCAGGCACCACGTCGTAATGACGCAGGATGGCCGGCAGGTCGTTGTCGTGGCTATCGAGCAATTGCAACAACAGGTGCTCGATTTCGACATCGTAGTGGTGTTCCGACAGGCACAGCGCCGCGGCGCTTTCGGTGGCGGTACGGCTGGTGTCGTTCAGCTTGGCGAACAGGGACTTCAGGTTCACAGGGAGACCCCATCAAAAGGAATGTGGAAGAGCGCGCAACGGGAAGGCTCCACGTCGACGCCCGGTCGTTTGAGCCAGCCGAGCCGGCCCAGGGAAAGGTTGCCCTGGCGACCCAGGCGGGCGACGGGTACGGACTGCGGTTTGAGCTTTGGCGCCAACTGGAAGTCGAGTTCCGCACCGACGTAGAAACGCACCAGTTCCACCAGTTTTTGGTAGTCCTCGGTGCCTGGCTGGAAGCGTTGATAGTCGGCCAGTTCCAGTGGTGCCGTTTCGATGCGTACGCACGACTGGTAATCCCAGACCCGATTGCCGGCGACGGCGCTTTGCCCCAGCACCGCGTTCTTGCGACCCAGTTGCGTGCATTGGGTGGCGTCGAGTTTCAGCCAGCGACCGGCAAACGGCTTGACCTTGAACGGCAGGGAAAAATAGAAGCTGAGCATCACTTCCAGGTTCAAGGCGTTGCGCGGTTTCTGGGCGAACAGGCCGGAGAAATAGCTGAACAATTCGCGGCGCAGGGGCGAGCCTTGCCTGTCGAATTTCTGCTTCTGTGCCTCGGGACCGAAACCCACCAGGTTGAGCAGGTAGCGGTCGAAGTCCGAGGTGCCGTTGCGTTCGTACTCAATGTAGAACTTGTACTTTTGCCAGGCCTCGTAGAAGAGCGTGGTCATGCGGTGCGAAAAGATGTCGAGGAACGCGTGGGCCGCGTCATCCCGGTACTGGATGTGCCGCTCGATCAACAACTCGGTGTACGGGCGCGGCAACACGCCTGACGGCCCGACCAGCCCCATGAAGGTGACTTGCATCTCGGACAGCGGCAGGCCAGCCACGGACACCTTGCCTTCACGCTCGAACTGCAGGTCGCTGACTTCACTGGCCGGGAAGTTGAGCGACAGCTGTGAGCGAAAACGCAAAGGGTCTTCGTGCGGTCGGGTTTCCAGGTCCATGCGCCCGGTTCTGCTGTAATGCAGGCGAAGCAAGCGCACCAACTGGAAAAACTCGAATCGGTGCGGCTCAGCCCGTGCCTGGTCGATCAGACCAGGGGTTGATCGCCGGTTCGCGGTGGCCATTGGACGACTCTCTTTTCGCGCTGCAAGGTGCGAAGGGTTAATTGGGTAAAACTGTTCATCGAGCAGTACTGACCAAAGAAGTGATCGAGCACCATGCCGAACAAAAACACACCGCTACCGGTGTACTGGCTTTCATCGAAATTGAGGGTGATGCCGACGCCGCGAACGAAGTTCGGCCGCGGGTGGCCGATGCGTGCGACTACGGGTTCACTGCTGACCGAGACGATGCCGTTGATCTGTTTGCGGATCGCCGACACGTTGCGGTAGTTGTAGAGCGACAACAGCTCCAGCAGCACCTCGCGACCACGGGCCACCAGCGACATGTGGTTGAGCGACAGGTGCGAAATCAGTCGCCAGATCACGCCGTTGCCCAGCGGCACCCGGGCGGTGGCGGTGGGCTTGCGCAGGCAACGGATGTCCTGGATCACCGAGTTGCCCAGGATATGGAAATCGCCGCGTTCGCCACCGAACGGCAGCATCAGGGGCAGGTCGCGGTTGCTGCAGGTCAGGCGGATGCTCAACGTATCGTTGTTGGCCTCCATCAACCCCAGCTCACGATCCACCACCCGGATAAATACGTTCGAGCCGTCGCGCTGGCCGCTGTGCACCGCGCGGCGCCGGGCAATCCAGAAGCTTTGCCCCGGGCCCTGATCGCCACGGGGTTCGAAAAACGGATGACAGGTGCCGACCTGATCGATACCGCCGACCTTGCGCACCCGTCGTACGCGATCGATGGACACCACTTCGGCCGAGCCTTGCAGGCGCACATCCGGCGTCACCGCGTACTCGTGCTGGGCGTGGGTCAGCTTGATCGGCTCGGCCTGCTGGCGGAACAGGTTGATGATCGGCGTGCAATTGAGCTTGAAGTTATTGCGCCCGATATTTTGCGTCAGGCGCGCCAGGCGGTCGTTCAAGTCGTAGTCGGAGAAGTAGAAATTGACTTCGATTTTCTCGAGGTTCTTGCCAGCCAGAATCCGTGCAAAACCCGACAGGTCGAAGAACATGAATTTGTCGGGGAAGGTGAAGTACTCGTGCAGCAGTCGATAGCCGAGGAACGAGCGCTCGGAGTAGTCCACCAGGCCTTCGTCCAGGCCGTAACCGACGGCTTTCAACGCGTTGGCCGGCAAGACGACCTCGCGGGTGCGCCCCTGATCTTCGAAGGTCAGCGTGGCCTTGGCCAGGTTGTTGAACAGCAGTTCGTAGAGCTGCAGCATCAACGTGCTTTCGCCGTCGAGGAAGAACCGCAGGCTGTCCAGCTCCAGCTTGCCGAACATCACGTCGGAGGTCGCCACCAGGCCGATGCGCAAGCGCGCGACCAGGTCGGCGCTATGCCCATTGAACGCCGAGCGTTCCATCTCGATGAACGACGCTTGTTGCACCGCCACCTGCCATAGCTCGACCGGGTAGCAGGTGCGGAATTTACACACCACGCCATCGATCGGGTTGGCATTGAGTTCGGTATGCCGGGGCACGCGGAAGGCTTCGGTGACTTTTTCCTGCTTGCCCAGGTTGAACTCGACGATCGACATCGACGGGGTAGGGCGCAGGTAATGCGGGTACAGCACTTCGAGAAACGACTCGACGATTTCCGGTAGCTCGTCGTCGAGTTTTTTATGCACCCGCGCCGACAGGAACGAGAAGGCCTCGATCAAGCGCTCGGTATGCGGGTCTTCGCAGTTATCGCCCTCGATGAGCAACCGCGAAGCGATCTTCGGATACTGGCTCGCGAACTCCTGGCCCAAAAAGCGCAGGTGCGACAGTTCCTTTTCGTAATAGGGCAGCAGATCGTCGAGCATCAGTTGAGGTTCTGTACTTTGTATTCCTGGGTGTTGACCTGCAGCACCGCGTCGAAGGACACCTGACGGGTGACGTCTTGCAGACGCAGGACCGCGTCCACGCGAAAGGTCAGCATGCGTTGGCCGGTCTGTTGGGCGAGCAGTTGCACTTTGACGCTATGAAAGCGCCGGTCGCCGACCGTGATCGCTTTCTCCAGCTGTCGCTGGATCAGCAGGCGATCCTTCGGATCAAGCACGCTGCGACTGGTGAAGTCCGGCATGCCGTAATCGAGGATGCTGCCGCTCAGGTTGACGAACCCTTCCAGCTCGTTGGCGACCAGGGACTGGCGGGTGTTGACCAGGATTTCCAGGTCGCGAACGATGCTGGCCTTGTAATCGGCCAGCGAACACAAGCGCTGCGATGACGCTTCGATGGACTGATGTGGACGATCGTCCAGCAATCGGTCCAGCAGTGATGGCAACAGCTTGTGTTGACTGGTCATGGTGCCTCCCTGGCAATGTGCTCGATCAGCCGCGGGTCGATTGCGGCAATTCAGCGACCAGGCGCAACGAAGCGGTCAGCTCGTCCAGTTGGTAGTGCGGGCGCAGGTAGGTCACGGCCTTGTACACCCCCGGCTTGCCCGGCACTTCGAACACCTCGGCGCGGGCTTCGCGCAACGGGAACTTGGCCTTGGCTTCCTGGCTCGCGGTGTCGTCCAGCAGCACGTAGCTTGACAGCCACTTGTTGAGGAACAGTTCGACGTCCTTGCGCGAAGCGAAGCTGCCGATCTTGTCGCGCATGATCGCCTTCATGTAGTGCGCGATGCGCGAGGTGGCGAAGATGTACTGCAACTGCGCGGAAAGCCGGGCGTTGGCGTTGGCGATGTCGGTGTTGTACTGCTTCTGCTTCTGCGCCGACTGGGTGCCGAAGAACGCGGCGTAGTCGGTGCCCTTGCAGTGCACCAGTGGAATGAAACCGAGGTCAGACAGCTCTTTTTCACGGCGGTCGGTGATGGCGATCTCGGTCGGGCACTTGAGGGCGATTTCACCGTCATCGGTCTTGAACGTGTGGGTCGGCAGGCCTTCAACCAGGCCGCCACCCTCGACACCTCGGATCGCCACACACCAGCCGTAGCGGGAAAACGCATCCGTGACCCGGGTGCCCAACGCGTAGGCGGCGTTCATCCACAGGTACTTGTTGTGGTCACGGCCATCGACGCTTTCGACGAAGTTGAATTCTTCGACCGGCGTGGTATCCGGGCCGTAAGGCAGGCGGCCGAGCACGTGGGGCAGGGTCAGGCCGACATAGCGCGAGTCTTCCGAGGCGCGGAACGACTTCCACTTGGCGTATTCGACGGTGTCGAAAATCTTCGCCAGGTCCCGTGGGCCGGACATGTCGGTGAACGAATCCCAACCGAACAGCTCAGGCGAGGCCGCCGAGATGAACGGCGCGTGGGCGGCCGCGGCGACGTGGGAAATCTCTTCGAGCAGGTACATGTCTTCCGGGCTGCGGTTGAACTCGTAGTCACCCAGCAGCATGCCGAACGGTGCGCCGCCGAAGGTGCCGTATTCTTCTTCGTAGATCTTCTTGAACAGCGCGCTCTGGTCGAATTCGGAAGCGGCCTTGAGGTCGCGCACCAGGTCTTTCTTCGACGCATTGAGCAGGTGAATCTTCAGCGTGGTGCTGGTCTCGGTCTGGTCGACCTGATACTTCAGGCCGCGCCAGGACGCTTCCAGCTGCTGGAACTCACTGGCGTGCATGATCTCGTTCATCTGCTCGGAGAGCATCGCGTCGATCTCGGCGATGCGCGCATCGAGCACGGCGATCAGGTCCTTGCTCGGCGTCATTTCGCCTTCCAGGATCTGGTTGACCAGTTCGCCGATCAGGTCGCGGGTGCGGGTGCGCTCGGTCTCGGAACGGGCCACGCGGCTTTGCGAAATGATGCTGTCGAGCAACGAGGATTGCGCGGTGAAGCTGTCCACTTCGACCAGCGTGCTGTCCTGCTGAGTCACGGTTTGCTTGTCGTTCATCGTCAGGCTCCTACGCTTTGCCGTCGGTGGCCGGAACGGCGGCTTCGCGGCCGAATTCCTTGCCAAGGGTTTTCAACTTCTCGGTGTTCTGCAACACGTCCATGAGCAGCTCTTCGAGCTTGTCGTTGCCGCCCATCTTGTTGCGCAAGTCCGCCAGCTTGTTGCGCACTTCCAGCAGCTTGCGCAGCGGCTCGACCTGCTTGACCACGTTCTGCGGTTCGAAGTCTTCGAGGGCGTTGAAGTTGAGCTCGACCCCCAGCTGCGTGCCGTTCTTGGCCAGGGTGTTGTCGACGCGGTAGGTCAGGCGCGGCTTGATGCCCTTGAGCACGCCGTTGAAGTTGTCGCGGTCGATGAAAATGAACTTGCGGTCCTTGAGCTTCGGCAGCGGCTCCAGCGGGTTGCCGGCGAAATCGCCCAGCACACCGACGACAAAGGGCAGCTCTTTCTTTTCCTGAGCGTCACCGATATCCACGTCGTAGGTGATGTGGACCCGAGGCGCGCGAACGCGGTCGAGTTTGTGCTGGGTACTTTCCTTCTTCGCCATCGTGATCTCCTGTGCGAACAATTCGCTGCAAGTCGTTTGCGTGTCGGTTCAATGGGTGGCCGAGCGCGTTACATTCCTTCGATCGTCAGCAGCAGGCGCTGACGGATTTCATCGTTCATTTCCATGATGTTCTCAAGGCCCACCAACTCTTCGAAGCTGGTGTTGCCGGCGATCTGGGTGCTGCTGCGGATCACGGCCTCGTCGGGCAACTGCGAGCGAACCGGCGAGCCGATGACGCAGAAGGGCAGGTCGCCGAACTCCTTCAAACGTTCGAAACTGACGGGAAAACGCAGGCCTTCGAGCAGGCGGCTGATGCCGGGCGACTTGCTCAGGCAGTAGAACAGCACCAGGTAATGCACCACGAAGCGGTACAGCTCGGCGCTGCTGCGATTGGGGTCTTTGATGACGGTGCGAAAACGGGCCAGGTCGAACGAACTGAAACCCACCACCCAGCGCACGGGGCTGGTGATGCGAATGGATTGGCCGCTTTGGGACAGCACCTTGTCGTATTCCAGCGCAAACAGTTGCGGGGTGGTACTGAGCAGGTTGAGGGGCACTTCGAGTTCGTTGACCAGCTGGAACGGCGCTCCAGAACCGATGCGGTCGTAGAGCTCCTTGAGTTCCTTGAAATGGTGCTGGGTCTCACGCCCGCTGCTGCGTTGCGCACCCTGCAGGTACTCACCGAAAAACGCTTGCGGACGGATCAGCAAAGCAAGGGTCGCCAGATAATCCGAGGCCTGCGCCTTGAGCGCATCGGAAATGGCCCGGGTCTGGCTTCGCAGCTTGATCAGTGCTTCAACATCAAAAAACGTTTGGGTCATCGGTACTTCGTCCTTGAACACTTCACGATCGCTACCCGGATTAACCTGGGCGTGAAGAGCTACTAATTTCTCGATTGAACATCTGTTCACGAGTTGTGCTTGCTGATGTTTGACATCAGAAAATCACGTTGCAAGGGATTTTTTGGAGTGTGATGCTGGCATATAGATATTGAGTTGCCAGTAACCTCGTCTATGGCAATACCGATGTCGAGAAGTTCACATGGGGCCGAATTTTTTCTTGTTTTTGATACGGGCCGCAATACTGTCTGTGTGCCACTATGTGTAGGAAATTACTTACAAATTATTCTGAAACCCAGCAAGAGTAAGGGTTTGGTTAGTGTGTTGGATCCAATTTCTAGCTTAATTTAAATTGTAAATAGGTGAACCGGTTCACCAGCCAGATGGATTCAGTCTCGCAAGGAAACACATTCAGCGGGAAGTGAGAGGCTTTGCATTGGCGAAAGTGATGGCGTTGACACAGTCGGCAAAATCCTTCAACAAGAAAAACCGGGTTGACACCGAGTGTTGTGTGGGTGTTTCCTTTCGCACGTGCTCGGATGGCGATTTGAGAAGTGTGACGCAGTTCTATTTTTTTGAATTCTATTGGCAATTTTTTAGAATGATGGTTGTTGCAGCCACGAGTCATTTTCCGTCGTTCGTGATTGAGGAAGGCAATCACATCAGCGGTTGTTTTTCGTGGTAGTTGGTAGAGTCATGCTCTTTCAGTAGAGCATTGTCCATGAAAAGTGGGTCGGTTGTTGCGTGGAGCCGGTATTGCCGAAGATCTATTCGGTAAGGCGGTATCAGGAGAAAGGACATGGATGAAAGATTTTTACCCTGCACAGTGGCTAACCCTCGTGGATCGCGCCAACAAGCCGGTTTGATGGGTAGAGGTAATCTTCCCTTTCCCAGCGAGATTGCCTCACGGGCATTTCCTGCGCCGCCAAATTTTGCCGGTTACTACGCGACCAATGATTACAATGCGGCGATGTTTTTGGCCCATGAACTGGCCTCGCCAGACTCCGATATGTCCCCGACGGAGGCGCAAGAGTCATTACAGTTACTGCGTTCGCTAATCAGGAGTTTGTCTTCGGCGCCGGATGTTTCAGTCGAAGCGCTGAAAGAATTGCAGAAAACCGCCGAGGCCATCCCGGAAATAGGGCCTTTGATGTTCTCTCCGGCCAACTTGCCTGGCACGTTGGTCAGTGCCGGTACCAGTGTCGCTGCGTTTTCCAGATCGAAGTCGGTTATAGACTTGCTGGACCTCTCCGCGGCCGACAAGAAAAAACTGATCAAGTGGGCCAATAGTCGTGGAACAGCGAACTCAACCTCAGCAAAAAAAGCCTTCAAAGGCAGGATAAAACTGATTCGGGTTGCAGGGCAGTTGCACTTTGAAGTGCCGATTACTGCTCAGGCACAAAGTTATAAGGTGCTGGGGGCAGTTGGGCAGAAAGTTGCTCATGTTCCGGCCTATGGAACAAAGAATGCATTGAATAAGCGTGCAACTTTGCATGCCGAAGGAGCGACAGGCGGGCTCAAATTTATGACGGGGAATACGGTGGGGGTGGCATTAGCCATTGGGCCGCAGGCTTATCTCGATTATTCAAGCTCGACATCGATGGGTGAATTCTATAAAAAGTCTGTTTACACTCAGCCTACTAATCTTGCAGCGTTTGCTGGTGGCGTATTAGTGAGTTTTTTTATGGGATCTTCTCTGGTTGCAGCTCCATTGGTAATTGTGGTGTTGGCCGGTTGGGGTGCCGGTATGGCGGTTCAATATTATATGGGCAAGTCCGGCACTGATAAAAAAGCTGGTAATTTCATAGAAAAGTTGATTGATAATGCTTTTTGATCCTGCTGTAGATACCGTGAAAACTGGCCCATGGGTTGTTTTTTTAATGGTCGTGTTTTTTGGTTTGTTTGGTCCGCCAGGGGTGCCATTTTATTGGTCAATTTATTGTGTAGTAGTGGTGGTTTTGTTGCTCGTAACTCTTTTTTTGGTTGGGGCTTGTGAGCGATATGTGTTTTTCGTTGTGATGGTATTTTTTACTGGTGTCGGTGTTATGGGGTTTTTATTCTCTAGTGTGTTGTATTTGATTGTCTCGGATTTTTTCGGGGGCGGAAGTTTTAAGTCGATCGCTATTGGGTTGTCGCCCTTGTTTTTGATTTTTTTGGCAGTGGCGATTGCTGCTTATGGAGGGAAATCTTTATCCACATTTAAGCTAGTAGGTAATAGGGTTTCTTTTAAGGTAATAACTCAAGCGAAATATAGTGCGGGTTTCCTGGCGGGGCTTCTCGTTTTGGCAGGTGGGGGGACATTGAAGTTAATAGGGTCATTAAATGGTGGGGCGCTTGGGGTTTTAGCAGGTACATCCGGTTGTGTGGCGCTAATACTTTACTATCGGCATATTATTCGTGACCTTCGCGCGCTGCGATCCCTGGAGCGTACAATGCCTATCCCATTCACCTTTATGAGAATCGATGAAATTCGCGAAGCCCGCAGCCGCTGGTGGCTGGGTCGATTGTTTAAATGGATAAGTTCCCTGCGTCAGTCGACAGGTTCCTGACGGCGCCAGAGGGTATTGCGGCAGTAGTCCGAATATAGATTTCCAGGAGTTGCACATGACAATGGATCTTTCATCCCTGTTTACCGCGCAGAACCGGCGCCTGTTCAAACTGACCATGCCGCTCAAAAGTGGCCAGGAACTCCTGCTTGAGTCTTTCGTTGGGCACGAAGGCTTGTCGATGGAGTTCGGCTTCCAGCTTGACCTGTTGTCCGATGATTCTAGCGTAAAACTCAAGACCGCCATGGGGCAGTCTGCGACGATCGAGATTGAACTGTCTACGGGCGCAAGTCGCTACATCAACGGGCATGTATTGCGATTCGGCAGTAATGGCAGCGACGGCGGGATGTGTCGTTATTCGGCGCTGATCGGTTCTTGGCTCAGTTTGCTTGAGCAGCGGTTCGACTCGCAGATTTTCCAGGACCAAACGGTCGAACAAGTGATTACCAAAGTGTTCAGCCGTTATGAAGGGCTGGCCAAGTTCGAGTTTCGCATCAACCGCACGCTCAAACCCCATAGTTACATCACTCAATATCGGGAAAGTGATCGGCATTTTGTGATGCGCCTGCTGGAGCACGAAGGACTGTTCTTTTACTTCGAGCACACCGCTGATAGTCATACGTTGATCATCATGGATGACTCAACCCAGTTGCCTGCGCTGCCAGAGCAGCCGCAAGTGCGTTTTCATACGGCGTCCATTACTGAATCAGCGGACTCGATCACTCACTGGAGCGCAGAGCGGGAGTTGCAGTCGAGCAAGATAGCAGTTCAGACCTTCGACTACCGTCAGCCTCAAAACCGCCTTCCAGTAACCATGAAAAGTCTCAATCAGCAGGGCGATGTACCTGCGTTCGAGATTTACGACTTCATGGGGCAGTACACCCATGGAACGTACGACGACGGCGAAGTGCTGGTGCGCAATCGTATCGAGGCACTGGAACTCAAGGGTAAGGAGTTTTCAGGGGCGAGCAACTGCCGCGCGATGCGCCCCGGCTACACGTTCGAACTCACGCAGCACTACGAGCACGATAATGGCTCGGTCGAAGATCGACAGTTTCTGCTGATGAGCATCCAGCATCGGGGTAGTAATAATTATCTGTCCGGCGGACAGGCGGGTTATGTCAACAACTTTTTTTGCGTACGCAAGAAAATCAAGTTTCGACCTCAACTCGATACCCTGACGCCAACGATTTCCGGCCCACAAACCGCCATCGTCGTCGGCCCACCCGGCGAAGAGATCTACACCGACGAACTCGGCCGGGTAAAAGTGCAATTCCACTGGGACCGCTACGGCGAGTTCAACGACAAGAGTTCCTGCTGGGTCCGCGTCGCGCAGTCCGGTGCCAGCGGCGGTTTCGGCAGCATCCAGATTCCCCGTGTGGGCGATGAAGTCGTGGTGGTGTTCCTCGACGGCAACCCCGATCGCCCGCTGATCATGGGCAGCCTCTACAACAGCCAGAACACCCCGCCGTGGTCGCTGCCGGCGAACAAGACCCAGAGTGGGTTTTTGACGCGATCGATGAAGGGTGACGGCGGTACGGCGAACTTCTTTCGCTTCGAAGACAAGTCCGGTGCCGAGCAGATCATCGTGCATGCCGAGCGCAACATGGACACCGAGATCGAGGTCGACGAGACCCACAGTGTCGGCAGCAACCGCACGATCACGGTCGGCGGCACGCACACCGAAACGATCAAGAAAGACACGGTGATGAATGTCCAGGAAGGCTCGCTGACGATTCAGGTCGACAACCAGTTCATTCAGGTCAGTGCCAAACAGCACATCATTCTTCAGGTGGGAGACAGCAGCATCACCCTCACGCCAGACGGCATCGAGATCAAGGGCAAGGCGATCACCACGACGAGTACCGGCACGACCCAGATCACCGGTTCCGAGGTCAGGGTCAATGATTGAGGTAACGGCGCCATGACCAGAGTCAGTCTCTACGATCGTATTTCCGAAAAGCGTATTGCGCGGGAAGAAGCCGAACGCCTTGCCCAGCAGAACGCGCTCCTCGTTCAGCCTGAGCCCGAGCCGGAACCCGAACCTGTGGTGGCGCTGCAAGACACGCCCAGCAGTTTCAGCTTCGGTGGCTTCAACCTGGCATTCCCGACGGGGTTCAATTTCCGCGAGGTCCAGACCACCCTCGAGCACGAAGGCGAGCCGGTCAGCCTGATGATCAAGCGTCGAGATGTGCAACAGGGGCAGACGCTGGAGCAGCTTTTCGAGGTCGCGGTGCAGGCGTTTCGCGAGGAACACCCGGACCTGCGCATCATCCGCCAGCGCGATGTCAGCGTGGCCGGCAGTGCGGCGAAAGCCGTGGATCTGCATTTCAAGTCCGGTCATGCCGATCGCCACGCGCGCCTTGTCGGTGCCCTGGTGCCTGTTGCCGGGCGTGACGATGCGCAATGGCTGAGCATTGCTTGCGAGATTGATCCGGTCCGGCCTGCGCTCAGTCTGTGGCTGGTTGATTTTGACGGCATGCTCGATGGCCTTACCGTCCGCTGAACACCCTTTTTTTGATTCAAGGAAGTTACCCAAAATGGATTATGAGTTGCAGGAAGGCAGCATCGCGTTGCCGCAAGGTTTTCAGGACCGCACGGTGAACATGTTTGTGTTGGGGGCGAGCATTCCGGCGCCGTTGAGCATCACTATTTCCCGGGACACATTACTGCCCGGCGAAGCGCTCAAGGCCTACGTCGAGCGTCAGATCAAGATGCTCGCGTCCAAGTTGCGCGGCTATACGCTGCTGGGCAAGAAGGCCGTTGCGTTGTCGACCACGACGCCGATCGAGGGCGTGCAGATCGATGCGTATTACATGACCGATGGCCGACCTTTCTATCAGCGTCAGGCGGCGTTTCTGATCGAGCCTGGACGCGCGATCATTTTTTCCACCACAGCCCAGGCTGACTTCAGCAGCGAGCAGAATCAGAACTGGATTGACCTGCTGGCGAGCTTTCAGCCTCGCCAGCCCGGCGGCCCCCAGACCGACTCCAGCGCACAGGAGTAACGGCCATGTTCGAAGCCGCAAGGTTTGGCGATGAACTGTCGCACACCAGCGCCCTGGGCGGGTTTCTCATTGGCGCGGCGCTCGGCATCGCGCTGATTGCCACGGTTGCGATCGCGACGTTCACCTGTGGGTTTGGCGTGGCTTTGTTGGCGGGCTTGGCCGCAGGCGTCGGAGGTAGCCTGCTCACCGTAGCCGGGGAGAAGATAGGCAGTATGTTCTCCTCACCCGCGGGGACCATCGTCACCGCGTCGCCCAACGTCTTCATCAACAGTCGCAAGGCGGCCCACGTCGAAAAGAGCACGGGCGCCTGTGACAAGCATCCCGGTCCGGTAAAAGTCGCCGAAGGCTCGACCAACGTTTTCATCAACGGCACGGCGGCCGCCCGCAAGGGCGACAAATTGACCTGCGGCGCGACACTCTCCAGCGGCTCGGACAATGTCTTCATTGGTGGCGGAACCTATCGCTACCTGCCAGTGGACGATGAGATTCCAGGTTGGCTGCGAACCACAGTTGACATCCTCATGGCGGTCGCCGGTGCAGCGGGCGGTATCGCCCATGTGCTCAAGATGGGGACGCAGGCCGGTATGAAAGCCGCAATGCCCTGCGCCTTGAGGTTCACCGCCGGCTTCGTCACCGGTGAGGTTGCTGCGCGCTACGTCGCGGTACCGGTCATTGAGCGTGCGATGGGTGGTATGGTCGGCAACCCTGTGGACGCCACCACGGGCCGCAAGGTCATTACCGACGAAACCGACTTCAGTCTGCCGGGCCTGATGCCGATCCAATGGTCCCGCTTCTATGCCAGCGACCTGAGCGTCGACAGCGTGCTCGGCAAGGGCTGGGTCTTGCCCTGGGAGCAAAGCCTGCGTCGCAGTGGTGCGTTCGTTTACCTCACCGACAATCAGGGGCGCAGCGTTCCGTTCGTGGACGTGCAGCCGGGGGAGCGCATCTACAACCCCCATGAGCAGGTGCATCTGGTCTGCACTGAGGGCGGTCACTACCTGCTGCAAACCCTCGACAATACGTTTTTCTACTTCGGCGAAGTCGCGGACGACAACATCCCGGTACCGCTGCAGCGCATCGAAAACGCCCTGGGCCACTTCCTGCATTTCACCCACACCGCCGAAGGCACGCTCACCGACATCAGCGCCACCGGCGGCGTGCGGGTGCACCTGCATTACGAAAACCCGCTGGGCCGCCTGACCGATGTCAGACGCGTGGTCGACAACGAGGCCGTTGAAACCCTGGTGCAGTACCGTTACGACGACAACGGCCAGCTCGCTGAAGTCATCAACCGCAACGGCGATTCAGTGCGCCGTTTCAGCTACAGCGATGGCGTGATGACCAGCCACAGCAATGCCTTGGGCCTGAGCTGCAACTACCGCTGGGAACACCTCGACGGCCAGCAACGGGTAGTGGAGCACTGGACCAGCGATGGCGAACGTTTCCAGTTCCGCTATGACACCAAGGCGCACACCACACAAGTCACCGACGTGCTCGGGCGTGAAGCCGAGCTTCATTACAACGCCGATCATCGCGTCACCGCCAGCCGCGACTTCGGGGGCGAGCACTACGTCATCGACATCGATGACACCGGCAACATGACCGGCCTGACATTGCCCGATGGCAACAGGCTCCAGCTCAAGTACGACGAATACTCGCGCCTGCTCGAAGAGACCGACCCGCTCGGGCGCACGATCAAATACCGTTATCACCACCTGACCCCGCTGGTTACACAGGTGGACTACCCCGACGGCAGCACCTGGCAAGCCCGCTACGACGACAAGGGCAACCTCATCGCCGAAGTCGACGCCCTTGGCCACACCACCGAATACCTGAACGGCGATGACGGCCTGCCGCACACCATCATCGACGCGACCCACAAGTCCAAATACCTGTGGTGGAACACCCTGGCCCAGGTCGAACGTTTCCAGGATTGCTCGGGTAAAACCACCACCTACCGCTTCGACGAGCGCCAGCACCTGGTCGCCGTCACCGACGCGCTGGGCCAGACCACTACCCTGGAACGCAAGCCCGACGGCGAAGTGCTGCGCATCAAACACCCGGACGGCAGCGCCGAATCGTTCACCTATAACCCCCTCGGCCAGGTGCTGACGCACACCGACGGCAAGGGCCAGACCACCCGGCTGCTGCGCAACGCTCGCGGTCTGCCGAGCAGCCGTCAGGACGCCAAGGGCCAGCGCATTCGCTACGAATACGACCCGGCGCTTCGCCTGACCGCGCTGATCAACGAAAACAACGCGGCGTACCAGTTCGCCTACGATGCGTGCGACCGGTTGATCGAAGAAAAACGCATCGACAACCTGACCCGGCGCTTCAGCTACAACCTCGGCGGACATCTGACCCAGGTCGACGAAACCGGCTACGGCGAACGCGGTGAACGACCACAACGCCGCACCGAGTTCGAGCGCGACAGCATTGGCCGACTACTGGCCAAACTCAATGCCGATGCCCGTCAGGATTATGTGTATGACGACGCTGATCGCCTGCAGTCGATCCAGCGCCAGCCGACCGCGCAGGGCAAGCAAATTGGCGTCAGCGAAGAAACACTCGAATTCTCCTACGACCTGCTCGGCAGGCTGGTCCAGGAGACGACACCGCAAGGCGTCTTGTCCTACGAATACGACCCACTGAGCAACCTCACCACCCTGACGTTGCCCAC
>NZ_CATKQD010000008.1:0-129110 GCF_949768175.1 Pseudomonas sp. IT-P74 | reverse complement strand
ATCTACCGCGAGGAAACCCCTAACGAAATCCGTGCGCGCATGCAGGTTGACCAGAAGGAATGGACTGACAACAGCTATCACTCGGCAGTATTGCGCAGCCCGGAGAACCATCGCTGGGTCACGGCGATGGATGTTGCGATTGGTCAGGCCAGGTGTCTGGGTGACCCGGTGATGCGGGAAGTGTTGGTGGCGATTGCGGATTGGAAGATGGACAAAAAGCGCTTCTTTGATGAAGTCATGAAGATGGATGGTTGGTCGCGACTGAGTGTAAAGGCTCAAGCATTGGTTGAGGCCAGCTATTTGTACTACGACGAGGGTGAGTTCCCCTCGATAGACCTAGTGTCGTTGACGCCGCCAAATTTGATTTTGCCCTTTTCGGAAAAAGGAGGGGCTATATGAGGGATCGCCAGCAGGACAAATCACAGCAGCCGCGCCTGAAGGGTTATCTCTGGACGGCCGGGATAATGATAGCCATTTGGCTCGGTTTTTTACTGTTCATCATCTACACAATACCGGCTGAAAATAGGGAATTCAGGGACATGGGAGCCGTTATGCGTTGGGGAGTCGCGAGTATTTTTGGTGCGTTGGCATTAATTTACAGCCTGCATTGGATCGGTAAGGCAGAGGCCTACCAAGACGCAGAACTCGCAGCCTACAAATCAAAAGTCATGGCCGAAAGAACCGAGCAAGTCGCTGCCCAAGAGCGCACTTATGCATTGGAAATACGGGGGGTGGGGCTCGCGGTACAAGGGTGGCATCAATCATCGGTGTGGCAAAAAATCGAGAAGAAAGCAGACAACTTTACTTCGATTTTTTCGAAGAACCACAATGATTACAAGGCCTCTTTAACATCCAGAACAAACACCAACCGCCTTGCTGTGCGAGCGGCCTTCACCCATTCAGCCAGCGACTCGGTAGCCTATTGGCCAATCCCGGTATTTGCGATAGCCCCGCCCAAGCAACCTGAAGATACGGGTGCTGCTGCTAATATTTTGGACGGGCGTAATGCCGCCACCTTGGGTGTCACATTGTTCCTCTGGCAGGACGCCGACAACACCACCCATGCCCAAAGCATGATCGAGCGCTTGTTCAAGTTCTTTGATGAGAACCCCAAGGTACCGCAGGCATTGATCGTGAGTGAGGACGGCGATGTCACTCGAAACGGCTACCGCGTGGCCGGTACTCCAGGATTGCAAAGTGTACAGGTTGTGCCAGCGGTGTACACAAGCGTAACCGGTCTGCTGGTCACCCGTTCGGATCGGGTAGACCGTTACATCCGCCCCTTCGCCCCCCATGATTCGGAGGATAACCAGAACACAAACACCGACATGGGCAAGTTGTGGGCGTTTTATTGGGAGCATTCGCCGCTGTTTAGAAACGTATATAAAGAAGCCAAACGTGCCGAGGGGATCAAGAATCCCTACGGCCCCGGCACGATGTCCTCCACCTACTGGCAATCTCAGCTCCCCACCCTCTGGCAAACCCTGAGCAACCGAGGCCCAGGCTACTTCGAACCCTCTGCATGGCTACCGGTGCGCTGGGCCGAGCATCAAGTCAAAGAGTTCGATAAAGCTCCGGTCCTGGGCTACCTGCACCGCCCGATCAAAGTCTCGATGCAGGACGACAACGGCAAACCGCTCAAACCCGCGTTGCAGGCCAAGGCCCTGCAAGCAGGCTGGCTACAGGCGCTGCAAACCCTGCCCAAAGGTGAAAAACCGGCACGGGTGTTTTACGACAGCACCGACAACACGCCAGGCGAAATCGCCCTGACCATTGCGTTGCACGGCCTCAATGTCGATGGAGCCGGCCTCGAGCTGGGCAATGTCGATGAGGGTTACGACATCGGTCGGCGCCTGGGCAACACCGGCGTCAGCAGCGCCCTGGTCGAAATCAACCTCGCCACGATTGCCAGCTATCAGGAAGGGGGTGTCAGCGCGGTGGTGTACACCGGCGAGGACGGCAGCGTCACCGTGCAAATGGTCCGTCCGCCAGACGAAGCCCGCAAAACGAAAAACCAGCAAACCCACGGCGCCGACCCGTTCAGGTTTCGCATGCCGGGAAATAAACCATGAGCCATCCCATTTGCCTGGGCGATGCCACCAGCAGTGGCGGCACCGTCGTCTCCTGCCAGCTCGAAGGCACACACACCCTCAATGGAAAAACACCGGCGGTGCTGGGCGACAAGGCTACCTGCCCGTTGCATCAGGGCGAGTTTGCCTTCGTCGAAGGGCATCCGCGCCGGCGTATGAACGGCATTCCCGTCGTATTGCAGGGCCATCTCCTGGCCTGCGGTTGTCATGCTGTGGCGGGCACAGCTCGGAATGTGCAGGTGGTCTAGACGAAATACCGGGCTATCTCTTTGTTGCGGGGCAGCTCCCCGCGTCAAATCCCGGCTTCATCAATCGGTTTTTTTTGCGGACCGATGATCTATTCTGTGCCTCCCCGATTTCACCCCGGAGACACCTGTGCCCGCCCTCACCGCCCGCGAGGTTTACCAGCCGTTGCGCGATGCCGCCCAAGGCATTTGCACCTTCCAGCGAGTCGACGACGCTGGCGAGTCTGGCGATGTACGGGTCGAGATCGACGGCTGGCAATTGACACTGGAGGTCGACGCCGGCCACTTGCGCCACTGCCTGCACGGCCAAAGCCCCGATGGCCGTGAATATGTGTTCGACATCGGGCAGCGCTTCGGCACCGACCCGGTGAGTCTGCTCAGCACCTGGGAGCTGGCGCAGATTGAACGGCTGCTAACCTGAATCCTTCGCAACCTGTCGTGCCCTGGCCGCACTTGTGATACACAAGCCGGAGTGTTTTTACGTCCAAGGAGGTTCTGCCCATGCACCGTTCCCCATGCTTGCCGCACTGGCTGGCCTGCGCCCTGCTCGGCTTGTTCGCTGGCGGCGCCCAGGCCGGCACGACGCCCCCGGCGCCCGATGCCTTGCAACCCTTGCTGGCAACGATGAATGAGCGGTTGAACATCAGCGAGCTGGTGGCGCTGACCAAGTGGGACAGCGGTAAACCGGTCCAGGACAACGCCCGGGAAGCGCAAGTCATCGCCAACGCCAGGAAGCAGGCAGCCCAGCACCAGCTTGACCCCGACGATGTCGCCGACCTGATCGGCGCCCAGATCGAAGCCAGCAAACTGGTGCAATACGGCCGAATCGCACAATGGCAAGCGGCGCACAAGGCGCCGGACACGCCACGGCCGGACCTCGTTAACGACATCCGGCCCAAGCTCGACACTCTGCAAAACCAGCTGCTCACGCAGTACTCCGCGTTCCTGCCCTACCGCAATGACCCGAACTGCCCGCAATGGCTGGCCACCGAACGCTCCGCGCTGATCAAGGATTACCTGCATGGCCAGGCGATGATTCGTGCGACCGGGGAGTTGTGCGTTGTGGGGCGATAACCTCTAATGAGCCACACTGAAACCCTCGCCAAAATCCTGCTCGGCCCGTTGTTGCTGGCGCAGGGTCTGTACACGCGGCGCGTGACGCCGAAGTTGCCGGAGGCCGAAGGTGAACGCCACGGCGAATCCGGCAGCGGCGAGGTTCTACGCTTGTTGATTGTCGGCGACAGCGCCGCTGCGGGTGTGGGCGCATTGACTCAGGATGAAGCCCTCTGCGGTCGACTGGTCGCGCGCCTGGCCGATGATTACCAGGTTTCGTGGAAACTCTGGGCGCGCTCGGGTCTGGATTCCCAAGGGTTGCTGGAGCTGCTCGAGCAGCACGACCCCGAGCCGTTCGATGTGGCGCTGTTGTCGATCGGCGTCAACGATGTCACCAGCTCACTCACCCTGGATCAGTGGCTCGCTCGGCAACGGCGCTTGATGGCGCTGCTGTGTGACAAGTTCGCGGTGAGGCAGATCGTGGTGTCGCCGCTTCCGCCGATGCATCTGTTCCCCGCGCTGCCGCAGCCCTTGCGCTGGTTCCTGGGTTTCAGGGCGCGGCGTTTCAATGCACATTTGGCGGATCTGGCCGCATGCCTGGATCAATGTACGATGCTGACTACCCCGCTGGCGCCCGAGCCGGGCCTGATGGCCAGCGATGGTTTTCATCCGGGGCCGATGCTCTACCGCCAGTGGGCCGACGATGCCGCCAGGGTCATCGACCAACGTTTTCGCACCACCACAATAAAAAACAGGAGTTGAAGATGTCCGAGCTGAACCTGAACCACAACGTCGCAGCGTCCCTGAAGCAGTGGCACGCGATGATCGGCAGCCGCGACTTGAGCGCCTTGCCCGAACTGCTCGATCCGCAGGCGGTGTTCCGTTCGCCGATGGCGCACACGCCGTATCCGGGGGCGCCGGTGGTGTCGATGATCCTCAACACGGTCATGAACGTGTTCGAGGACTTTGCCTATCACCGCGAGCTGGCGACGGCGGATGGTTTGAACGTGATTCTCGAATTCAGCGCCAGGGTCGGCGGGAAAGAGCTGAAGGGCATCGACATGATCCGCTTCAACGAACAGGGCAGGATTGTCGAGTTTGAAGTGATGGTGCGACCGCTCAGTGGCTTGCAGGCGTTGGGTGAGGAAATGGGGCGGCGCCTCGGGGCTTATCTGAAGGCCAGTAAGGCCTGATTCGATTCACCTGATTCACCAAAAATCCCTGTGGGAGCGAGCCTGCTCGCGATGGCGGTGGGTCAGTGAACAACATATTGACTGACACTCCGCCATCGCGAGCAGGCTCGCTCCTACAGGTCCGGTGTTCCAACTCAGATCATGTGTAACCGTTAAACCATCGGCTGATGACGGGTCACGCAGTGAATCCCTCCACCACCGGCAGAGATCGCGTCGATGTCGAGCTGCACCACTTCGCGGTCCGGGTAGAGTTCGGACAGCAGGTCGAAGGCTTTGGCATCCGCTTTCCTGTCACCGAATTGCGGGGCGATGATTGCGCCGTTGATCACGAAGTAGTTGATGTAGCCGGCGGCGAAGTCCTGATTGTCTTTGCTGAACCGGCTTTGGCGCTGCTGACCCGCCGTGACAGCGAAAACATCGCGATGGTGCGAGCTTTCACCGAGTGGCTGGTGGACAACCTGGCGGCCGAGCAGCAGACCACGGCGTGATCATTGCGCCGGGAAGGTTTGCAGGTAGGCCAGCAGATCTTCGATTTTTTCTGGATCACTGAGGCCCCAGAAAATCATGCGGGTGCCGGGCACGACTTTCTTCGGTGCTTCGAGGTAAGCGATCAGGGTTTCGCGGTTCCAGACCAGGTTGGCGGATTTCATCGCATCGGAATACACGTAGTCCGTGGTCACGGCAGATTGGCGACCGATCACGCCATTGAGTTGCGGGCCGAAGAAGGCGCGAGCCGATTCGCCGATCTGGTGGCAGCCGCTGCAGAGGCGCTTGTACACTTTCTCCCCGGCCTGGACATCGCCGGCCGCAAAGGCAGGCGCGCTGAACAGGCCTGCGGTGAACGCCAGGCTGAGGGTCAGGGTGGCGATTTTCTTCATGTTGCGTTTCCAGACTGCGAGTACTCGCTATTGGAACATGACAGCCGAGGATATCCAAAACGGTCAGGTGGGCACCGTCCCCTGCTCGCGAATTCGGTGTGTCAGTCGACATTGATTTTGAATGTCAGTCCGCATTCGCGAGCAGGCTCGCTCCCACAGGGGTTCTGTGTACTGGCTTACTTTTTGGATTGGGTTCGGGATGTATTGAGCTCTATGGCCGCCTGAATCAACGCCGCCAGCGCCACTTCATCGATCAGCTCACCCTCGCGGATATCGATGGCACGCCGGGTATTGCCTTCAAGGCTTGCATTGAACAGCTTCGACGGATCGTCCAGTGAAGCACCCTTGGCGAAGGTCAGTTTCACCACTTGCTTGTAGGTCTCACCGGTGCAAATGATGCCGGCATGGGCCCACACCGGCACACCCCGCCACTTCCACTCTTCAATCACTTCGGGGTCGGCCTGGCGGATGATCTTGCGGACGTGGGCCAGGGTTTCGCCGCGCCAGTCGGCCAGTTCCCGGATTCGCTCGTCGATCAGCGCCGAGGCTTCGTTTGTTTCAACCTTGTCCGTTTTCATCACCGTCTGCACCCTCATCATGATGGTTGTGACCGATGAGGGTAGACGGTGTTCGAAGATTTTTTTGAGCGCTGCTGACTGATGGCACCCCAAGGCTCAACATTGCTTACCTGTCATCGTATCGTCATGAAGCTGACGCCATACTCAGGCCATCCAATGCGTGCTTTATCTTTCTGCTGCCAGTCCCGGCAGCTTTTTTTTTGCCTGAAACTGCGCTTACAAACACTCCTGCGCCGCACGTTCGAACGTCGATGGCACAAACGCCGAGGCCAGCAGCTTGCGCTCGTACAGGAACACCTTGCCGCCGCTCGAGGCTTTATAGGTTTCCAGCACATTGTCCGCCGCCACTTTGCTCGGGACGACGATCCGGTAGCTGCGCTGGGTCTGCGACACCGTTGGGTAGAGCGCATCGTGCTGCAACTTCGGCACCACGCAATGGGTGTACTCCTCGGGTGACTTGCTGGTCTGCAAGGTCAGCGTCGGATCGTTCGGCGTGGCACAACCGGCCAGCAGCAGTGAGACGAAGGCCAGGGTCGGGGCAAAAACAGTGCGCATGAATCAGGTCCTGAAAAGAAATCAACGGTGGATCGGCTTGCCCGCCGCTCAATGGGCGTCGGGCTGATTAATTTGTTGCTGCGGTCAATCCGGCGGTTACCAGCGCCTTCAACGACGCATCGAACTGTTTCAGCGCGGTCAGTTGCAGGTCGCGTTGCTGTTCGATTTGCGCGGCGATCTCGGACGCGGCCTTGTCATGCACCCACACCGACGGCAGTTGTTTTTCCACCGCGCCTTCGGCCTTGCCGATGTACTGCAGGTTGGCGTCGTAGAACCGTGCGGCGAAACGCGCCTCGACCCGGTCGTTGCGCTGGGTCAGCAACTGGTTATGAGTATCGAGCATCACCACCACATCGGGATGGGCCTGCACCAGGGCATCGAGGTTGTCGTAGACGGTCACCGATAGAAAGGTGTGGTGCAGCGAACCCATCAGCCATTCGATGGCCAGGTCCGGATCGGAGCTGTCGACGAACGCCTGGCGAATCCGCGCATCCAGTGCGTTCTTCGCACCGTTGACGGCCACCGAGTGGTATTGCTCAAGGTATTGCAGGTTTTCCACGGTGTTCTCGCTGTACAACACCCCGACCGTCTGCCCGTATTGCAGCCCACCCTGGCTAGCGGTGATGGGCGACAGATGGCAGGTGCGTGCGTCTTCGGCAAAGGCCGATGCGGTGGATGCAACACTGCCCAGCAACAGGGCAATCACAGCCAGTCGGGTCAAGATCTTCATCGCGCAGGTTCCTTGAGCAGCGTGTTCAATGCAGGCAATTTTCCGCCTTTGCGCAAAAAACAGAACTTGCGATTCTTGATGGTGACTATTGACTGAACCAATAGTGCAGCGGCGCCAGCGCATGCCTCTGGCGCAAACTTACCGGTCAATGTCGAATAAGCGGCTGTGCCGGGCGCCCACGGTTGATTACAGTGGCGACTGCACTCAAAACCTGATCAAGGAACGAAACAATGGTGACCTGCTACCTGAAATACGTGCTCGATCCCTACCAGCTCGACGCATTCGAGCACTACGGCAAGTTGTGGATTCCCCTGGTGGAAAAATTCGGCGGCCAGCACCACGGCTACTTTTTGCCCTCGGAGGGCGCCAACAATATCGCCCTGGCACTGTTCACCTTCCCCAGCCTGGCCACGTACGAGCATTACCGGCAGCAATCGATGAACGATCCTGAGTGCATCGCCGCGTTCAAGTACGCCGAAGACAGGAAATTCATCCTCAGCTACGAGCGTTCATTCATGCGGCCGGTGTTTGGCGAACAGGATCGCTGAGTCAGTCTTTTTTCAGATCCAGGCAGTAGGTGTAGTAACCGGGGTCGCGCACCCAGCCCAGGGATTCATACAGGTGCTGGGCGGTGAGGTTGTCGGTGGCGGTTTCCAGGGTCATGCCTTTGCCGCCGGCCAGCTTCGCAAAATCCCGGGCGGTGTTCATCAGCAGTGTGCCGACGCCTTTGCCCCGGGCGGCGGGCGTGGTGAACAGATCACCGAGCAGCCAGGTGCGATGGGCGTCGATCGAGGAAAAGGTCGGGAACAACTGAACGAAACCGAGGTTTTCACCAACGGTGTCCTGGGCAAGAAATATCACTGATTCATCCCGGGCGATGCGCTCGGCGATGAATGCGCGCGATTGCGAAAGGTTTGACGGCTGCTGGTAGAACATCCGGTAGGCGTCAAACAAAGGGGCGATCTGGTCGATGTGCGAGGCGTCGGCGCGCAGGGCCTGAATAGCCATGAGGGTGCTCCATTGCGGTCTCAAGGAATTACAGACTAGCAATGGCAGCTGAACAGCGACGTAAAATTTTATGGGGCACCGCTGCCCCCCTGTAGGAGTGAGCCTGCTCGCGATAGCGGTCTGTCAGTCAATATCGCTATTGAATCTGATGGCCTCATCGCGAGCAGGCTCGCTCCTACATTGGATTGCGGGTTGCGGTCAGACCCGCACGTTACGACCTGGCAGCGAAGTACGCTGGCTGCTTTCCCAGCCCTCGACCAACCCCACCGGCACGTCCGCTGACGGCAGCATCTTCACCCCACGCACCAGATCGGAGGCCCGCTCGGCAAGCATGATGGTCGGCGCATTGAGGTTGCCGTTCGGCTCGGTCGGGAACACCGACGAATCGATCACCCGCAGACCGGCGATGCCACGCACGCGCAATTCGGAGTCGACCACCGCCATGTCGTCCTCGCCCATGCGGCACGAACCACACGGATGGTAGGTGCTTTCCAGGTTGTCGCGCACGAAGGCGTCGAGGTCTTCATCGCTGGTCACCTGGGCGCCCGGGGCGATTTCGCCGTCGCGGAAGCGGTCCATGGCTTTCTGGCCGATGATCTCGCGGGTCAGGCGAATGCAGCGGCGGAAGCCTTCGCGGTCCTCTTCCCGCTCCAGATAGTTGAAGCGGATTTCCGGATGCTCGTACGGGTCGGCCGAGCGCACGCGCACATAACCACGGCTTTTCGGTTTGTTCGGCCCGGTCAGCACCATGAAGCCATGGCCCTTGATCGGCTTGTTGCCGTCGTATCGCATCGCCGCCGGCAGAAAGTGGAACTGAATGTCCGGCCAGCGCAGGCCCTTCTCGGAGCGGATGAAACCACCGGCTTCGAAGTGGTTGGTGGCGCCCAGGCCATCCTTGAACAGCAGCCAGCGCAGACCGATCATCAGTTTGCTCAGCGGGTCCATCTTGCTGTTGAGGGTCACTGGCTCCTTGCAGCCGAACTGGATGTACACCTCGGCGTGATCCTGCAGGTTCTCCCCTACTCCCGGCAGGTCATGACGTACGCCGATCCCGGCCTTGCGCAGGACGTCCGCCGGACCGATGCCCGAGCGTTGCAGCAGGTGCGGCGAGCCGATTGGCCCCGACGAGATCAGTACTTCGCGGTTGCAGTACACCTGGTGGGTCTGGCCACCGTGGTCATACATGACCCCCACCGCACGCTTGCCTTCGAGAATGATCTGGCGGGTCATTGCATGGGTGACCACCGTCAGGTTCGGACGGCCCATGGCCGGGCGCAGGTAGGCGTTGGCCGTGGAACAACGCACGCCGTTTTTCACGGTCATGTGCATGGCACCGAAACCTTCCTGCATGTAGCCGTTGCAGTCTTCGGTCTTGATGTAGCCCGCTTCGGCACCGGCTTCGACCCAGGCACCGTACAGCGGGTTTTTCATGTGGTTGCCGTTGGTGGTGTGCAGCGGCCCGGTCTGCCCGCGATAGCTGTCGCCGCCCGACTCGTAGCTCTCGGCGCGCTTGAAGTACGGCAGGCAGTTGCGATAGCCCCAGCCTTCGGCACCCAGGGATTCCCACTCGTCAAAGTCCAGCGCGTGGCCACGGATGTACACCAGGCCGTTGATCGACGACGAGCCGCCCAGCACCTTGCCCCGTGGGCAGTGGATGCGTCGGCCGTTGAGGTGGGTCTCCGGCTCGGTCTCGTAGCGCCAGTTGTACTTCTTGGTGTTCATCGGGATCGAGAATGCGCTCGGCATCTGGATCACTACGCTCTTGTCACTGCCGCCGAATTCCAGGACCAGCACCGAGGTGGCCGGGTCTTCGCTCAGGCGGTTGGCCAACACACAACCCGCCGAGCCTGCGCCAATGATGATGTAGTCGTATTTTTGCGTAACCATGGTCATCTCCCGACCGTCGATTCAGTGAAAACCGGCAGTGGCTGCTGTTTGTGGGTCAGCGTGTCGCCGGTGGTGTATTGCGGGGAGTTTTTCTCGATCTGCTGGATCACCGCTTCTTCGCGTTTCAGATCGATCGAGCGGCTCAGCCAGTAGTACGCCACGCCCGACACGATCAGCCCGACCAGCCAGGCGATGTCGATGCTGCCCAGCGCCTTGGCGAGCGGGCCGACATACACCTCGCGTTGTTCAACGCCGTCGAAGATGTAGAAGAACGGGATCATCGAGATAAAGCCGATGGCATAGGCGGCGATGCCGCGCAGTCCCCAGCTGCCGTAGATGTTGCCGTGGGGCATGAAGAAGTGCGGGATGGCGTAGCGGCCCTTGCGCACGAAGAAGTAGTCGGTGAGGTTGACCGAGGTCCAGGGCACCAGGAAGTACAGCATCACCACCAGGTAGATCCCCAGCACCGACAGGCCTTTGCCGGAACTCTGAATGCTCAGGGCCACGCCCAGTTGCAGCAGGATCACGAAGCCGATGGCCAGGATGCGTGCCTTGCGCGTGGGTTCGATGTGCTTGATCGAGTCGACGCAGGTCAGCGTGGTCAGCTTGGCGCTGTAGATGTTCATCGCGATCACCGGCAGGAACGCCAGGATGGTGACCACTACCACCGCAGTGCCCACCAGCGGCGACACGGTGTTGCCGACTTGCCCCAGGGCCACCAGCACGTCAGTGGAGTGCAGGTGATCGGCCAGCCAGCCACCCACGGATATCATCCATGCACCGGACAACGAAGCCCCGAGGAACACCACGGCGATCAGTTTGCCGCTGGAGGTATTTTTCGGCAGGTAGCGCGAGTAGTCCGACACGTACGGCGCATAGGCGATGTTGTAGCTGGCGGCCGCCGCGAACTGCGCGATGAAACCGGTCCAGTTGAAACCCAGCGGCTCGCGGGCCACTTCGCCTTCCGCGAGTGCCGGCAGCACTGCATCCGGCACCCAGCCCATCACCACCGCCAGGGTCACCAGGCCATACAGCGGCAACGACAGGTACAGCGCCCATTTGAAGCTGCGGTGCATCCAGTCATGGCCGAGAATCGCCAGCACTGCCGCCGGTATGGTCACCGCCACCGCGATCACCGCCGGGTTGAACCCGAACAACGTGTGCAGCCCCTGCATCATCAGCACCAGGTTGACGATGTTGAAGCCGGCGAACACGAACAGCGTCGCCAGCAGCACCAGGATCACCCCGCGATAACCGAACTGCGCACGGGACTGGATCATCTGCGGCAAGCCAAGGTGCGGGCCTTGCGAGCCATGAAACGCCATGAACAGTGTGCCGAACATGATGCCCAGCGTGCCGGCGAGCGTAGTCCAGAGCGCGGTCAGGCCGACGCTTGGGCCGACGAAGCCGATGGTCATGGTGAAGAAGGTGAAATTGCCGAGGAACCAGAACGGGCCCTGGCTCGACAGCTTGTCGGTGCGCTCGTTCTCGGGGATGAAATCAATCGAATGCCCCTCGACGACGGATTTTTCGTCGAGGCTGGACACGCTCGTGGCGGACTTGGCGTTAGTGTTCATGATGGACTCTTATTGTTGGAAGATCATGACGAGATAACCGCGTTCTTTCGGGTGAACGACTCCCCTGTGGCAAGGGCCACAGGTCCAGTGTTACCCGTGCCTACCTGGCGTTGTTGCAGATGCCTTATTGGAACGAATCAAAACGCAAAACCTGTAGGAGCGAGCCTGCTCGCGATAGCGGTGTGTCAGACACATCACTTTCAGCTGAAAAACCGCTATCGCGAGCAGGCTCGCTCCTACAAGGGAAAGCGTCAGCTTGGCAAGGTGATCCACACCGCCTTGGTTTCGAGCAGGTAATCGAGCTGCTCGGCGCCCAGGTCCTTGCCGAATCCGGACTGTTTGTAACCACCGAACGGCATCGACGGGTCGAGGGTGCCGTGGGCGTTGACGTAGACCGAGCCTGCTTTCAAGCGTGGAATCAGGCTGTGCACCTTGCCCAGGTCGTTGGAATACAGTGCCGCCGCCAGGCCGTAAGGCGAGTCGTTGGCCAGGGCCAGCGCTTCTTCCTCGTCATCGAACGGTGCGGTGACCAGCACCGGGCCGAAGATCTCTTCCTGGACAATGCGCATGTCGTTGCGGCAATGGGCGAAGATGGTCGGCTCGACGAAGAAGCCAGGGCCATCGATCGGTTGGCCGCCGTAGACCAGTTCGGCGCCTTCGGCCTTGCCGGTTTCGATGTACTCGGTCACGCGCTGCTTTTGCAGGGCCGAAACCAGCGGGCCGATGAAGCAGTCAGGATCCAGGCCCGGAGCCATTTTCAGGGTGCGCGTGTAGGCGATCAGCTCACGCAGGAATTCGTCGTAGACACTGCTATGAATATAGGCCCGTGTACCGGCATCGCATACCTGCCCGGAATTGAAAAACACGCCATTGGCGACCGCTTGGGCGGCGGCCGGGATGTCGGCGTCGGCGCAGACGATGACCGGTGATTTGCCACCGAGTTCGAGGGTCAGGCGCTTCATGTCATCCAGCGCGGCGCGGCCGACAGTCTGGCCGACCGGGGTCGAGCCGGTGAAGGTCAGTTTGTCGATGCCGGGGTGGGTGGCCATGGCCGCACCGACCACGCTGCCGCGTCCGGTGACGATGTTGATCACACCATCCGGAATGCCCGCTTCCTGCACCAGTTCAGCGAAACGCAGGGCCGACAGCGAGGTCAATTCGGCGGGCTTGACCACCACGGTGCAACCGGTCGCCAGCGCCGCGCCGAGCTTCCAGGCCATGGTTTGCAGCGGGAAGTTCCACGGCACGATGGCGCCGACAACGCCTACCGCTTCCTTGCGGGTATAGGCCAGGTAGTTGCCCGGCAGCGAAGGTTCGACGGTACGGCCGTGCAGCTTGGTGGCCCAGCCGGCGAAGTAACGCAGGGTATCCACGGTGCCCTGGATGTCCACGTCCTTGGCGAAGGCCACGGACTTGCCCATGTCGATGGATTCGATTTCCGCCAGCTCCGCGGCGTTCTGCTCGATCAGGTCGGCCAGGCGCTGCATCATGCGCTCGCGTTCCGCCGGTTTGGCCTGGCGCCAGGCGCCGCCGTCGAACTGGGCGCGGGCGGCTTGCACGGCGCGGTCCAGGTCATCGGTGGTGCCCATGGGAATGCGGGTGATCAGGCCTTCGGTCGAAGGTTCGATCACATCGGAGGTCTGGCCATCGCTGGCTTCGACCCAGGCGCCGCCGATGAACATTTTCTGGACCTTGCCGAGGAAGGTCTGGGTGGCTTCGCTGACGCCGAATTTTTGCAGGTAACTTTTGACGATCGTGTCCATTTTTATTCTCTCTGCCCGGCAGTCAGAGCCTGCCGGGTCACTGGTTTCGATGATCAGGCTGATGCGGCTTCGCTCTCGGCGGCTGCCCGCACCTTGCCGCGTTCGTGGAAGATGAAACCGATGCTGTTGAGCAACAGTTGCGCGGCCAGGATCGAGGTCATGCCGGTCGGGTCGTAGACCGGTGCCACTTCCACCAGGTCCATGCCGACGATGTTGCCTTTGCTGCGCTTGGCCAGGGCCTGGATGATTTCCAGCACTTCGTAGTAGAGGAAGCCGCCGTGGCTCGGGGTGCCGGTGCCGGGGGCGATGGACGGGTCGAAACCGTCGATGTCGATGGTGATGTAGTAGTTGATGTTCTGCGGGATCAGCGCCAGCACCCCCTCGACGCCAAGGCGACGCACGTCGCGTACCGAGAGGATTTTCGAACCGGCTTCATGGGCCGCTTCGTAGTCGTCGCGGTTGGATGACGACACGTTGCGGATGCCCATTTGGGTCATACCGACAATGTGGTTCATTTCGGATGCGCGGCGCAGCGGGTTGCCGTGGCCGTAGCGAACACCGTGGCGTTCGTCGACGAAATCCAGGTGCGCATCGAAGTGAATGATGTGGATCGGGCCGCGGCCTTCGAAGGCCTTGATCACTGGCGCGTGAACCGAGTGGTCGCCGCCGAGCACCACCGGCATCACGCCAGCGTCGAGAATCTTGCGCACGGCGTATTCGGTGTTCTTATTGCTGGTGACCATGTCGGTGTGGACGATGTCGGCATCACCGACGTCGACCATGCGCACGTCCGATGCGGTGAGGTACATCACGTCATCTTCGTGGTCGTAGGCGCCGGCGTGGCCGAAGGAAAACAGCGTCGATGCTTCGCGAATCCCGCGTGGTCCGAAGCGTGCGCCGGAGCGCCACTGGGTGCCCATGTCGTTGGGCACGCCGAGCACCGCGACGTCGGCATCCAGTGCATCCCAATCGGTGCACACCGGGGATTTGCCAAAGGTGCAATGACCCACGAATGGCAGGTTCAGGCGACCGGATTCATAACCGTTGTTCGACATTTCTAGCCTCTCCACTTCTTGTTATCGGCTTGACGGACTGCAAGGCGACCGCCGTTGGAAAGACTATGGGCGCAGGTTTTCGTGGAAAAAATGCTAAACATCAGATACTCATATCGGTATTCCCGATGCATCCCCATGCCGGAGGTCCAAGATGATCCAGCTGCACGATGTCGACCTGAAACTGCTCAGGGTGTTTGCCACGATTGTCCGCTGCGGCGGCTTCTCGGCCGCGCAGGCGGCGTTGAATGCCGGGCAGTCGACCATCAGCGAACAGATGACCCATCTGGAAACCCGTCTCGGGGTCAAGCTCTGCCAGCGCGGGCGCAGCGGCTTCCGCCTGACCGAACAGGGCGTGGCGATTCATGAAGCCACCCAACGCCTGTTGTCGGCGGTGGAAAACTTCTGCATGGACGCCGACGTGCTCAAACAGCACATCAGCGGCAAGCTCAACCTGGGGATCATCGACACCACGATTACCGACCCGGATTCGCCGATCCCGCGCACCACCCAGCGCTTCGTTTCCCGGGGGCATGACGTGCACCTGAACGTTTACGTCGGCACCCCGGCGGAACTCGAAGAGCGGGTGCTCGACGGTCGCCTGCACCTGGCCATCGGGCACTTCCCGATCCATGTGCCGGGATTGTTGCAGTCGCCGCTGTATCAGGAAGCACTGGGGCTGTATTGCGGGCGGCGTCATCCCTTGTACGGCAGCCACGCCGAAGGTGAGGAACTGCTCGAAGAAGTCGCTGCGGGGCGGATCGTCGTGCGCGGCTACATGCAGCAATACGACCTCGAACACCTGGGCGTGAGCAAGGCCGCCGCTACCGTGGACAACATCGAAGCCACGGCGATCCTGATCATTTCCGGTGCCTACCTGGGCTTTCTGCCCGAGCACTTCGCCGCCCAGTGGGTCAAGAGCGGCGAGATGCACCAACTGGCCCCCGCGAGCCTGCGCCTGAAATCGCCGTTCGACGTGATCACCCGACGCGGCACGGCACCGCCACCGATCCTCCAGGCGTTCCTCGAGGACCTGGCCGCCAGCGCCCGTAAAACCGGCCAGCCGTAATGTGACGCTCGCCAAATTCAAATTTTGCCGGGCATACTGATTTTAGTTCGCCCACCTTGCAGGCCCGTCATGCGCATCCACGTCACCTTCATCGACCGCGTCGGCATCACCCAGGAAGTGCTGGCCCTGCTCGGTGGTCGCAGTTTCAATCTGGACGCCGTGGAGATGGTGCCGCCCAACGTCTACATCGATGCGCCGACCCTCGGCACCGAGGTGCTGGAAGAGTTGCGCGAGGCACTTTTTGGCGTGCGCGGCGTGCAAGCGGTGACCATGGTCGACATCCTTCCGGGGCAACGCCGGCGCCTGCAACTGGACGCACTGCTGGCCGCCAGTTCCGACCCGGTGCTGGCGGTGGATGATCGCGGCCATGTGCTGCTGGCTAACCCGGCGCTGATCGCCCTGTGCGGGCGCGAACCGGCCGGTGAATCGCTGACCGCGCTGTTCGACGATGCCGATTTGCAACGCACCCTGATCGCTCAGCATTTCCGCCTGCCGATGCACGAGGTCAGCCTCGGTGGCCAGACCTTGCTGCTCGATGCGATGCCGATCACCGACGCCGGCGCCCTGCTCACCCTGTACCAACCGAATCGCATCGGCGAACGCCTGTCGGCGCTGCACCATGATCATGCCGAAGGCTTCGATGCGCTGCTCGGTGAATCGCCGCCGATCCGTGCGCTCAAGGCCCGTGCGCAACGGGTGGCGGCCCTCGATGCGCCGTTGCTGATCCAGGGTGAAACCGGCACCGGCAAGGAGCTGGTGGCCCGCGCCTGTCATGCCATCAGCCCACGGCACGATGCGCCGTTCCTGGCCCTGAACTGCGCGGCACTGCCGGAGAGCCTCGCCGAAAGCGAGTTGTTCGGCTACGCCCCCGGCGCCTTCACCGGCGCGCAACGGGGCGGCAAGCTCGGCCTGCTGGAACTGGCCGATCAGGGCACGGTGTTCCTCGATGAAGTGGGGGAAATGTCACCCTACCTGCAAGCCAAGTTGCTGCGTTTTTTGAGCGATGGGTGCTTCCGCCGGGTCGGTGGCGACAAAGAGGTCCGGGTCAATGTGCGGGTGCTCAGCGCCACCCACCGCGACCTGGAAAAAATGGTCGCCGAAGGGCGTTTTCGCGAAGACCTGTTCTACCGCCTGAACGTGCTCAACCTGCAAGTGCCACCGCTGCGCGAACGCGGTCACGACATCCTGCTGATGGCCAATCACTTCATGCAACAGGCCTGCGCGCAGATCCAGCGACCGCCGTGTCGTTTGGCACCGAGCACCTTCAGCGCCCTGCTCGGCAACCGCTGGCCGGGCAACGTGCGGCAACTGCAAAACGTGATCTTTCGCGCGGCGGCGATTTGCGAAAACCCGCTGGTGGACATCGACGACCTCGACATCGCCCGCACGGCGGTGGAGCGGCAGAACGACGGCGAAGTCGGCAGCCTGGAAGAGGCGGTTGGCGACTTTGAGAAGAACCTGCTGGAACAGCTGTATCGCAGCTATCCGTCCAGCCGGTTGCTGGCGGCGCGGTTGCAGACTTCCCATAGCGCCATTGCGATTCGCTTGCGCAAGTACGGGATTCCCGGCAAGCCCTGAACTCCCTGCCGCCACCCAATCCCACTGACAACACTGCCCCCCCCTGTAGGAGCGAGCCTGCTCGCGATAGCGGCCTCACAGTCAACATAGATTTCGACTGACACGCCCTCATCGCGAGCAGGCTCACTCCTACAGGGGATCAGTGTTGTAGTTGAACTCTTCGTCTGCAAATCGATACAGCGTAGCGAAATCAAGACAAAACCTTTCCCACCTGCATTTACGGCGTCTGCGCCCACAGCCCTGCTTGTCCGTACTGATTTCAATACGGATGAAATCTCTCGCACTTCACAAAATCACGACAAGCCATTGATTTAAAACAACTAATCAACATTGGCACCGACCTTGCTTTCACTCCTGCAACCCGCTCGTCGCCCCGCCTCGAGCCTTAAAACAATAAGGAGTTGATATGAGCCAGTTGCGTTTTACCGTCGATCACGAATGGTTGCGCCTTGAGAGCAATGGCCTGGTCACCGTCGGCATCACGGCGTTTGCCCAGCAGGCGCTGGGGGATGTGGTGTTCGTTCAAGTGCCTGAACTGGGCGCCTTCGATGCAGGCACGGAAGTATCGGTGCTGGAGTCGGTGAAGGCCGCCAGCAGTATCGGCATGCCGCTGGACGGTGAAGTGGTCGAGATCAACGCGACACTGGAGAGCACCCCGGAACTGGTCAACGAAGACCCCTTGGGCGAAGGCTGGTTCTTTCGCTTCAAACCGGTCGATGTCCAGGCGTTGAGCGATCTACTGGATCAAGACGCCTATGAACGCCTGACCGCAGAACACGCCGACGCTTGAAGCCCCCTGGGCATTTCCCGAATCCGAAAAAGGACCACACCATGTTCAGCAAGCACGACCAGATCAACGGCTATGACGACGAACTGCTGGCGGCGATGAACGCCGAAGATGCGCGGCAGGAACACCATATCGAACTGATCGCCTCGGAAAACTACACCAGCCAGCGGGTGATGGAGGCACAAGGCAGCGGCCTGACCAACAAGTACGCCGAAGGGTATCCGGGCAAGCGTTACTACGGCGGTTGCGAGCACGTCGACGTGGTCGAGCAACTGGCCATCGATCGCGCCAAACAGCTGTTTGGCGCCGATTACGCCAACGTCCAGCCACACTCCGGCAGCCAGGCCAACGCCGCGGTTTATCTGGCCCTGCTGCAAGCCGGCGACACCGTGCTGGGCATGAGCCTGGCCCACGGCGGTCACCTGACCCACGGCGCCAAGGTGAGCTTTTCCGGCAAGCTCTACAACGCCGTGCAGTACGGCATCGACACCACCACGGGCCTGATCGACTACGACGAAGTCGAGCGCCTGGCGGTCGAGCACAAGCCGAAGATGATCATCGCCGGGTTCTCGGCCTATTCGAAGACCCTGGACTTCCCGCGTTTCCGCCAGATCGCGGACAAGGTCGGCGCGTACTTCTTCGTCGACATGGCCCACGTTGCCGGGCTGGTGGCCACGGGTCTGTACCCCAATCCCCTGCCCTACGCCGACGTGGTCACCACCACGACCCACAAGACCCTGCGCGGCCCTCGCGGTGGTCTGATTCTGGCCAAGTCCAATGCGGAGCTTGAGAAGAAGCTCAATGCCGCGGTATTCCCCGGTGGTCAGGGCGGCCCGCTGATGCACGTGATCGCCGCCAAGGCCGTGTGCTTCAAGGAAGCGTTGGAGCCAGGCTTCAAGACCTATCAGACGCAAGTGATCCGCAACGCACAGGTCATGGCGCAGGTGTTTATCGAGCGCGGTTATGACGTGGTGTCCGGCGGCACGGATAACCACTTGTTTCTGGTCAGCTTGATCCGCCAGGGCCTCACCGGCAAAGACGCCGACGCCGCCCTCGGCCGTGCCGGCATCACCGTGAACAAGAACGCCGTGCCCAACGATCCGCAATCGCCCTTCGTGACTTCCGGTTTGCGCATTGGTACGCCGGCGATTACCAGTCGCGGCTTCAAGGAAGCGCAAAGCATCGCGTTGGCGGGCTGGATCTGCGACATCCTCGATCACCTGGGCGATGCCGATATCGAGGCCAATGTCGCACGGCAGGCTGCTGCCTTGTGTGCCGACTTCCCGGTCTACCGCGACTGAGCAATCCACACAAATCCCCTGTAGGAGCGAGCCTGCTCGCGATAGCGTCGTATCAGTCAACATGAATAGAGCCTGATCCACCGCTATCGCGAGCAGGCTCACTCCTACAGGTTCTGCTCCCTGCTGCACAAGGAAAACATCATGAATGCCATTGTCGAATCGACCGGCAAGAGCCCGGCGAAAGTAGAAATCGGCACCAAACTGCGCGGCGCGCAAAAGGTCGCGCGGATTCCGGTGAAGATCATTCCCACGGATGAATTTGCGCGCAAACCCGACTGGATTCGCGTGCGCATCCCGGTTTCGCCGGAGGTCGACCGCATCAAGGCCCTGCTGCGCAAGCACAAGCTGCACAGCGTCTGCGAAGAGGCGTCCTGCCCGAACCTGGGCGAGTGTTTTTCCGGCGGAACGGCGACCTTCATGATCATGGGTGACATCTGCACCCGTCGCTGCCCGTTCTGCGACGTCGGCCATGGCCGGCCCAAGCCGCTGGACGCCAACGAGCCGATGAACCTGGCCGTGGCCATCGCCGAGCTGCGCCTGAAATACGTGGTGATCACCTCGGTGGACCGCGACGATTTGCGCGACGGTGGTGCCCAACACTTCGTCGATTGCCTGCGGGAAATCCGCAAGCTGTCCCCCGGCATCCAACTGGAAACCCTGGTGCCGGATTATCGCGGACGCATGGACGTGGCCCTGGCGATCACCGCCCATGAGCCGCCGGATGTGTTCAACCACAACCTGGAAACCGTACCGCGCCTGTACAAGGCCGCGCGGCCGGGTTCGGACTTCGAGTGGTCGCTGGACCTGCTGCAGAAATTCAAGCAAGCGGTGCCCCATGTGCCGACCAAATCCGGCCTGATGCTGGGCCTGGGCGAAACCGACGAGGAAGTCATTGAGGTCATGCAGCGCATGCGCGAGCACGACATCGACATGCTGACCCTCGGCCAATACCTGCAACCTTCGCGCAGCCACTTGCCAGTGCAGCGCTTCGTGCACCCGGACACTTTTGCCTGGTTCGCCGAGGAAGGCACGCGCATGGGCTTCAAGAACGTGGCATCCGGGCCGCTGGTGCGTTCGTCCTATCACGCCGATCAACAACTTCATGGAGGTACGGACGGTTTCAAGCCATGATGGAATGACTGGTCATGCATGGAGCCGTTTCCGATGTCGCGTTCACCCTGTCTGTTGTTGCTGTGCCTGAGCCTTGCCACGCCGTGCCTGGCCGACGCGTCGAAACCCGGGTACATGGTGTATGTGCGCAGCGTCGACCCGGGCATCGAGCAGGACATCCGCTACGCCAGCGCGCACAACTTCACCGGGCATCCGCTCGACGGATACCAGGCGGCGGAGTGTCTGCTGTCGCAGGACGCTGCAAAGGCATTGGCCCGAGTGCAAAGTTCACTGAAAGCCGAGGGTTACGGCTTGAAGGTATTCGACTGCTATCGCCCGACCCGCGCAGTGGCGGACATGGGACGCTTCGCCACCGAACCCGGCGACCCGCTCAAGACCGAGTTCTATCCACGGGTCGACAAGCAGGACTTCTGGCGCCTGGGTTATGTGGCCCGGGTGTCCAATCACTCCCGGGGCAACACCGTCGACCTGACGATGACCGGCCCCGACGCCCTGCCCGCCGACACCTGGACACCTTCGGCCATGCAGGTGGATTGCACCGCCCCTTACGGCCAGCGCTGGCACGACGGCGCACTCGACATGGGCACCGGTTTCGATTGCTTCGATGAGCGGGCGCATACCGACTCGGCGCTGATCAACGCCACGGCCAAAGCCAATCGCCAGCGCCTGACCAGTGCCATGGCCAAGGAAGGCTTCGTGGGTTATTCGGCCGAGTGGTGGCACTTCACGTACAGCGGGAATCCGCAGAAGCCGGACGTCATGGACTTCCCCATCACGCCGCTTGCACCATGAACATTCTGCTCAAGGCCCTGTCGGTGGCGTTTATTCCGCTGACCGCAATGGCCCAGGGACTCGACGGCAGCGACCAACTGATCGTGGTCACCAGTAAAAACTGGGATGACATCCAGGGCACTGCCCAGCGCTATGAACGGCACGGGCAGACCTTTGAAAAATTCGAAGCGCCCTTTGCAGTCGTTCTCGGCAAGAACGGCATGGGCTGGGGCAAGGGGCTGCTCGATATCGGGCAACCTGAAGGACCGGTCAAACAGGAAGGCGATGGCAAGGTGCCGGCCGGCATGTTCAAGCTGGGCACGGCGTTTGGCTACGCGCCTTCGGCCGAAACCCGACTTCCGTATCTACCGTTGACGCCGACCATCGAATGCGTGGATGACAGCCAGTCCACGCGTTACAACGAACTGGTCGACGCAGCGGTCGTGAAAAAGGACTGGAGCAGCTCCGAACGGATGCGCCGCTCGGATGAGCTGTACCGACAAGGCATCGTCATCCAGCACAACACCCCGGCCACGCCCGCAGCCGGCTCGTGCATCTTCTTCCACATCTGGCGCGGCCCCACGGCACCGACCCGAGGCTGTACAGCCATGGACCCGGCGAATATCGCACGGCTGTTCGATTGGCTCGACCCGGGCAAATCCCCGGTGCTGGTGCAACTGCCGCAAGCGCAGTACGAGCGGTTGCGCCAGCGATGGAAGCTTCCCGAGCGCCAGTAAACGCTGAACTTGTGGCGAGCATTAACCCCGCTCAACCACCACCGCACTCATCGACGGTTTGGCCAGCGCGTAATAGATCACACCCGGCACCAGCAGCCCGACGATCCAGGAAATATCCACGCCGCCCAGTTGCGCAACCATCGGCCCGGAGTAGAAATGAGTGTCGACAAAGGGCAACTGGATCAACACGCCGATCACATAGACGCTGATCCCCAGCACGTTCCAGCGACCGTAGCGCCCGTTCGGGTCGGACAGCGCCGGAACGTCGTAACGTTCTTTGTTGATGAAGTAGTAGTCCACCAGGTTGATCGCGCTCCACGGGGTGAAGAACGTCAGCAAAAACAGGATGAAGTACTTGAACGAGTTGAGGAACGAGTACTGCCCCAGCAATGCCAGCGTGGTGGATGCCGCGACGATCAGCAGCACAAACAGCATGCGCTGGCGGGCGGTGATTTCCAGGCGCCGACGAAAGCCACTGATGATGGTGGCGATGCACATGAAACTGCCGTAGGCGTTGAGGGTGGACACCGTGACCTTGCCGAACACAATGCTCAGGTACAGCAAGGACGCGATCACACCGCTACTGCCCAGGCCGACAATGGTCGCCACTTCGTGCCCACGGAAACTGGCCCCGGCCAGTGCGGCGGCGAACACCCCCAGCACCATCGAAGTCTGAGCCCCCAGCACTGTGCCGAGGCCCACGGCGGTGAAGGTTTTCCAGGACGAAGTCTTGCTCGGCAGGTAGCGCGAGTAGTCCGCCACGTAGGGGCCGAAGGCGATCTGCCAGGATGCCGAGAGCGACACCGCCAGCAGGAAGGTGCTCCAGGCAAAATGACGATTGTCGAGCAGCAGGCCGATGTCGTTGAGGGTCATCAACCGGGTGAACAGGTAGGCGAAGGCGATGATGCCCAGCACGCTGGCCACCCGCCCGACCAGGTGAATCACCCGATAGCCGAAGATCGTCAGGAACGCGATGCACGCCGCGAAGATCAGGATGCCGGCACTGTCGCTGACACTGATCAACTGCGCGATCGCCTGCCCTGACAGCACCGCGCCGGTGGCGCTGAAACCCAGATACATCAGGCACACCAGGACAATCGGGATCGCCGCGCCATACACCCCGAACTGCACGCGACTGGAGATCATCTGCGGCAGCCCGAGCTTCGGCCCTTGTGCCGCGTGCAGCGCCACCACGGCACCACCGAGCACTTGCCCGATCAGCAAGCCGATCAGCGACCAGAACACATCGCCGCCCAGCACCACGGCCAGGGCGCCGGTGACGATGGCGGTGATTTGCAGGTTGGCGCCGAGCCACAGGGTGAACTGGCTGTAGAGACTGCCGTGTCGCTCAGCCTCGGGAATGAAATCGATCGAGCGGGTCTCGATCAGGGGACTGCGTTGCGCACTCATGAGGGTGTTTCCTTTGTGGAACTGTTTTTGTTGTCAGGGACGGAATTTAAAAGGTCTTGGTGGCGCTGGCTACAACTGTCGCCGAACAGAGGTCGTCATAGCCGTACCAACTGCTGCACTCGCTTTTCGACAAGTCGGTATCGACATAGCTCAACCCCCAGGTCACGCCGACGAAGTCGCGGGTCAGCTTGGCTTCCCACTCGTAGTAAGACTCACGGCTATCGCCATTGGCGGACCAGAACGCGGGATCATTCACATCGTTGCGCCCAAAGCGCAGGTCCAGGCCGACTTCGGCCGGCAAATCGATTTTGTAGCCCACGTAGGTGTAAAGGGTGTCCTGGTCCTCGCCGAAAAAGTTCGGCGTGTCCTTGGAGTAAAAAGCACCCAGCTTCAGGCCGTACAGGTCGAGGACGGCGTACGCCTCACTGAGGTTGAATTCGGAGTTTTTCGGGTAGTCGTACTTGATGTAGCCCAGGTCCAGGCTGATGGCGTCCGTCGCCTGCCAGTAGTAACCGGCGTAGTACTCACGCTCCTGCCGGGTGTCGAAGCCGCCGCCGAAATCCACGTTGGAGGTCCAGGCGCCGATGTACAGGCCGCTGCTGTGCAGCAGCGTTGCGCCGCCCTGCACCGCCGGATCACCCAGGGTCTGCGAGATGCCGCGGGTGCGGTAGTCGCTGACGACGCCCAGGGTCATCTCCAGGCTGAAATCATCGTTGAGGACCAGGGCCTGGCTGGTCAGGGGGGCCAGTGCCAGTGCGGCGAGGGTCAATGCTGAAAGTGCGTTCATACAGTTCTCTTGTTGTTATGGCGTACGGGGAATTTCAGGCATGGCGATGCCAGGCCCCTCGCGCTACGAGGGGCTGGCTGGTTTTGCGTGAGCTGGGTGTACGCAGGTCAGGACGCGGGGGCGTAGACCTGCTTGCCGGCGAAGAAGGTGTTCAGGACTTTGGTTTCGAACAGGTCGTCATCGCTGACCTTGAACACATCGCGGTCGAGGATGATCAGGTCGGCCTGCTTGCCCGGTGCCAGCGAACCGATCTGCTGATCAAGGCGCAGGGTTTTCGCCGCGTTGATGGTGTAGGCGTAGAACATGGTCTGACGGTCGATGCTTTCCTTGGCATTGAGTACGCCCAACGGACCTTTGCGCGTGCTGGCCTGGGCAATGGCGTTGAACGGGTTGGCGCTCGACACCGGCCAGTCGCTGCCACCGGCAATCGTCGCGCCGGCGTTATGCAGGGACCGCGCGGGATACTGGTAACCGTAGGCAAAAGCGCTGATGTAAGGTTTGACCAGTTCGACGGTGTAGGACTCGCCGGTGGCCCACAGCAGTTGCATCGAAGCGATCACGCCCAGTTCTTTGAAGCGGGGAAACTCCTTGGGATTGACCAGTTGCAGGTGCGCGATGCTGTGGGGCACGGGTGTCGGGCTGAGCTTGCGCGCATAGGCCACGCCATTAAGCGCCTCGCGCACCGCGCGGTCGCCGACGGCGTGCATGTGCACGATCCAGCCGCGTTTTTCCGCCGCCACCACCAGTTCGCCAAAGTGCGCCGGGTCGGTCAGCAGTTGACCGTCCTTGTGGCTGTTCTTGTACGGCACGACGACTGCCGCCGTTTGTCCCGGGAACTCGAGAATGCCGTCGACAAATATCTTCACGCCGGGGAACGTCAGGTTAGGCACACCCTCGAATTGCTTCATCACCGTGGCAATCACCTCCAGGTCGGCGGGTTTGCTCTTCGGGTTGGTGACCATCAACGCGGCGACGTGGGCACTGAGTTCGCCGTTCTGCGCCAGCTCCTTGTACAGCGGCAGCACGCCGACACTTTCGGCGGTGGCATGGAAATCGAACAGCGAATCTTCGCTGCCGCCGTTCGCCGCCGCGTCCATCCAGGCGGTGACGCCGAATTGATTGTTGATTTTCACCGCCTCGCGAGCGGCCTTGAGCATGGCCTCCGGGCTCGGCGCCGGAATACCGTTGCGCACCACGTCCCAGCGGGATTCGGCGAAGTAGCCGTTAGGGGTGAAGTCCGCTTCATGGCCGACGAAACTGCGCTCTTTCTCCGGCAGGCCCTTGACCAGTGCCGCGTCGATGTTCAGACGTTTGAGCATCGCGTTGTTGGCCCAACCGGTGTGGCCGTCGATGCCACTGAAGACAATCGGTTGATCGGCCCAGCGCCCCTGGTTGAACACTTTTCCGAGCTCACGGCTCTTCTCCCAGTAGGCCGAACTGACCCCGGCCACGCTGATCACATCGCCGGAGCGGGCACGCCCGGCCTTGTCCTCTTCGATCAACCATTGCTCCAGTTCCGGCAAGGGTTTGACCTCGTCCAGCAGGTTGGCCTTCATGCTGTCGAAAGCGCCCGAGACCGGGTGGCTGTGGGTGTCGATCATGCCCGGCATCAACACTTTGCCCGCCAGGTCGATGCGCTGGGTCTTGGCATCGGCCAAGGCATTGATTTCGGCATCGCTGCCCACTTTCAGAATCTTGCCGTCTTGCACCGCTACAGCCTGCACCAGCGCCTGGCCGGGTTCGGCGGTAAAGACCTTGCCGTTGAACAACACCAGGTCAGCGGCGGCCATGGCCTGCACCGACGACAAGGCCAGCGCGGCGGCCAACAGGTTTGGAATCAATCGCATCGGAACGCTCTCTGGTTTTTATAGGGCGGATCGGGAAGTAACAGCTTGGGAAACAACCTGTGGCGCGAGCCCCAGGAACGGCGCCTTGGCCCACACGACCTTGCCGCCGACCAGCGTCAGCAGCACGTCATTGCGGCCCAGTTCCTCCTCGGGCACCTGCATGAAGTTCTTGTCGAGCACGATCAGGTCAGCGAATTTGCCGACTTCGACCGAACCCAGCACCGCGTCCAGCTTCAACTGCTCGGCGGAACCAAGGGTGATGCTGCGCAGCGCTTCGGCTCGCGACAGCGCCGGATCGGCGTTGAGTCGTCCAGCATACTTGGGGCCATAGCTGTGCGGATTGGTCGGGTCGCCGGAACGGGTGACACCGACTTTCAGCGCCAGGAATTCATCCAGCGGATCGACTGGCCAATCGCTGCCAAACGCCACTCGACCGCCGGCATGGGCGATGCTGCCCGAGGGTTCCATGCGCTCGAATCGCTCGACGCCAAGGTGATCACGGGTGCCGTCGACCGTGGACGGTGCCTGCTGTGCCCACTGGAACGACATGGTGGCCGTGACGTCCAGTGCCTTGAAGCGTGAATAGTCGGCAGGGTCGACAGACTCGGCGTGGGCGATGGCCGGGCGGAAGTCTTGACCTGGCAGTTCCTTGCGCACGTAGGCGACGCTGTCCAGTGCATCGCGCACCGCGCGCTCGCCGGTGGCGTGCAGATGTGGATCGAGACCGGCCTTGACCGCTTGCAGCAACAACGGATTGAGCACTGGCGGCGGGAAGTACAGTTCGCCCAGGTTCTTGCCCGGCGTCCACTTCGGCGCCTTGTCGGTGCCGCTGTTGTGCAGGTACGGGGTCAACATGGCGCCGGTGTCCGCCGGGGCATTGATGATGCCGTCCATGAACAGTTTGACGTGGCGCATGTTCACGCCCGGCGCGACATGCACTTCGCCCTGGTCGTAAGTGCTGGCCAGGGCCTTGGCCTCGGCGATGGTTTTCACCGGGTCGGCGGCAGCGGCGGCCGGGTCCAGCTTGATCGCCAGCAAGGCCCGGGCGGTCAGCTCGCCGGACTTTTGCAGGCTGGTGAAGGCTTTGCCGTTTTCCGGGCCCGACAGCGCATCCATGAAACTGGTGATGCCTTGCCGGCGCATGGCGTCGAGGGCTGCGCGAACCTGATTGAGTTTTTCCGCGTCGGTGGCGGGCGGCACCACGGCGGCCAACGATTCGGCGGCGCCGTCTTCGCAGATGCCGTTCGGGTTGCCGGCGCTGTCGCGTCGGTATTTGCCGTCTTCGGGGTCAGCGGTGTTCTTGTTGATGCCGGCCAGTTCCAGGCCGCGAGAGTTGGTCAGCACGGTGTGGAAGTCGGTGGAGCGCACCTGGATCGGACGCCGGGTCTTGAGCGCATCCAGGGTCGATTTGTCCGCGTCGCCGTCGAGCCCGGTCATGCCCATGCGATCCCAGCTGCCCACTTCCAGCCACACGTCCGGGCCCTTGTCCTTGTCGGCATCGAGGCAGGCCTGGATGCTCGCCTGAAACTGCGCGCGGGTCATGGTCTGGTATTTCAGGTCGCACAGCGTCATGGCGCGGCCGCCATCGCCGGGATGCATGTGCGCATCGACAAAACCGGGCATCAGCATGCGCCCGGCCAGGTCGATCAGTTGTGTTTGTTTGCCGATGTAGCCGTCGACCCCGGCATCGCTGCCGACATAGACGATCTTGCCGCCCGAAATGGCAATGGCCTGCTGCACGGAATTCTGGCCATCGACGGTGTAGACGTAGCCATTGCGCATGACCGTGTCGGCGGGTGTCGCCGCCAACGCCATGCCGGAAAATGCCGTCGTCGCCGCAACGGCGACAAAAAGCCTGGAAAGTCTCAAATGCCTCACCCCTGTTCTTATTGTTTTGAAGCGGTCCGAGGCGACTGCGCCAGCCCCTGATAGACAGGGCCTACCCTATAGGGCGCAGCGTTCGAATGGACCTCTGCAAATGAGGAGGGGTGAGGCAAATAGTTGAAATGACGCGATTAATCGCGGCGCGCAGACTCAATCAACGAACCGGGCGAACGCAGGACCGAACCCAGTTCCACCTTGCTTTTCACGCCGAGCTGCAAATAGCAATTGCGCAGGTAAGTACGCACGGTCGCCGGGCTAAGGGACAGGAGTTTGGCGATTTCCTTGTAGGAATGGCCGGCGGCGAACAACATCGCCGCCGTGCGTTCCCGAGGCGCCAGGCCTTCGGCCCGTGATGGCGCTTCGAGGGACAAGATGACATGTTCGGCATTGGGGCTCAGGGTCAACGCGCAGCGGCCCAAACGAACCACGCAGGGCGCTTTTTGCAACTGTGAGACAACTTCGACCGGCAGCATTGAACCGTTCCAGCCGGGCAGTTCACGCTGAATCGCTGCGCACAGTCGGGCGCCGACATACAGCAGGCTGCCGTCCATGCGCGCAACACCGAAGTCGCTTGCGCCATCATCGGTGTCGAAGCGAATCATGTCCTGCACCTGGAACCGCCACAGCTGGAACAGGTGATCGCAGAATGCCGAAAACAGCTCGGCCTCGTGTTCATCGAAATGCTGTTCGTGCTGGCCGCGGTAGAGACAAACGAAGAACATCAAGCCACTCTCGGGCAACTCAAAGGTGATGCCCATCAAGTGGTAGAGATCGTAACGCCGGGCGAAATCGTTGACGGCTTCGCACGGGTCGTTGAACCCTTTATCACGCACCACCTCGCCGGGTTGACTCAGGGTGGTATGGGAGAACTGATCGTTTGCCGCCACCGGATGCCATTCGGCGGCAAAGGATTCAGGGAGATTGATGCTGCCGTGCATCCAGCTCTGCGGGACGACATTGGGACCCGGCGTAGACATTTCGCCCCACCAGGCCGACGCAAACGGCACCAGTTGACCGAATGCCTGCAAACCGTCGGCGATGAAGCGCGACGCGCCACTTTCCCGCGCCAGCCGTCCAACGTGCAACACGCAGCGATTGAACGCCTTCAGCGTGGCCATGGACGTGTTGTCGCCGGCCTTGATCTCCTCCTCAATCATTGCGATCCCGTTCACTGCATGGTTTTTGTCGTCTGGACGATGCCATAGGCTCGGGAAGGGGTCCAGCGCACTTTGACATCAGCAGTTACAAACCGCTGTGCAACCCGTACAACGATGGTCGGCGGTCCTTGTGCAGATCATTGCGGGCACTGATGCGCTTGTTGCGCGCCTCGGCGAGGTTCAGGGTGGCCAGCAACATCTGCTCGCCGCCCTGCTCCGCCGGCCCGGCCAACGGGTAGCCATCGGCATCGACGATGACCGAGCCTTGCACCCAGCCGACTCCACGCTCATGGCCATAACGATCACAGGCGGCGATGAACATGCGGTTGACCGAGGCATTGGCCTGCACCCGCAGCACTTCGGCCGGGCGCTCGGTCTGCGGCCGCGGACCGTCGGGCCAGTTGACCGGCGCGCACAGCAGATCGGCCCCGGCCAGCGCCGCAAGACGCACCCACTCGGGGAACTCCAGGTCGTAGCAGATCAGCATGCCCAGCCGCCCATGCACCGTTTCGACTACCGGTGGCGGCGCATCGCCAGCGGTGAAGATGTCCTTCTCTGCATCCCACAGATGCGCCTTGCGGTACACCGCGCGCAGGCCGTTGGCGTCGATCATCGCCGCGCTGTTGGCCAGTTCATCACCGGGCAGGCGCTCGCAGAATCCGCCGACGATCACCAGGTTCAGCTCACGGGCCAGGGCCTGCCACAGTTGCAAGGTCGGGCCGTCCACGGTTTCCGCCAGCGACAGCGCCTCAAAGCGGTCAGCGAACAGATAGCCGCTCTGCACCAGCTCGGGCAGCACCACGACTTGCGCGCCCTGTAAGGCTGCCCGGCGGATCGCGCGTTCGGTGAGCGTGCGGTTGTAGGCCAGGTCGCCGATTCTCGGTGCCAGTTGGCAACAGGCGACCACGGTATTTTTTACGCTGTTCAACGCCCTGCCTCCGCAGATGAATGGGTCATGGCGACGATGTCGCTTTCACTCAGCGTGTCGATCACCCGGCGTTCGGCGGCCAGATCGATCGAACGGCTGAGCAGGTAATACGTCAGGCCCGACACCACCAGGCCCACCAGCCAGGCGATGTCCACGCCTTCCAGCACTCGCGCCAGTGGGCCGACGAAGACCTCTTTGCCGGCGGCGGCATCGTAGATGTAGAAGAACGGCACCATGGCGGCGAAGCCGATCAGGTACGAGACGATGCCGCGAAATTGCCAGGCGCCGTAGATGCCCTTCGGCGTGAAGAAATGCGGGATCGCATAACGACCCTTGCGCACGAAGAAGTAGTCCACCAGATTGACGGCGGTCCACGGCACGAGGAAGTACAGCAACAGCACCAGGAAGGTGTTCAACAGCGCGATGCCGTCACCTTTGATCGACAGCACGCAGGTCAACAGAATGACGCTGATCACACTGATCGACAGCACACGGGCGCGGGGTGTCGGGGTGATTTTCCTGATCGAGTCGACACCGGTCAGCAGCGTCAGCATGGCGCTGTAGGTGTTGAGGGCGATGATCGGCAGGAAGCCCGCCACCGAGACGATCACCAGCAGATTGCCCAGCCCCGGCACCATCGAGGAGCCGACCTGGTTCAACGCCACCAGCGCATCCGCCACTTTCAGCTCCTGCGCCAGCCAGGCGCCGAGTCCGATCATCCAGCTGCCGGACAACGAGGCGCCAATGAACACCGCCGCGATCAGTTTCGCCCGGCTGGTGTTTTTCGGCAGGTAACGGGAATAGTCAGACACGTAGGGGGCATAGGAAATGTTGTAGCTGGCACCGATGGCGAACAGCGTGGCGAAGGCCACCCAGTTGAAGCCCAGGTCGGCCGCTGGCGTGACGCCTTCCTGGCCCGCGCCGAACATCAGGGCGATGGTCACCAGTGCGTACAGCGGCAAGGTCGCCAGCAAGGCCCACTTGAAGGCCTTGTGCATCAGGTCGTGGCCGTAGATCGACAACAGCGCGCCGATCAGCACCACGGCCACGGCGACGATGGTCGGGTCGATGCCGAACACATGTTCAAGGCCGTTCATGATCAGCGAGATGTTCACCACGTTGAAGCCGACGAACACAAACATCGTCGCCATCAACGCCAGGATCACCCCGCGATAGCCGAACTGGGCGCGGGACTGGATCATCTGCGGCAGGCCCATTTCCGGGCCTTGTGAGCCGTGGAACGCCATGAAGATGGTGCCGAACATAATGCCCAGGGCACCGGCGAGCATGGTCCACAGCGCAGACAGGCCGAGGCTCGGGCCGACAAAACCGATGGAGATGGTGAAGAAGTGGAAGTTGCCCAGGAACCAGAAAGGGCCCTGACTGCTGAGTTTGGCGTGACGTTCGTTTTCCGGGATGTAGTCGATGGAGTGGCCTTCGATGGCCAACCCGCCGCTCGCCTCGGTGGCGTGCGCAGACACTGGGGAACCTGACATACGATTGTTCCTATGCTGTTGTTTGTTGTTTTTGTGGGTACAGCGCTCGCTACGACGTCCAGTTCAGGTGAAACTCCAGAAAAAACTGACGATGACGCTGGTTTCACGGCAATGTAGGGCGTGAGTCCGGGCAGTAAAATATCGCAGGCACACTGTTCACATAGATCAGCATCTATGTAAGCGAGAATCGGGAGACCCCATGCTGGGAACTGTAACGGAACTGGATCTGCGCCTGATCCGGGTATTTCTGACCGTCGTCGAAGCGGGCGGCATCTCGGCGGCGCAAACCGCACTCAACACCACACAACCCACGATCAGCGCGCAGTTGGCGACGCTGGAAGCCCGGGTCGGTTTCCGCCTGTGCGAACGCGGGCGCGGCGGGTTTTCCGTGACACCCAAAGGCACTCAATTCATCGAGGCGGCCCGGCGCTTGCTGGCGGCGGCCGAAGGTTTTCGGGTCGAGGTGCAGCACATCAACCGCAAAGTCTCGGGCAGCATCAACATCGGCCTGCTGGGGCAAATCGACCCGGTGGCGAACAGGAAAATCGGCCAGGCCATTGCCCGTTTGCGGGCGCGGCACGAAGGGCTGTACTTCCATTTCACCGAACTGTCGTCGTCGCTGCTGGAAGAAAAAATCATCAACGGCCATATCGACCTGGCCATCGGTTACTTCTGGCATCGCCTGCCCAGCATCGATTATTTCCCGCTGTTCCCGGAAACCCAGATCGCCTATTGCGCGCCCTCGCACCCGCTGTTCGGACAAGTCGGCGCACTGACCCGGGAAGATGTCAGCGGGTTCGACTGGGTCTGGCCGAGCCATCCCCTGCCGGAAATGCCGGCCCCCACGTCCATCGAGCGCCTGACCGTGCTCACCGACAGCATGGACGGCGCGGCCCTGCTGATCCTGTCCGGTCAGCACCTGGGGTTTCTGCCGCAGCACTACGCCACCCGCCATGAACAACTAGGGCAGTTACACCCGCTGAACCCGGATCTGTTGCGCTATGAGGTGAGCTTTCATGCGGCGGTGCGGCATTCGGCGCGGCAGCGGGACCTGGTGAGTGCGTTTCTGAATGAGCTGATCGAGATTTTCGGGGCGGTGCAGGAGCGATGAGTCAGTCTCTGTAATGACGCCATCGCCAGCAGGCTGGCTCCCACAGGGTTGGTGGGTCAACCGGGATTACTGTAGGAGCGAGCTTGCTCGCGATGGTCGCGAACAATGGCACGTGTTTTCTGGATAAAACGCGTTGCTCTCAGGTTTTTCGCGAGCGAGCTCGCTCCTACAGAGAATGTGGTGGGTTCAGAAGTGGATGTCCTTGGCCGGGACTACGTCGATCCGCGCCACGGAACCGGTCAGGCGCTTCAGGTCCTTGTTGTGCTCGGCGATGATGTCTTCGGCGGTCAGGTTGCCGTTGTCGACGGTGGAATGCGCGTCGCCCGCCAGCACCACGTCGTAGCCCAGTTTCAGGGCCTGGCGCACGGTGGCGTTGACGCAATAATCGGTCTGCAGGCCGCAGATGACCAGGCGCTCGAAGTCCTCTTTCGGCAACAGTTTTTGCAGGTTGGTCTGGTAGAACGAATCCCCGGTAGTCTTGCGCACGCGATGGTCCTTTGGCGAGGTTTCCAGACCTTCAGCCAGTTGCCAGCCGGCAGCGCCATGGGCCAGCGGGCTGCCCGCTTCTTCGTGCTGGATCAGCACCACGGGCACTCCCGCCTTGCGCGCCCGGGCAGACAGGTCATTGATGGTATTGATGACTCGTCCAATCTCGAAGCACTCGTACTCCCCGGAACACAAAGCCTGTTGGACGTCGATGATTAACAACGCAGTGGTCATGATTTCCTTCCTTGAATCGTCGATGGATCAGGGGACGAACATAAGCCCGTCCCCCTCCGGACACAACCCTCAATAACCGAGCGACAACCCGGTGTTACGCCGTGGGTCGTTCGCCCCGTAGAAACGGTTATTGCCGACCGGCTTGCCACCCAGGGACGGCGCGCCGACCAGGATCGCCGCCAGGTGGTTGGCATCCTGTGGACCAGCAAACTTGTGGCCCCAGCTTTCGAGGATTTTCACTGTGTCCGGGCTGGTGGTGAAGGCTTCCAGGTTGGTTTCCTCCGGCAGCCACTGCTGGTGAAAACGCGGTGCATCCACCGCTTCCTGGATGTTCATGCCGTAGTCGATCACGTTGAGCATGGTCTGCAAGGTCGCGGTGATGATGCGGCTGCCGCCCGGCGTGCCGACCACCATCACCACTTTGCCGTCCTTGGTGACGATGGTCGGGCTCATGGACGACAGCGGCGCCTTGCCGGGTGCGATGGCGTTGGCCTCGCCCTGCACCAGGCCGTACATGTTCGGTACGCCGATCTTCGAGGTGAAGTCGTCCATTTCATCGTTGAGGATGACCCCGGTCTTGCTCGCCATCACGCCGGCACCGAACCAGTCATTGAGGGTGTAGGTCACCGACACCGCGTTGCCCCACTTGTCGACGATGGAGTAATGCGTGGTGTTGCTGCCTTCATGGGGCGCTACACCGGGTTTGAGTTCACTGGAAATCGCGGCTTTTTGCGGCTTGATCGCTTCGCGCAGCTTGGTCGCGTAGTTTTTATCCAGCAAGTGGGCAATCGGGTTCTTCACGAAATCCGGGTCGCCCAGATAGCTGTTGCGGTCCACATAGGCGTGGCGCATCGCTTCGATCTGATAGTGCATGCCCTGGGCCGAGTGATAGCCCAGATCCTTCATCGGATAGCCTTCGAGGATGTTCATGATTTCGCAGATCACCACGCCGCCGGAACTCGGTGGCGGTGCGGAAACCACGTGGTAGCCACGGTAGTCGCACTCGATGGGCGCCAGTTCACGGGTCTTGTATTTGTCGAGGTCGGCCTGGGTGATGATGCCCTTGTTGGCCTGGCTGGAGGTGACGATGGCGTCAGCCACCCAACCTTTATAGAAACCGTCGGCGCCTTTGTCGGAGATCTCCCGCAAGGTCCTGCTCAGGTCCTTTTGCACCAGTTTCTGGCCGACCTGCATCGGCTCGCCTTTGCTCAGGAAGATCGCGCCGGAATCCTTGATGTCCTTCTTGAACATGTCGGTGGCATAGTCCAGCAGATCGACGTCGCCCTGCTCCAGCACGAAACCGTCTTCGGCCAGTTTGATGGCCGGGGCGATGATTTCCTTGCGCGGTTTGGTGCCGTACTTGGACAGCGCCAGTTCCATGCCCGAAACGGTGCCCGGCACGCCCACGGCCAGGTGGCCACGGGTACTCAGATCGGGAACGACGTTGCCCTCCTTGTCCAGGTACATGTTGGCGGTGGCGGCCAGCGGCGCTTTTTCACGGAAGTCGAGGAAGGTCTTGCGCCCGTCCGCCAGTTGAATGGTCATGAAACCACCACCGCCGAGGTTGCCTGCCGCGGGGTACACCACCGCCAGCGCATAGCCGACCGCGACCGCCGCATCCACGGCATTGCCGCCGTTCTTCAGCACATCCACGCCCACATGGCTGGCCAGGTGCTGGGCCGTGACCACCATGCCGTTTTCCCCGGTAGCCGGGGCCACGGAGGCGGCATGGGCGGTCAGGCAGCTGAGCGCCAACGAGGTCGCAATCAGCGATTTGGCAAAAGGTTCGTACTTCATGAGTCGGTCTCTTCTTGTCATTAAACAGGGAAACGTTTCAAAAGCCGTTGCCAAGTATGGTCGGGATTACGTATTGCGCCTCCCCGTCGAGGCAGTATCCTTAACGCCTGTTCAGCAATTTTGCGCGAGCCCTGGCATGACCTCTACCTGCACCACCGTGTCTTCACCCGTGGGCCAGTTGAAGCTGGTCGCGAACGGTTCACGACTGGCGGCCATCCTCTGGGAAAACGACAAACCGGGCCGGGTGCGCCTGGGGCCGATGAGCGAAGCGCCGGACAATCCGATCCTGGTGCGCACGGCTGCGCAGCTACGCGAATATTTTTCCGGCACCCGCGATCGCTTCGAACTGGATCTGGATTTTGCCGGCACGGAATTCCAGAAGAAGGTCTGGGCGGCGCTGCTGACCATCCCGTTCGGCGAGACCCGCAGCTACAGCCAGATCGCCGAACAGATCGGCAACCCGGCGGCGGTCAGGGCGGTGGGTGCGGCGAATGGCAAGAACCCGATTTCGATCGTGGCGCCGTGTCACCGGGTGATTGGCGCGTCGGGCAAGCTCACCGGGTTTGCCGGTGGGCTTGAGGCGAAGGCGTTGTTGCTGACGCTGGAGGGTGGGCAATGGCCTGGCACGGCACGCCTGCCAGGCTTTTGATCATGCTTGGGCGAAGAGGTTTTTCATCGCTGCATACTGCAACAGCATGATGGTCTTGGCGTCGCAGATTTCGCCACGGTAAAACGCTTCGAGCGCGTTATCGAACGTCCACTCCAGCACTTCCAGCTCTTCGGTTTCCGCCTCCAGCCCACCACCGTCGCTGACTTTCGACTTCGCGTCGTATTCGGCAATGAAGAAGTGCAGTTTTTCCGTCACCGAACCGGGGCTCATGTACGCCTCGAACACCTTCTGCACATGGTGCACGCGGTAACCCGTCTCTTCCTCCGCTTCATCGCGGATACGGTCTTCAGGCGCCGCGCCTTCCAGCAGCCCCGCCGCCACTTCGATCAACAGCCCATCGTGACCGTTGACGAACACCGGCAGGCGAAATTGTCGAGTCAGTACCACAGTTTTCTTTTCGCGGTTGTACAGGAGAATCGCCGCGCCATTGCCACGGTCGTAAACCTCCCGGACCTGGCGTTGCCACTCGCCATTGTTGCGTTGGTAATCGAAGGTGATTTTCTTGAGCAGGTACCAGTCGTGGGACAGCACCTGAGACTCCAGGATGTTGACCCGCTCGGCAGTGTTCGACATGACAACGCGTCCTGTTATTGGTCTGAAGGGCCCTATGTTAAGTGAAAACGGACAGCCTTTGCCCCCTCAGGCAAGCTGCGCCTTGTACTCCTTCTCGTATTGTCCGGCCAACGACTCTTTCTGTTTGTCATCGAGCAGCTTGCCGGCCATCTGGAAGAACTTCTGCTCTTCTTCCTCGAGGTGGTGATGCACCTTCTCCGAGAGCTTTTTAGCGGCCACCAGCCAGGCCGGGCTGGACATCTCGGTGTCGTCCAGTTCTTCCATCATTTCATCCATTTCGTGATGTTCGGCAATGCCATGACGGCTGAGGTCGACTCCGTTGTCGAACTCCATCAACGGGATGTAGAAATGCCGCTCTTCGGCCGTGGCGTGAGCCTGCAATTCAGACTTGAGTCGTTTGTAGGCCTCGACACGTTCGGGGCTGTCGCCGCTGGTGTGGATCAGGGCTTTGGCGTAGGTACGTTGGCGTTCATGGCTTTCGCGCAGGGCTTCGAAGATATTCACGGCGTGTCCTCATCGGTCGCACTCTGGAATGACGCGTACTAATGAATGACATCTGCGCGCAGGCGACGGTTCCACCTGCCGGGTACTGATGGAACATTGGCGGCGACCACGTTAGGCTGCGGTTTCACTGCCATAAGGATATAGCCATGAACCTGCGTATCGAACTGTCGAAAAACCCCACGGAAGAACAACGCCAGGCCATCCTCAAACCCTTGCGCGCCTACAACGGCTCGAAGGCCGAAGGTAACGTGCCTGAGCACATCGCCTTGCTGGTGCGCGACGACAACGACGAGATCCTCGGCGGCCTGCATGGACGATTGTTTTACCAGTGGCTGTATATCGACTTGCTGGTGGTGCCGGAGCAGGCCCGGGGACAGGGCCTGGGTTCGCGACTGATGCAGATGGCCGAGGACCTGGCGCGGGAACGACGCTGCGTCGGGCTGTGGCTCGACACCTTCGAATTCCAGGCACCTGGGTTCTACAAGAAATGCGGCTACAGCGAGATCGGGCACATTGCCGATTACCCGCCGGGCCACAAGCACTACTTCTTCCAGAAGCGCCTGAATTACTGACCAACACACAAAACCACTGTAGGAGCGAGCCTGCTCGCGATGGCGGACTGTCATTCAACATTGATGTCGACTGACTTACCGCTATCGCGAGCAGGCTCGCTCCTACAGGGGTATGCAATAAACCTTCAAATCACAGACAAGTCGCCAACGCCGCCAGCCGGCGTTTGGCCACGAAATCGTCCTTCTGCGCGTAATAGCTCAACACCGTGCCCGAGGCATCGGTGGTCACGTCGACGAAGGACTCCGCCGAGCGGGTGTAAACCGTCGTGCCGCCCTTCTCCCCTGGCTGCAAATAGGCAGCCGCATCGACGCCGAACACAGCCTCGTCCTGCCAGGAAAACTGCACGCACTGGGCGACGTCTTTTCCCGGTTTTTCCGAGGTCAGGGTCTTGTACGGGGCTTTGGTGCGGGCGTCGTTCATCGTCGAGCCGGCGCATCCGGCCAGCAACGTCACGGCCAGCGCCACCATCAGAATTCGCATTGCATTCACTCATCGGGAAAAAGCGGACTTTATCACCCCGGCAGCCCGTATCGTTCTGCTTTACTGCATTTATACCGCGACAGCGCGCAACGATTCGCGCACCCTGTCGCGCCAATAACGCCCCATCGCCCCCCTGACTGGAAATCTGATGACACCTAATGCCGAGTTCTACAAACCGAGCACTGAATATGCCGACAAGCTGATCAGCCAGATCGGTCAGACGCCGTCCTGGATTGCCAAGCGAATCGGCGTCACCGACAAGCGGATTCGCTACATCCTCGACGGCGAAAGAACCGTCAAAGGCGAAACCACGCCGATCCAGATGACCTACACCGAACAGTTCGCCCTCGAATGCCTGGCGGCAGCGGCCAAGGCCGGCAAGAAGCAATCCTCGTAATCGGTTCTCAAGGAGCGACCATGGCGGCAACCGAACTGCAGCATGAACAAGCACTCAAGAGATTTCTCGATGAGCGCCCCGAGTTGCGCCACGACCTCGATCATCTCAACCCGTTGCTGGCCCAGGTCAAGGGCGAAACGCTGGCGCAGTACCGTGACGAACGCTTGCATGAGGCCTTCGAAGCCGAAGCCGAGCGCCTCGGACTGTTCGCCTGGGAACTGACCCTCAAATTGACCACCGCCACCCCTCAGGACTATGAGGCCCAGCGCCTTGAAGTACACCGCGAAGTCGCGGAAATGGCCGGGATGGATTGGCTGGAGTATTGCGACCTGTACGGGATAGAACCGCAACCGCGTTCAAGTCCGCACTGAGCGGTGTCCTCCAGGCTGTCATCGCGGGCAAGCCCGCTCCCACAGGTTTTGTGGTCATACCGCAATCTTTGGCATGGCACAGATCACTGTGGGAACGGGCTTGCCCGCGAAGAGGCCCGCGCAGACAACATCACTTTAGCCGCCCCGCCGATAAAGCATTATCATGGCCACAGTTTCGCTGATCGAGTCCGTCATGAAGTTCGCCATCGCCGTATTTTCCGCCCCCCACGCGCCCTCCTCGCGCCGCGCCCTGCTGTTCGCCCAGGCCGCGCTGGCTGGCGGGCACGAGATTGTCCGGCTGTTTTTCTACCAGGATGGCGTCTACAACGCGTCCGCCAGCGTGGTCACGCCCCAGGATGAACCGGACTTGCCCAAGCAATGGCGGGCATTCGTCAGCGACCATCGACTCGATGGCGTGGTGTGCATCGCCGCCGCGCTGCGTCGTGGCGTGTTGAATGAAGAAGAAGCCAAGCGCTATCAACGCGAGGCGGTTGCCGTCGGTGCGCCGTGGGAATTGTCCGGCCTCGGCCAATTGCATGACGCGGCGCAGGATGCCGACCGTCTGATCTGTTTCGGAGGCGCATGACATGGCCAAATCCATATTGATCATCAGCCGCCAGTCGCCATGGTCCGGCCCGGGCGCGCGGGAAGCACTGGACATCGTGCTGGCAGGGGGCGCCTTCGACCTGCCGATCGGCCTGTTGTTTCTCGATGACGGCGTGTTCCAGTTGGCCGCCAGTCAGAACGCCAGGGCCCTGCAACAGAAAGACCTGAGCGCCAACCTGCAAGCCCTGCCGATGTTCGGTGTCGAGGAACTGTTTGCCTGCGGAGACAGCATCGCCCAGCGCGGCCTGGACCCCAGCGGCCTGTCCCTGGAAGAAGCCCGGGTGTTGACCGCCCACGAAATCACCGCCCTCATTGACCGTTACGACCAGGTGATCACCCTCTGATGTCGACTTTGCATGTGTTGTCTCATTCCCCTTTCGGCGACGAACGCCTGACCAGTTGCCTGCGCGTGATCGGCGCCAACGACGGGTTGCTGTTGTCCGGTGATGCCACCTATGCGTTGCAACCAGGCACCGCGCCGTTCACGGCGCTCAGCGCACGCGGCCTGAAGCTGTTCGTGCTGGCCGAAGATGCCCAGGCCCGTGCGCTTGCAGTTCCAGACTGGACCAACGCCATCGATTACCCGGCCTTCGTCGAACTGTCGATTCACTACGACAAGGTCAACAGTTGGCTATGAATGCATTGACGGTCGGCGCCCGCGCCATCGAACTGGACAAGGACGGTTTCCTGGTCGAACTCAGTGACTGGTCCGCCGATGTGGCCAGTGCCCTGGCGGCTGCCGAAGACATCGAGTTGACGCCCGAACACTGGGAAGTCCTCGAACTGCTGCGCAGTTTCTACGCCGAATTCCAGCTGTCACCGGCCACCCGACCGCTGATCAAATACACCGCCCTGAAACTCGGCCCGGAAAAAGGCAACAGCCTGCACCTGAACCGACTGTTCAAAGGCACTCCCGCCAAACTCGCCGCGAAACTGGCGGGCCTGCCCAAACCGACGAATTGCTTATGACCGATTACCCAGCACTGACACTCGAAACGCCCGCCGAGCATCCGTTCGCCCAGTTCGTGCGGATCCTTGGCAAAGGCAAGCGCGGCGCCCGTGACTTGACCCGGGTCGAGGCCCGCGAAGCCATGGGCATGGTGTTTGATGAAAAGGTCGAGGAAACCCAGCTCGGCGCGTTCCTGATGTTGCTGCGGCACAAGGAAGAAAGCGCCGAGGAAATGGCCGGTTTCACCGAAGCCCTGCGCGAACGCCTGAATCCTCCGGCGCTGGCGGTGGATCTGGACTGGCCGACCTATGCCGGCAAGAAGCGTCATCTGCCGTGGTATCTGCTGGCCGCCAAGTGCCTGGCGCAAAACGGCGTGCGGATTTTCATGCACGGCGGCGGCGCCCACACGGCCGGTCGCCTGTACAGCGAACAACTGCTGGGTGAATTGAACATCCCGCTGTGCCGCGACTGGCAACAGGTCGGCTCCGCGCTGGATAACGGCGGCCTGGCCTTCATGCCTTTGATGGACTGGGCGCCACAGCTGCAACGCATGATCGACCTGCGCAACACCCTGGGCCTGCGCTCGCCGATCCACTCCCTGGCGCGGATTCTCAATCCGCTGGGCGCCCGTTGCGGTCTGCAGAGCATTTTCCACCCTGGCTATCAGGCCGTGCATCGCGATGCCAGCGGCCTGCTGGGTGACACCGCCATCGTGATCAAGGGCGATGGCGGCGAGATCGAGATCAACCCGGACGCCGACAGCCACCTGTACGGCACCACCGGCGGCGTGAGCTGGGACGAGGAATGGCCGCAGTTGTCGGCGCAGCGTCACGTCAAACCTGCCTCGCTTGACCCTGAACATTTGAAAGCGGTCTGGCGTGGCGATGTGGTCGACAGCTATCCGCAAATGGCCCTGATCTCGACCATGGCCCTGGCCCTGCGCGGCCTGGGACAGAGCCGCGAACAGGCCTTCGAAACCGCTGAAAAATACTGGGCCGCGCGGGATAAATCGATTTAATCGATCATTCTCGCCCGATCTTTGCGCTTTTTGTTCGAACTCATCGGAATAGACTCGACTCCATCGATTATGGATTTAAGGAGTCTTGAACATGGGTTTGTTAGTGGATGGCCGCTGGCAGGACAAGTGGTACGAAAGCAGCAAGGACGGCGCGTTCCAGCGTGAACAGGCGCAGCGTCGCAACTGGTTGACCGCTGACGGCAAGCCGGGGCCTACCGGCGTCGGCGGTTTTGCGGCCGAACCCAGGCGCTATCACCTGTACGTGTCCCTGGCCTGTCCGTGGGCCCATCGCACGCTGATCCTGCGCAAACTCAAAGGCCTCGAAAAGCTGATCGACGTCTCGGTGGTCAGCTGGTTGATGCTGGAAAACGGCTGGACCTTCGACCAGCACCTCGGCTCGACCGGCGACAAGCTCGATCACTTCGACTTCATGCACCAGCGCTACACCGCCGATACCGCCGACTACACCGGCCGCGTCACCGTACCGGTGCTGTGGGACAAACAACAGAATCGCATCGTCAACAATGAATCATCGGAAATCATCCGCATGTTCAATGGCGCCTTCGACGATCTGACCGGTAACGACCTGGACTTCTACCCGGCGCCGTTGCGCGGTGAGATCGATGCGTTGAACGAGCGGATTTATCCGGCGGTGAACAATGGCGTGTACCGCGCCGGCTTTGCCACCTCGCAACAGGCTTATGAACAAGCTTTCGATGAGGTATTTGCCGAACTGGACCGCCTGGAGCTGCGGCTGGGCGCCAACCGTTATCTGGCTGGCGAGTACCTGACCGAAGCGGACATCCGCCTGTTCACCACGCTGATTCGCTTCGATGCGGTGTACTACGGGCACTTCAAGTGCAACCTGCAGCGGATTGCCGATTATCCGAACCTGTCGAACTGGCTGCGGGAGATTTATCAGTGGCCGGGGATCGCCGAGACGGTGGACTTCACCCACATCAAAAACCACTACTACGCCAGCCACCGCACCATCAACCCGACGGGCGTGGTGCCAAAAGGGCCAGCCCAGGACTTCACCGCGGCCCATGATCGGGAGCGGTTGAGCGGCAAAGGGGTTTGGCGCAGGGGTTGAGATTTGTGCAGGTTTTGAAGGCCCCATCGCGAGCAAGCTCGCTCCTACAGTGGACTTGTGTCGTTTACACATCCCCTGTAGGAGCGAGCCTGCTCGCGATTGAGGTCGACGCGGTACTCAGACGTCTGATTGAGCCCCTTCGAACCACGCCAGTTTCTCGCGCAGTTGCACCACTTCACCGACGATCACCAAGGTCGGCGCATGCACTTCATGCTCCGCCACCAGGCGTGGCAGGTCCGCCAGGGTGCCGGTAAACACCCGCTGGTTGACCGTGGTGCCCTGCTGGATCAGTGCCGCCGGGGTATCGGCGGCGCGACCATGCTTGATCAACTGCTCGCAGATGATCGGCAAGCCCACCAGCCCCATGTAGAACACCAGGGTTTGCGCCGGGGCCACCAGATCGGCCCAGGGCAAATCGGTGGAACCGTCCTTCAGGTGGCCGGTGACAAAGCGCACCGACTGCGCATAATCGCGGTGAGTCAGCGGAATCCCGGCATAGGCCGCGCAACCACTGGCCGCCGTGATCCCCGGCACGACCTGGAACGGGATGCCCTGGGCCGCCAGTTCTTCGATCTCTTCACCGCCACGACCGAAGATGAACGGATCACCGCCCTTCAATCGCACCACACGCTTGCCTTGCTTGGCCAGGTCCACCAATTGCTGGTTGATCTGATCCTGCGGCACTGCATGATCAGCACGACGCTTGCCGACGTAAACCCGCTCGGCGTCGCGACGGCACAGTTCGAGAATCGCTGGCGCCACCAAGCGGTCGTACAGCACCACGTCAGCTTGCTGCATCAGACGCAGTGCCTTGAACGTCAGCAGGTCGGGGTCACCTGGCCCTGCGCCCACCAGATAGACCTCACCGGTAGCCACTGGCGCTTCGCCATCGATTTTCGCCTGGAGCAAGCGCTCGGCTTCACCGCCCTGCCCGGCCAGTTGCCGATCGGCAATCGGTCCCTGGAAAACATCTTCCCAGAACGCCCGACGCTGCTGCACATCCGGAAACAGGCCTTTGACCTGATGACGGAATCGCGCCGCCAGCCCGGCCAGGTGACCGTAGGTGGAAGGAATCCAGGTTTCGATCTTGGCGCGGATCAAACGCGCCAGCACCGGCGCATCGCCGCCGCTGGACACTGCAATGATCAACGGAGAACGGTCGACGATGGCCGGGAAGATCACGCTGCACAGGGCTGGCGCGTCCACCACATTGACCGGTACGCAACGCCGATGGGCATCGGCGGAGACTTGTGCGTTCAGCGTTTCGTCGTCGGTGGCGGCAATGATCAGCCCGCAACCGTCCAGATCCGCCTCGGCGTAGCCACGTAGCAGGCACTCGCCACCGCTGCCGGCAACCAGTTCGCGCAGTTGTGCTTCGATTTCAGGTGCAACCACCCGCAGCAGCGCACCGGCATCGGCCAGCAGGCGGGATTTGCGCAAGGCAATCTCCCCCCCGCCGACGACCAACACACGACTGCCGCGAAGGTTGTGAAACAGCGGCAGATAGTTCATTTAGCCGATAACCTCGAGGCCACCCATGTACGGTTTGAGGACTTCAGGCACGCGGATCGAACCGTCGGCCTGCTGATAGTTCTCCAATACCGCGACCAGGGTACGGCCGACTGCAAGACCGGAACCGTTCAGGGTGTGCACCAGTTCCGGCTTGCCGGTTTCCGGGTTGCGGAAACGCGCCTGCATGCGGCGGGCCTGGAAGTCGCCGCAGTTGGAGCACGACGAGATTTCGCGGTACTTGTCCTGGCTCGGGATCCACACTTCCAGGTCGTAAGTCTTGACCGCGCTGAAGCCCATGTCGCCGGTGCACAGTGCCAGGGTGCGGTAAGGCAGTTCCAGCAGTTGCAGGACTTTCTCGGCGTTGGCGGTCAGGCCTTCCAGCGCTTGCATCGACTGCGACGGCTCGACGATCTGCACCATCTCGACTTTGTCGAACTGGTGCTGGCGGATCATGCCGCGGGTGTCGCGGCCCGATGCGCCGGCTTCACTGCGAAAGCACGGTGTGTGAGCGACGAACTTGATCGGCAGCAGTTTCGAATCGACGATTTCACCAGCGACGATGTTGGTCAGCGACACTTCGGCGGTCGGGATCAGGTACAGGTCGGCTTCGCCTTCGCGCGCGATCTTGAACAGGTCTTCTTCGAACTTCGGCAACTGGCCGGTGCCTTGCAGCGCCGGGGCCTGGACCAGATAAGGCGTGTAGGCCTCTTCGTAGCCGTGCTCGGTGACGTGCAGGTTGATCATGAACTGCGCCAGGGCGCGGTGCAGACGGGCAATCGGGCCGCGCAGCAGGGCGAAACGGGCGCCGGACAGCTTGGCGGCGGTTTCGAAGTCCAGCCAGCCGAACTTCTCGCCCAGGGCGACGTGGTCCTGAACCGGGAAATCGAAGGCTGTCGGGGTGCCCCAGCGGCGCACTTCGACGTTGCCGTCTTCGTCTTCGCCGACCGGTACCGATTCGTGCGGCAGGTTGGGGATACCCAGCAGGATCGAGTCCAGATCGGTCTGGATCGCGTCCAGTTCGACTTTACCGGCGCTCAATTCGCCCGCCATGCGCTCGACGTCCGCCATCAGCGGCGCGATGTCTTCACCGCGCTGCTTGGCCTGACCGATGGATTTGGAGCGCGCATTACGTTCAGCCTGCAGTGCTTCGGTGCGGGTCTGGACGGTCTTGCGCTGTTCTTCCAGCGCTTCGATGCGCGCAACATCCAGGGTATAGCCACGGGATGCCAGGCGGTCCGCTACGTCCTGAAGGTTGCTACGTAACAGTTTGGAATCGAGCATGTCGGTTTCTCGTTTATCAAAGTTTGGTCAAGGACAGGCCGGCCCAGGTGGCAAGCAGCCCGCCGAATACGCTGAGCGCCGCATAGCCCAGGGCCAGCGGTACTTGCCCGCTTTCCAGCAGGCGCACCGTATCCAGTGAAAAGGATGAAAAAGTCGTCAGCCCCCCGAGGAAGCCGACCATCAACCCGGCACGCACCTCGATGGGCACCTCCGGGCGTATCAAAAACAGACCGTATAAAACGCCGATCAGCAAACAGCCCACGATATTAACGGCCAGCGTCGCGGTATAGAAGTGCCGTGGCCAATTCGCGTTGATCCAGTTGCCGGTGGCGAAGCGCAACAGAGTGCCGGCCATCCCGCCGACGGAAACCGCAACGATCAAGGGAAGCACTATTTTCTCCGCTGCCTTGGGCTTAAACGGTCGAGTTTCGCCAGGTGATTGAGCTTCTCTCCGATCTTCAACTCAAGGCCACGGGGCACGGGCTGATAGAACGGGATCGGGTCGAGTTCTTCCGGGAAATAGTCTTCGCCGGCAGCATAGGCGTCCGGCTCATCGTGGGCATAACGGTATTCATCGCCATAACCCAGCTGTTTCATAAGCTTGGTCGGCGCGTTGCGCAGGTGCAGCGGCACTTCCAGCGAGCCGTGTTCGGCGGCGGCGCGCAGTGCGGTCTTGAAGCCCATGTACACCGCGTTGCTCTTTGGCGCGCAGGCCAGATAGGTGATGGCCTGGGCCACCGCCAGCTCGCCTTCGGGGCTGCCCAGGCGTTCCTGCACTTCCCAGGCCGCCAGGCACAGGCTCAGGGCCCGGGGGTCGGCATTGCCGATGTCTTCGCTGGCCATGCGCACCACGCGCCGGGCCAGGTACAAGGGGTCGCAACCGCCGTCGATCATCCGCGCAAACCAGTACAGCGCACCATCGGGGTTGGAGCCGCGCACCGATTTATGCAGCGCGGAGATTTGGTCGTAGAACGCTTCACCGCCCTTGTCGAACCGCCGGCGGGTATCGCCAAGCAGGCTTTGCAGGAGCTCGGTGCCGATCTCGCTGTTGTCCTCGGCCAGGTCCGAGGCGTTTTCCAGCAGGTTGAGCAGGCGCCGGCCATCGCCATCGGCGGCCGACAGCAGCATCTGGAAGCCTTCGTCGCTGAGGGTCAGGTTTCGCTTGCCCAGGCCACGCTCCTCGGTCAGCGCACGGTGCACCAGTTTGCGCAGGGCCGCTTCGTCGAGGCTCTTGAGCACATAGACCCGCGCCCGGGAGAGCAAGGCGTTGTTGAGTTCGAACGAGGGGTTTTCCGTGGTCGCGCCGATGAAAATCAGCGTGCCGTCTTCGACATAGGGCAGAAACGCATCCTGCTGGGACTTGTTGAAGCGATGCACTTCGTCGACGAACAGGATGGTGCGGCGGCCGTACTGCGCGGCCTGCTGCTTGGCGATTTCCACCGATTGGCGGATCTCCTTGACCCCGGCCAGCACCGCCGAGACCGTTTCGAAGTGCGCGTCCGAGACTTCCGCGAGCAATCGCGCCAGGGTGGTTTTGCCGACCCCGGGCGGGCCCCAGAAAATCATCGAATGCAGGGCCCCCTGCTCCAGCGCTTCGCGCAAGGGCTTGCCGCGAGCGAGCACGTGCTCCTGACCGACGTACTCGTCCAGATTGGCCGCACGCAAGCGGGCGGCCAAAGGCTGGGCGATGGGGGTGCTGCGAAACAGGTCCATGGCTATCTCTGAAACCTCACTGGGTCTGACGCCGATTCTGTAGGAGCGAGCCTGCTCGCGATGGACGTCAACGATAACGCTGGCAGCCTGACACCCAGCGGTGTCCTGGAGTTCATCGCGAGCAGGCTCGCTCCTACAAGGTTCGGCGTTTTACTCTTGAATTACATCCGCACCCTTGGGGATATCGAACTTGAACTTCGACGCCGGGATCGGCTCGTTGGCCTTCACCCCGGTGAACAGGATATTGGTGCGCTGGCCGACGCTGTCGATCAATTGCATGTCGTTGAGCAGACCGTTGCGGAACGACAGACGCAGGTTGTCGAACAGAGTGTCCTTGGTTTTCGGCTTCAAGGTGAAGTCGATCACGCCACCGGCCTCTTTCGCGGTGATGTCGAAACTCTGGCTGATCTTCGACACGTCACCGGACAACAGCAGAGCCGGGGTCTGGGTCAGACGCTCGTCCAGCTTCTTGATCGTCGCCTGTTCCAGATCCGGATCCCACAGAGTGACTTTCTTGCCGTCGGATACCATGGTCTGCTCGGCCGGCGCATTAGTGTGCCAGTAGAACAGGCCCGGGCGCTGCAGCGTCATGTCGCCGCTGGTTTCCTGCAACTGGGTGCCGCTGCCGTCGAGGGTCAGCTGCGAAAAGTTGGCCGTCAGCGTCTTGGATTTTTCCAGCAGTTGGGTCAGGCGAGCCACGTCCTTGTCATCGGCGTTAGCCTGGAGCGTGGTCAAGGCCAGTACCGGCAGCAACAGCATGCGGATCAGACGCATGGGAGTCCTCATAACATTCGTGGGAGTGCGGGCGGCGCCAAAGGCACCACCCTTTTCATACTCGGGTCAGTCGCGCACCGGGCCCGGGGCCAGGACTTCACGCGAACCGTTGGTGTTCATGGACGTCACGACCCCGGCCATTTCCATGGCTTCGATCATGCGCGCGGCACGGTTGTAGCCGATCTTCAGCTTGCGCTGAACCGCGGAAATGGAGGCGCGACGGCTTTCCAGCACGAACTGCACGGCTTCGTCGTACAGCGCATCGGCCTCGGGATCGTCTCCGTCGCCGCCACCGCTGCTGCCTTCAAAGCCGCTGCCCGCCTCTTCGACGCCATTGAGAATGTCGTCGTTGTATTCCGGCGCGCCCCGCAGCTTCCAGGCTTCCACCACGCGGTGAACCTCATCGTCGGACACGAAAGCACCGTGAACACGAATCGGCAGGCTGGTGCCCGGCGGCATGTAGAGCATGTCACCGTGACCCAGCAGTTGTTCGGCGCCGCCCTGGTCGATGATGGTCCGGGAGTCGATCTTGCTCGATACCTGGAACGCCATGCGGGTCGGGATGTTGGCTTTGATCAGACCGGTGATCACATCCACCGACGGACGCTGGGTTGCCAGGATCAAGTGGATACCGGCCGCACGCGCCTTTTGCGCGATACGGGCGATCAGTTCTTCAACCTTCTTGCCCACGATCATCATCATGTCGGCGAATTCGTCGACTACGACCACGATGGTCGGCAACTTGCTCAGCAGCGGCGCTTCGTCGTGGATGCTTTCGCGCTTGTACAGCGGATCGCTCAACGGCTCGCCGGCGTCCTGGGCTTCCTTGACCTTGGCGTTGAAGCCCGACAGGTTTCGCACACCCATCTTGGCCATCAGCTTGTAGCGTCGCTCCATCTCGGCAACGCTCCAGCGCAGGGCGTTGGCGGCGTCCTTCATGTCGGTGACCACCGGGCACAGCAGGTGCGGAATGCCTTCGTAGATCGACAGTTCGAGCATTTTCGGGTCGATCATGATCAGCTTGGCGTCTTCCGGGCCGGACTTGAACAGGATCGACAGGATCATCGCGTTCACACCCACCGACTTACCGGAACCGGTGGTACCGGCCACCAGCAAATGTGGCATTTTCGCCAGGTCGGTGATGACCGGCTTGCCACCGATGTCGTGGCCCAGGGCCAGGGTGACCGGCGACTTGAAGTTGTCGTACTCGGGGGTCGACAACACCTCGGAGAAGCGCACGATCTGCCGGTCTTCGTTGGGAATCTCGATACCAACCGTGGTCTTGCCCGGAATAACTTCCACCACGCGCACGCTGGTCACGGCCAGGGAGCGCGCAAGGTCTTTGGCCAGGTTGGAAATACGGCTGACCTTGACCCCGGCCGCCGGCTGGATTTCGTAACGGGTGATCACCGGGCCCGGGTGAATCGAATCCACTGTGACTTCGACGCCGAATTCCTTGAGCTTGATTTCCAGCAAGTGGCCAACCGCAGCCAGGGATTCGGGCGAGTAATTGAGCTGTTTCTTTTCCGCCGGGTCGAGAATCGAGATCGGCGGCAAGGTGCCTTCCACGGCGCTGTCGACGAACAGTGGCGCCTGCTTCTCTTTTTCGACGCGCTTGCTCGGTGCGGCGGGCTTTGGCGGCGCGGGCGCAATCACCGGCGGCACCTGCTTCTCACGCTCGGACATGTGCTTGCTCAGGGCTTGCTCACGCTCGATCAGGCGCTCCTTGACCTTGGCCTGCTCGCGCTTGTCGGTGACGGTCGGCGCGACCACTTCATCCATACGGTCGTCGACTTCACGCAACTGGGCGACCAGCTGTTTGCGCTCGGTACGGGCTGCCCACCAGCGATTGGCGGCGCCCTGGAACAGTTCGAACAGGTCGAGGGTGATCTTGCCAGTGATGTCCATCACTTTGAACCACGACAGGTCGGTAAACACGGTCAGGCCGAACAGGAACAAGGCAATGAACAACAGCGTGCTGCCCTGGATATTCAGGGCGTTCCTGGCCAGTTCGCCGAGGCTTTCCCCCAGCGCACCGCCCGCACCGGCCGGCAGACCGGTCGCGGCATGAAAATGGATATGGGCCAGGGCGGCGCCCGACAGCACCAGGAACACCAGGCCGATCAGGCGCCAGGAGAACAACCAGCCGCTCCATTGCCACGGTTCGTGGCGCTGGCGGAAGATCTGGTACGCCTTGACGGCCAGCAGCAACGGGAAGATGTAGGCGAAGTAACCCAGCACCATGAACAGGATATCGGCGCTGTAGGAGCCCGCTGGTCCGCCGAAGTTCTGCACGTCGTCGATCTTGCTGTTATGACTCCAGCCCGGATCATCCTTGCCATAGGTCAACAAGGCCATCATCAGGAACAGGCACAAGGCACCGATGGCGATCAGCGCACCTTCCTTGAGTCGGTAGTGCAAGTGCTGGCGCCAGAGTGGTACGACGGCTGGTTTAGGTGCTGCGGTGGATTTCTTCAAAACGCTTCTTTTCCTGCGCCTATGGCGCGTCCATCTGATGAATGTCTATAAAAACTGCAAAAAAACTGCCCAATCCAGGCAGGTAAAAAAGTTAACACGCGTTACCGGGACTACTTTTAACACTGCGCCCCGGTTTTTATAAACATGGCGCGCACTGAATATAGGTAACACGCAGGGCATTGTACGGGTTTGTACGCACGACGCCATGCTTGAGATCCTTGGGTGTAGCATAGTCAAAAGCATATGACATGCTGTTCAATTTGAGCATGCATTCTCTTTTGTGACAAAGGCTTATGAGGTGTTTTTATGAGCGAAGCGAAGCATTCACGCCTGATTATCCTGGGCTCCGGCCCCGCTGGTTACAGCGCGGCCGTTTATGCCGCCCGTGCCAACCTCAAGCCCGTTGTCATTACCGGCATCCAGGCAGGCGGCCAACTCACCACCACCGTTGAAGTGGATAACTGGCCAGGGGACGTTGAAGGCCTGACCGGACCGGTGCTGATGGATCGCATGCAAAAACACGCCGAGCGCTTTGCCACCGAGATCGTTTACGACCACATCCATACCGCCAAGTTGCAACAACGGCCGTTCGAGCTGATCGGCGATGGCGGCATCTACACCTGCGACGCACTGATCATTGCCACCGGTGCCTCCGCGCAATACCTGGGCCTGCCGTCGGAAGAAGCGTTTGCCGGCAAAGGGGTGTCGGCATGCGCGACCTGCGATGGATTTTTCTATCGCAATCAGGTGGTTGCGGTAGTCGGCGGCGGCAACACAGCGGTCGAAGAAGCCTTGTACCTGTCGAACATCGCCAAGGAAGTGCACCTGATTCACCGCCGCGACAAGCTGCGCTCGGAGAAGATCCTCCAGGACAAACTCTTCGAAAAAGCCGCCAATGGCAATATCCGCCTGCACTGGAACCAGAACCTGGACGAAGTGCTCGGCTATGCCAGCGGCGTGACCGGCGCCCGCCTGCGGGACAACCACACCGGCGAAACGAAGGAACTGCCACTGGCCGGGGTGTTTATCGCCATCGGCCATAAGCCCAACACCGACCTGTTCGCGGGCCAACTGGAAATGCGCGACGGGTATCTGCTGGTCAAGGGTGGCAGCGAAGGCAATGCCACCGCTACGGCGATTGCCGGGGTGTTTGCCGCCGGCGACGTGGCCGACCACGTTTATCGCCAGGCCGTTACGTCTGCCGGGGCTGGTTGCATGGCGGCGCTGGACGCTGAAAAATACCTCGACGACATTCCTGCCGTTTAAAGGCAAACTTTATGGCGGGCCAAAACCCGCCACTGCCCTCCCCTTCTGCAAGCCCGGATGCCATGCTGACTTGGTTACAACGCAACACCTTGCATTTCCCACCGCTGGAAAAGGCCATGCGCGACCCCAACGGGCTTCTGGCTGCCGGGGGCGACCTGTCCGCCGATCGGCTGATCTCGGCTTATCGCCACGGCTGCTTCCCCTGGTTTTCCGAAGGCCAGCCGATCCTCTGGTGGTCGCCGGACCCACGCACGGTTCTGTTTCCCGACGAATTGCACGTCTCGCGCAGCCTGAACAAACTGCTGCGTCAGCAACGCTATCAAGTGACCTTTGACCAGGACTTCGCCGCCGTCATCCGTGCCTGTGCAGCCCCTCGGGAATATGCTGACGGCACCTGGATCACCGAGGCCATGCAGGACGCTTACATCGAACTGCACAGGCGCGGGCATGCGCACTCGGTGGAAGTGTGGGACGGGGACGAACTGGTCGGTGGGTTATATGGCCTGGCAATGGGCCAACTGTTTTTCGGCGAGTCCATGTTCAGCCTTGCCGACAACGCCTCGAAATTCGGCTTTGCCACACTGGTCCGGCATCTGAAAGACTCGGGGTTCGTGTTGATCGACTGCCAGATGCCCACCGACCACCTGCACAGTCTGGGCGCCCGGGCGATTGCGCGCCGCGAGTTTGCCAATTACCTTGCGCAGCATCTGGACCAGCCCAGCAGCGCCAATTGGGTTTGCTGAGCGACATTTGCGCGCGTGGCTTACACTTATTCAAAAGCATTATCCCGAGGGTTGATCATGACCGAGTTGGCGCGTTTGAAGTTCTATGCCACTCAGCCGCACTCTTGCAGTTATCTGCCCGAGGAGCAGGCCACAACCCTGTTCCTCGACCCTAGTCAGCCCATGGATGTGCATGTCTACGCAGACCTGTCGGAGATGGGGTTTCGTCGCAGTGGCGACCATCTCTACCGGCCGCATTGCCAGAATTGCAATGCCTGCGTTCCGGCGCGCATTCCCGTGGGGCAGTTCACGCCCAACCGGCAGCAGAAACGCATCTTCAAGCGCAACACGGATTTGCAGGTGCGTCCGGCCAGGCCCGGCTTCAACGAAGAGTACTTCGACCTTTACCAGCGCTATATCGAACAGCGTCACGCCGATGGCGACATGTACCCGCCGAGTCGCGACCAGTTTTCGACATTCCTGGTGCGGGACCTGCCGTTTTCAAGATTTTATGAGTTTCGCCTGAACGGCCGGCTGCTGGCCGTCGCCGTGACCGATTTACTGCCGAACGGTCTTTCGGCGGTCTACACCTTCTACGAACCGGCTGAAGAGCGCCGCAGCCTTGGGCGCTATGCGATTCTCTGGCAAATCGCCGAGGCCAGGCGGCTGGGACTGGAGGCGGTCTACCTCGGCTACTGGATCAAAAACTGCAAAAAGATGAACTACAAGACTCAATATCGCCCTATTGAGTTGCTGATTAATCAGCGCTGGGTGGTTCTAAACTAGAGCAGGCCCTAAACCCCTTGGCTTAAACCCCACTTTTCGGGCACAATGCACGCCGCTTTTGCCTGGCGCAGTTGCACCGGGCCATTCATTGGACACCGAGGGCTTTACTGCATGTCGAAAGAAGACAGCTTCGAAATGGAAGGCACTGTCGTCGACACCCTGCCCAACACCATGTTTCGTGTGGAGTTGGAAAATGGGCACGTCGTAACCGCGCACATCTCCGGCAAGATGCGCAAGAACTACATCCGTATTCTTACCGGCGACAAAGTGCGCGTAGAGCTGACTCCCTATGACTTGAGCAAAGGGCGCATCACTTACCGCGCCCGCTAAGGTAGGAGCGAGCTTGCTCGCGAAAAACCTGAGGGCACCGCGTCAAGTCAGAGTCCCCGCATCATCATTGACGAACATCGCGAGCAAGCTCGCTCCTACAGAGATAGAGTCCACTCGCTATGCAAGTCAATACAAGACGCCCGGCTCATGCCGGGCGTTTTTGTTTATCTGCGATTTGAAGCTCACCGCAACTTCAATGTGGGAGCGAGCCTGCTCGCGAAAGCGGTGGGTCAGCCAATGAAGCAGCGACTACCAGATCCAATCGCGAGCAGGCTCGCTCCCACAGGGGCTCGACGCATTTCTTCAAGACAACAAAAAGGCGCCTCCCGGCGCCTTTTTGTTTTGCTTCTGAACGTCAGGCCATCTCGGCCGTGGTCTCGAACTCGAAGGTCAGTTCGCCGTCCTTGATGTCGATGTGTACCACACCGCCATGCTCGGCCAGTTCGCCAAAGAGAATCTCCTCCGCCAGCGGACGCTTGATCTTGTCCTGGATCAGGCGAGCCATTGGACGAGCACCCATCGCCGCATCGTAGCCACCTTCGGCCAGCCAGTTGCGGGCTGCATCGGTGACCTCCAGCAACACACGCTTGTCTTCCAGCTGCGCCTGAAGCTCGGTAAGGAACTTGTCCACCACGCTCTTGATGACCTCATGACTGAGGCGACCAAACTGGATGATGGTGTCCAGACGGTTGCGGAACTCCGGCGTGAAGCTCTTCTTGATCACTTCCATCGCATCGGACGAGTGATCCTGATAGGTGAAACCGATCGAAGCGCGGGCTGCGGTCTCGGCGCCGGCGTTGGTCGTCATGATGACGATCACGTTACGGAAATCCGCCTTGCGCCCGTTGTTATCGGTCAACGTACCATGGTCCATCACCTGCAGCAGCAGGTTGAAGACTTCCGGATGCGCCTTCTCGATCTCATCGAGCAACAGCACGCAGTGTGGCTGCTTGGTGATGGCTTCGGTCAGCAGACCGCCCTGATCGAACCCGACATAACCTGGAGGCGCACCGATCAGACGCGATACAGTGTGGCGCTCCATGTACTCGGACATGTCGAAACGAATCAGCTCGACACCCAACGCCTTGGCCAGCTGACGCGCCGCTTCGGTTTTACCGACACCGGTAGGCCCTGCGAACAGGAACGAACCGACAGGCTTGTCAGGGGACTTGAGGCCGGCACGGGACAGCTTGATCGCGGTTGCCAGCGAGTCGATCGCGGCATCCTGACCAAACACGGTCAACTTCAGGTCACGCTCGAGGTTACGCAGCAGTTCCTTGTCGGAACTGGTGACGTGTTTTGGCGGAATCCGCGCAATTTTCGCAACGATGTCCTCGACTTGCGGCACTTCGATGCGCTTCACACGCTTCTCGACCGGTTGCAGGCGCTGGTAGGCACCCGCCTCGTCGATGACGTCGATGGCCTTGTCCGGCATGTGTCGATCATTGATGTAACGCGAAGCCAGTTCGGCAGCCGCGCGCAGGGCTTCATCGCTGTATTCGATATTGTGATGGCTTTCGAAACGCCCCTTCAGACCGCGCAGAATGCCAATGGTGTCTTCCACCGAAGGCTCCGACACATCGACCTTCTGGAAGCGCCGGGCCAAGGCACGGTCCTTCTCGAAGATGCCGCGGAACTCCTGGAACGTTGTGGAGCCGATGCAACGGATATCACCGGACGACAGCAACGGCTTGAGCAGGTTCGAGGCATCCATGACGCCACCGGACGCGGCACCCGCACCAATGATGGTGTGGATCTCGTCGATGAACAGGATCGCCTGCGGACGTTTTTTCAGCTCATTGAGCAACGCCTTGAAGCGCTTCTCGAAATCGCCACGGTATTTGGTACCGGCCAGCAAGGCACCCAGGTCGAGGGAGTAAACCACGCTGTTGGCCAGCAGGTCCGGCACCTGGTTGTCGACAATGCGCTTGGCCAGGCCTTCGGCAATCGCGGTTTTACCCACGCCCGCCTCGCCTACCAGCAGCGGATTGTTTTTGCGACGACGCGCCAGGATCTGCGCGACGCGCTCGACCTCCAGCTCACGACCCACCAGCGGATCAATGCGACCCTGGCGCGCGAGTTCGTTGAGGTTACTGGCATAAGCATCCAGAGGATTGCCTGAGGAAGAAGACTCACCGCCCTCGTCGTCCTGCATATCTTGCTCACCTTCAGAGTGATCGCCATGCCCCGGCACCTTGGAAATGCCATGGGCGATGTAGTTGACGACATCTATACGGGCAACGCTCTGCTGTTTCAGCAGGAACACCGCCTGACTCTCTTGCTCACTGAAGATCGCGACCAGCACGTTGGCACCAGTCACTTCGCGCTTGCCCGAGCTCTGTACGTGAAACACAGCACGTTGCAGTACACGCTGGAAGCCCAGGGTTGGCTGGGTTTCGCGATCCTCGTCATGAACAGGGATCAATGGCGTGGTGGAGTCGATGAACTCCTGCAGGTCATGCTTGAGTTTGTCGAGGTTTGCGCCGCACGCACGCAGAACGGTGGCGGCAGCCTCATTGTCCAATAGGGCCAGCAGGAGGTGTTCGACGGTCATGAACTCATGACGCTTCGAACGAGCTTCCTTGAAGGCAAGATTGAGGGTGACTTCGAGCTCGCGGTTTAACATAGCTTCACCTCATACCCAAGTGGTCGGCGATTAACCGTCCTTCTCGATTTCACAGAGTAGCGGATGCTGGCTTTCCCTGGCGTACTGGTTGACCTGCATGGCCTTGGTCTCGGCGATGTCACGGGTAAACACTCCACATACTGCCCGCCCTTCTGTGTGGACGGCCAGCATGACCTTGGTCGCCAGCTCGCGATTCAGGTTAAAAAACACCTCGAGCACTTCGACGACGAAATCCATCGGTGTGTAGTCATCGTTGAACAAAACCACCTTGTACATCGGCGGCGCCTGTAGTGCAGGCTTTGCCTCCTGAACAGCAATACCTGCGGAATCGTCGTCGTGTAAATCAGGGCGATCCTGATTGAATGTTAGTCGAATCTGGCTGATTGCATGCATGGAAAGAAAGGTTCGTCAGTTGTTCAAATACAGTGGTGGGGGCGGCTATCAGCGTTTTCAACTCCGACTGCCGAGTCAGCTTGACTATCGGCAAAAGGGTGTTACAACCAATAGAGCCCACAGTGGGTAAAAAAGGTCCGCGGAGTCAATCTTATTTACAGATTCGACTGCGGATGTACTGGATGATACTCCAGTGATGGAGTCTGTTGCAGAGGGAGTTGGGTATGGCTGTCGGCAAGGTGAAGTGGTTCAACAATGCCAAGGGTTACGGATTCATCAACGAGGAAGGCAAGACAGAAGATCTGTTTGCCCATTACTCAGCCATTAAAATGGATGGTTATAAAACCCTGAAAGCCGGGCAAGCTGTCGTATTCGATATCATCCAGGGCCCCAAAGGCCTGCACGCGGTCAACATCGGCAACCCGGTAGATACCTCGAAAGCCACGACACCCACAACTGAAGAGACCGTTGAGGTTTAACACCGCAGCGTCAACCAGTCATAAAAAAACCGCCTGATTCAAGCTCTTGAACCAGGCGGTTTTTGTGTGCCTGCGTTTTCTTACATGTGCGAGATCAGCGCATCACCGAAGCCGGACGACGACACCAGCTTGGCACCTTCCATCAGGCGCTCGAAGTCATAGGTCACGGTCTTGGCGGAAATCGCGCCGTTGGTGCCCTTGATGATCAGGTCGGCCGCTTCGGTCCAGCCCATGTGGCGCAGCATCATTTCAGCGGACAGGATCAGCGAACCCGGGTTGACCTGGTCCTTGCCGGCGTACTTCGGTGCCGTACCGTGGGTGGCTTCGAACATGGCCACGGTGTCGGACAGGTTGGCACCCGGCGCGATACCGATACCGCCCACTTCCGCCGCCAGGGCGTCGGAGAGGTAGTCGCCGTTCAGGTTCAGGGTCGCGATCACATCGTACTCGGCCGGGCGCAGCAGGATCTGCTGAAGCATGGCGTCAGCGATGGCGTCCTTGACGATGACGTTCTTGCCGGTTTTCGGGTTCTTGAACTGCATCCACGGACCGCCGTCGAGCAGGGTCGCGCCGAACTCTTCGGCCGCCACTTCATAGGCCCATTCCTTGAAGGCACCTTCGGTGAACTTCATGATGTTGCCTTTGTGCACGATGGTCAGCGAATCGCGATCGTTGTCGACCACATATTGCAGGGCCTTGCGTGCCAGACGCTTGGTGCCTTGCAGGGACACCGGCTTGACGCCGATACCGCAGTTCTCGTCGAAACGGATCTTGGTAACGCCCATTTCTTCTTTCAGGAACTTGATGACCTTGGTGGCTTCCGGCGTACCGGCCTTCCACTCGATGCCAGCGTAGATGTCTTCGGAGTTCTCGCGGAAGATGGTCATGTCGACATCGCCTGGCTTCTTGACCGGGCTCGGCACGCCTTCGAACCAGCGCACCGGGCGCAGGCAGACGTACAGGTCGAGTTGCTGACGCAGGGCCACGTTCAGGGAACGGATGCCGCCACCGACCGGGGTGGTCAGCGGGCCCTTGATGGAGACCACGTAATCCTTGACCGCGTCCAGGGTTTCCTGAGGCAGCCAGGTGTCCTGATCGTAAACCTGAGTCGCTTTCTCCCCGGCGTACACTTCCATCCAGGAAATCTTGCGCTCGCCGCCGTAAGCCTTCTTAACAGCAGCATCGACAACCTTGATCATGACCGGGCTGATGTCGACGCCAATGCCGTCGCCTTCGATGAAGGGGATGATCGGGTTATTAGGAACATTGAGAGAATGGTCTGCATTGACGGTGATTTTGTCGCCGACGGCTGGAACCTGAATCTTCTTGTAACCCATGCTGAACTCCATTGATTGGATTGAACATCTGGCTTGGTTCGAGCGTAACCCAGTTGAATCGGCGCGCAAACCCTATGTTCCATCGATCTGGCGCAAAGCCTTGCAACTCGCGCGCTACAAGCCTGAAAGCAAAGGGAAAAACGCCAAACTCAAGCACGACGAATGACTCTACGCCCTGGTCGCCCCTGCGACCTTTAGACCAATGGACGACATTCGTTGCATATGAACCATCGGCAGATTGCCAGCTACCTATGTATAATGCCGCCCGCTGACCACAGGGTCACGACGGAGGAAGTGCTCTACGATGAGACTTTCCGCCCGGCAAGCCGGCCTGTTATCGCAGTCCGGCTACTTGACGCCCTACTGATGCACCCAACATCACAGCAACGAAACCTCGATATTCGGCTCATGGATGACTTTGAAACGAACGCGCTTACCCGGCGCCCTCGAGTTTCTGCGCACGCTTTAGCAAAGAAGAGAGAGTTAATCCGAATATGCCCACCCGCTCGAAGATCATCTATACCTTCACCGACGAAGCTCCTGCCCTCGCCACCTATTCACTGTTGCCTATCGTAGAGGCGTTCACCGCCTCGGCTGATATCGCCGTTGAAACCCGCGATATCTCTCTTGCAGGGCGCATCCTGGCCAGCTTCCCCGAGCAACTGGGTGACAAAGCCGTAGCCGACCACCTCGCCGAACTGGGCGCCCTGGCCGTTACGCCTGAAGCCAACATCATCAAATTGCCGAACATCAGCGCCTCGGTTCCGCAACTGCAAGCCGCAATCAAAGAGCTGCAAGCTCAAGGCTTTGCACTGCCGGACTACCCTGAGACCGTCACCAGCGACGCCGACAAAGAAGCCAAGGCGCGTTACGACAAGATCAAGGGCAGCGCCGTGAACCCGGTCCTGCGTGAAGGCAACTCCGACCGTCGCGCGCCGCTGTCGGTCAAGAACTACGCACGCAAGCACCCGCACAAAATGGGCGCCTGGGCCAAAGACTCCAAGTCCCACATCGCACACATGAGCACCGGCGATTTCTACGGCAGCGAAAAAGCCGCCCTGATCGACGCCGCTGACGCCGTGAAAATCGAACTGATCGCTCAAGACGGCACCGCCACCGTCCTGAAAGAAAAGACCAGCGTACAAGCCGGCGAGATCCTCGATTGCGCGGTATTGAGCAAAAACGCCCTGCGCAGCTTCATCGCAGCCGAAATTGAAGACGCCAAGGCACAAGGCGTGCTGCTGTCGGTTCACTTGAAAGCCACCATGATGAAGGTCTCCGACCCGATCATGTTCGGCCAGATCGTTGCCGAGTTCTATAAAGACGCACTGGCCAGGCACGCTGACGTGCTGGCACAGATCGGCTTCAACCTGAACAACGGCATCGGCGACCTGTACGCTCGCATCAAGGCCTTGCCTGCCGAGCAGCAAGCGGCCATCGAAGCTGACATCCAGGCGGTCTACGCCGTTCGTCCTTCCCTGGCGATGGTCAACTCCGACAAAGGCATCACCAACCTGCACGTGCCGAGCGACGTCATCGTCGACGCCTCGATGCCGGCGATGATCCGTGACTCCGGCAAGATGTGGGGCACCGACGGCCAGCTGCACGACACCAAGGCCGTGATCCCGGATCGCTGCTACGCCACCATCTACCAGGCTGTGATCGAAGATTGCAAAGCCAACGGTGCGTTCGATCCAACCACCATGGGCAGCGTGCCGAACGTGGGCCTGATGGCGAAGAAAGCCGAAGAGTACGGCTCCCACGACAAGACCTTCCAGATCAAGGCTGACGGCGTTGTTCGCGTCACCGACAGCAAGGGCAACCTGCTGATGGAACAGGCTGTCGAGGCCGGCGACATCTTCCGCATGTGCCAGACCAAAGACGCGCCGATCCAGGACTGGGTCAAACTGGCCGTCAACCGTGCTCGCGCAAGCGCGACCCCGGCGATCTTCTGGCTGGACCCGATGCGCGCCCACGACGGCGTGGTGATCGAGAAAGTTCAGGCTTACCTGAAGGATCACGACACTGCCGGCCTGGACATCCAGATCATGGCGCCGGTCGACGCGATGAAGTACACCCTGCAGCGCACCCGCGCAGGCAAAGACACCATCTCGGTGACCGGCAACGTACTGCGCGACTACCTGACCGACCTGTTCCCGATCATGGAACTGGGCACCAGCGCCAAGATGCTGTCGATCGTGCCGCTGATGAACGGCGGTGGCCTGTTTGAAACCGGCGCCGGCGGTTCGGCTCCGAAGCACGTTCAGCAACTGCTGGAAGAAAACTTCCTGCGTTGGGACTCGCTGGGTGAATTCCTGGCCCTGGCTGCGTCCCTGGAACACCTGGGCGTGACCTACAACAACCCCAAGGCGCTGGTTCTGGCCAAGACCCTGGACCAGGCCACCGGCCAGTTCCTGGACAACAACAAGTCGCCATCGCGCAAAGTCGGCAACATCGACAACCGCGGCAGCCACTTCTACCTGGCGCTGTACTGGGCTCAAGCCCTGGCTGCCCAGACCGAAGACGCTGCACTGCAAGCGCAGTTCGCGACCCTGGCCAAGACCCTGACCGAGAACGAGGCGACCATCGTTGCCGAACTCAATGCCGTTCAGGGCAAGCCAGTCGACATCGGCGGTTACTACCACGCCGATGCCGAGCTGATCAGCAAGGCCATGCGCCCAAGCGCAACCTTCAACGCGGCGGTAGCTGCGCTGGTGTAAGGTTGTAAGGGAACATCACAAACCCCGGCCCTGTGCCGGGGTTTGTGTTTTCAGAATTCACACAAACCCATTGTAGGAGTGAGCCTGCTCGCGATAGCGTCATGTCAGCCAATATTGATGTCACTGACATACCGCCATCGCGAGCAGGCTCACTCCTACATTGAACTGTGTTTCAACTTTGGAATTTGAGGACATCTCATGGACTGGAAACCCCACATCACCGTCGCCACCATCGTCGAAGACAACGGCCGCTTCCTGATGGTCGAAGAACTCAAGCACGGGCGCGCAGTGCTCAATCAACCCGCCGGCCACCTGGACCCGAACGAAACCCTCACGGAAGCCGCCGTGCGCGAAACACTGGAGGAAACCGGCTGGGACGTCGAACCCACCGGCGTACTGGGCATTTACCTCTACACCGCCCCGAGCAACGGCGTGACCTACCAGCGGGTCTGCTTCATCGCAAAACCACTGAAACACCACCCGGATTATCAACTGGACGACGGCATCGTCGGCGCCAAGTGGTTGACCCGCGAGGAATTAATCGAGCAGCGCGACAACTGGCGCAGTGAACTGATCATCCGCTGCATCGACGACTATCTGGCAGGTCAACGCTTCGGCCTCGAATTGATCCGTCCTTCTCTTTAGCCATGCAGGCTCCAGCCTGTTAGAATCGCGTCCTTTTTCAAGACACTCATTGAATCCCTATGCGTGATCCAGCCCCTTCTGACACACAAAAGAAGCGCGTCATTGTCGGCATGTCCGGCGGCGTGGACTCTTCCGTTTCCGCCCTCCTGCTGATCGAGCAGGGTTATGAGGTGGAAGGCCTGTTCATGAAGAACTGGGAAGAAGACGATGGAACGGAATACTGCACCGCCATGGATGACCTGGCGGACGCCCAGGCCGTGTGCGACAAGATTGGCATCAAGCTGCACACCGCCAACTTCGCCGCCGAGTACTGGGACAACGTGTTCGAGCATTTCCTGGCCGAATATAAGGCCGGTCGCACGCCGAACCCGGACATCCTGTGCAACCGCGAAATCAAGTTCAAGGCGTTCCTCGACTACGCCATGATGCTGGGTGCCGACCTGATCGCCACCGGCCACTACGTGCGTCGCCGCGACATCGATGGCCGCACCGAACTGCTCAAGGGCCTGGACCCGAACAAGGACCAGAGCTACTTTCTGCACGCCGTCGGCGGTGAACAGATCGCCAAGACTCTGTTCCCGGTCGGCGAGCTGGAAAAACCGCAAGTGCGCGCCATTGCCGAGAAATACGAATTGGCGACCGCGAAGAAAAAGGACTCCACCGGAATCTGCTTTATCGGCGAACGCCGCTTCAGCGACTTCCTCAAGCAGTACCTGCCGGCGCAACCGGGCGAGATCAAGACCACCGAAGGTGAAATCATCGGCCGCCACCACGGCCTGATGTACCACACCATCGGCCAGCGCCAGGGCCTGGGTATCGGCGGACTGAAAGATGCCAGCGACGAGCCGTGGTACGTGCTGATCAAGGACCTGGAACACAACGAGCTGATCGTTGGCCAGGGCAATGATCACCCGTGGCTGTTCTCCCGTGCCCTGCTCGCTTCCGATATCTACTGGGTCAACCCGATCGACCTGAGCCAGCCACGCAAGCTGACCGCCAAGGTTCGTTATCGCCAGAGCGACCAGCCGTGCACCCTGGAAAAAACCGCCACCGGTTATCGCGCGACCTTCGATGACCCGCAACGCGCGGTCACTCCAGGCCAGTCCGTGGTGTTCTACGACGGTGAAATCTGCCTCGGCGGCGGCGTGATTGAAGTCGCCGAGCCGTGGACGAGCAAGGGCCAGGCCCAATGAACCCGATTCAGGAGCAACTGACGGCACTGGGTGGCGTGTTTCTCGCCGCGGTGCTGGTGGACAGGATCGCCAAGACCGGCCAGACCAACGAAGCCGGGCTGACCTGCATGCTCGGCAGCCTGCTGATTCGCGACCCCAAGGACACACTGGAAGTCTATGGCGGCGACGACATCAACCTGCGTGAAGGCTATCGCGCCCTGATCGGCGCCCTCGAACGCGACCCGAGCGCCCTGCAGCGCGAGCCGCTGCGCTACGCCCTGGCCATGCTCGGCCTTGAGCGTCAGCTGGCCAAGCGCAACGACATGCTCGACGTGATCGGCAAACGCCTGCCGCAGATTCAGTCCCAGGTGGAACACTTCGGCCCGGCCCACGAAAACGTGGTCGCCGCCTGCGGCGCGCTGTACCAGGACACCCTGAGCACCCTGCGCCAACGCATCCAGGTGCACGGTGACATGCGCAACCTGCAACAACCGAGCAACGCCTCGAAAATTCGCGCCCTGCTGCTGGCCGGCATTCGTTCGGCGCGCCTGTGGCGGCAATTGGGCGGTCATCGCTGGCAGCTGGTGATCAGCCGTCGCAAATTGCTCAAAGAGCTTTACCCCTTGATGCGTAACGAATAACCCGCATCGACAGAACAGAACTCAGCAATACGCGTAATACGCCGGTCAGTTGGCGACGGACCGGCGGATTTTTTCATGTATGATACGCGCCCCATTTCGTTGCCCGACTGTCCGAGAACACCCCATGCAGCTCTCTTCGCTCACTGCGGTTTCCCCTGTTGACGGCCGCTACGCCGGCAAAACCCAGGCCCTGCGCCCAATTTTCAGCGAGTACGGCCTGATCCGTGCCCGCGTTCTGGTTGAAGTGCGCTGGCTCCAGCGCCTGGCCGCTCACCCTGCCATCAGTGAAGTGCCGGCGTTCTCCGCCGAAGCCAACGCTGTGCTCAACACCCTGGCGGAAAACTTCTCTCTGGAGCACGCCGAGCGCGTCAAAGAGATCGAGCGCACCACCAACCACGACGTCAAGGCCATCGAGTACCTGCTCAAAGAGCAAGCGGCCAAGCTGCCGGAACTGGCCAAGGTCAGCGAGTTCATCCACTTTGCCTGCACCAGCGAGGACATTAACAACCTGTCCCACGCCCTGATGCTGCGCGAAGGCCGTGATGACGTAATGCTGCCGCTGATGCGCCAGACCGCCAACGCCATCCGCGAACTGGCGATCCGTTTCGCCGACGTGCCGATGCTGTCGCGCACCCACGGTCAACCGGCCTCGCCGACCACCCTGGGCAAAGAACTGGCGAACGTGGTTTACCGCCTGGAGCGTCAGATCGCTCAGGTCGCCGCCGTTCCGCTGCTGGGCAAGATCAACGGCGCTGTCGGCAACTACAACGCCCACCTGTCGGCCTACCCTGAGATCGACTGGGAAGCCAACGCCCGCGCCTTCATCGAAGACGAGCTGGGCCTGGGCTTCAACCCGTACACCACGCAGATCGAACCGCACGACTACATTGCCGAGCTGTTCGACGCGATCGCTCGCTTCAACACCATCCTGATCGACTTCGACCGCGACATCTGGGGCTACATCTCCCTGGGTTATTTCAAACAGCGCACCATCGCTGGCGAAATCGGTTCGTCGACCATGCCGCACAAGGTCAACCCGATCGACTTCGAAAACTCCGAAGGCAACCTGGGTATCGCCAATGCACTGTTCCAGCACCTGGCGAGCAAGCTGCCGATCTCCCGCTGGCAGCGCGACCTGACCGACTCCACCGTACTGCGCAACCTCGGCGTCGGCTTCGCCCACAGCGTGATCGCGTACGAAGCGAGCCTGAAAGGCATCAGCAAGCTTGAGCTCAACGAGCAGAAGATTGCCGCAGACCTGGACGCCTGCTGGGAAGTATTGGCCGAGCCGATCCAGACCGTGATGCGTCGCTACAACATCGAAAACCCGTACGAAAAGCTGAAAGAACTGACCCGCGGCAAGGGCATCAGCCCGCAAGCGCTGCAGACTTTCATCGACGGGCTGGACATGCCGGCCGCCGCCAAGGCCGAGCTGAAATTGCTCACCCCGGCGAACTACATCGGCAACGCTGTAGAACAAGCCAAGCGCATCTGATCGACCGCTAGACCCTTTTAAGACGCCCGGCCGCGCCGGGCGTTTTTATTCCCGTCTGAAAAGTGCATTTTTTCAATAGGTTACACATGAATCCTGATATTCCTCTTCAACTTCTGGGCGGCATCACGGCACGGGAATTCCTGCGCGACTACTGGCAGAAAAAGCCGCTGTTGATCCGTCAGGCGATTCCTGATTTCGAAAGCCCGATCGACGCCGACGAACTGGCCGGCCTGGCGCTGGAAGAAGAAGTCGAATCGCGACTGATCATCGAGAATGGCGAGCGCCCGTGGGAACTGCGTCGCGGCCCGTTCGCCGAAGATGAGTTCAGCAAGCTGCCTGAAACTGACTGGACCCTGCTGGTTCAAGCCGTGGATCAGTTCGTCCCGGAAGTCAGCGAACTGCTGGAAAACTTCCGCTTTCTGCCGAGCTGGCGCATCGACGACGTGATGATCAGCTACGCCGCGCCAGGTGGCAGCGTTGGTCCGCACTTCGACAACTACGACGTGTTCCTGCTGCAAGGCCACGGCAAGCGCAACTGGAAGATCGGCCAGATGTGCAACACCGAGAGCCCGATGCTGACCCATGCCGACCTGCGCATCCTCTCCGAATTCGAAGCCACCGATGAATGGGTGCTGGAACCGGGCGACATGCTCTACCTGCCACCACGCCTGGCCCACTGCGGCGTTGCTGTTGATGAATGCATGACCTACTCGGTCGGCTTCCGTGCACCGAGCGCTGCTGAAGTGCTGACCCATTTCACGGACTTCCTCAGCCAGTTCCTGTCGGACGAAGAACGCTACACCGACGCCGACGCCTTGCCGACTGCCGATCCTCACCAGATCCAGCGCGACGCACTCGACCGCTTGAAAGGCCTGCTGGCCGAGCACATGAGCGACGAGCGCCTGCTGCTGACCTGGTTCGGCCAGTTCATGACCGAGCCACGCTACCCGGAACTGGTGGTGGGCCCGGAAGACGTCGAAGAAGAGGACTTCATGTCCGCCCTGGAGCAAGGCGCGATCCTGATTCGCAACCCGAGCGCACGCCTGGCGTGGTCTGAAGTCGATGACGACCTGCTGCTGTTCGCCAGCGGCCAGAGCCGTTACCTGCCGGGCAAACTGCGCGAACTGCTGAAGATGATCTGCGCTGCCGACGCACTGCACGCCGACAACCTTGGCGACTGGCTGAGCGACGAAGACGGTCGCGGCCTGCTGTGCGAACTGGTCAAGCAAGGAAGCCTGGGGTTTGCCGATGAATAAGATTCACGTACGTGTCGCAGACTGGCAGAAGGACAACGCCGAGATCCGGCGCATTCGTGAGACGGTGTTCGTCGCCGAGCAATCCGTTCCGCCAGAATTGGAATGGGACGCCGATGACATTGATGCAGTGCATTTCCTCGCTTACGAAGGCGACTTTCCCATCGGCACCGCCCGCCTGCTGCCCGATGGGCACGTCGGCCGGGTGTCGGTACTCAAGGACTGGCGCGGCCTGAAAGTCGGCGATGCGCTGATGCAAGCGGTCATCGGTGAGGCCGAAGAGCGCGGGTTGAAGCAGCAGATGCTCAGCGCCCAGGTACAAGCCACGGCGTTCTATGAGCGCATGGGCTTTCACATGGTCAGTGAGGAATTCCTGGAAGCCGGGATTCCACATGTGGACATGGTGCGGCACTCGGCCTGATACCGAGGTGCCCCCAATCGCGAGCAGGCTCGCTCCTACAAGGATTGCGCTAGACCTTGTAGGAGTGAGCCCGCTCGCGATGAGGCCCTGAAGAACACCACAAAACGCCCCGCCATCCCCGGATGCCGGGGCGTTTTGCTGTCTACCATTCAACTTGCCCCATCCCGGGCCGACAAACTGGCACTATCAATACTTGTAGGAGCGAGCTTGCTCGCGATGGACTTGAGAGCGCCGCGGGGTATCAGGCATCACGCATTATCGTTGACGACCATCGCGAGCAAGCTCGCTCCTACACACACCACAAAGCCGGAGATAACGGATATGTCCCTACGCACCCTGCTAACCACGCTGCTGGTGACCTGCAGTTTTTCGGTCTTGGCGGCCACCGAAATCGTGCCACTGAACTACCGTACCAGCGCAGATATGCTGCCCGTTGCGCAGGATTTCATCGGCAAGGACGGCCAGGTCAGCGCCTACGGCAATCAACTCATCGTCAATGCCGATCAGCGCAAGATCGACGAACTTAAAGCCCTTCTTTCGCAACTCGATACCGCACCCAAACGCCTGCTGATCACCGTCGATACCAGCGACAACAACTTCCAGGGCGAGCAGGGTTATTCGGTGAACGGCGCCAAGCCAAACCAGGCCCGCATCATCAACTACAGCACCGACAGCCGCGACGGCGGCATTCAGCAAGTGCAGGCCAGCGAAGGCGCACCGGCACTGATCCAGGTCGGCCAGAGCGTGCCGCTGACCAGTTCGCAGACCGATTCCTACGGTGACCTGCGCAGCCAGACCGAATACCGCAACGTCACCCAGGGCTTCTACGTCACCGCAAACGTCACCGGCGACATCGTCCACCTGTCGATCAGTACCAACCGTGACCGCATGAGCCAGGAACGTCCCGATGTAGTGAACGTACAAAGCACCGACACAACCGTCACCGGCCACCTCGGTGAGTGGATCCTGCTGGCCGGGGTCAACGGCCAGACCCAGGCCGACAAACAGGGCCAGACCCGCAGCTACTCGACCCAGAGCCGCAACGACATGACACTGCGGGTAAAAGTAGACACCCTGGACTAAAGCACCAAAAACTGACTGACGAGTCGTATTAGACCAAAGATGTAGTGCCTGAAAAAAAGCACTACAAAACGTTTGACGAGCCAAAAAAGCAAAGGCATGATGGCCTCGCTCCCGCTAATCAGAGGCCCTGGCAAGGGCCTTCGAAGCGATGTTCGCACCTACCCCGCGAACCGCTTCGTGTCTGTACCGCCCACAAGGTGTGTTTGACGAGGTTGTCGACTGGAACGAAGTTGTCCCGAGGGACGGAAGCGTAATAGGTAACCCGGCACCACACTGTTGTTCGCACCAAGGCCCACGACGCCCGAATGCGCCCGCAGTTCGCCTTTACCTGCTCACTTCCCCTCGAGCCCATCGTTCATCCCGTCGCCCTCCCCGCCGAATCCGACTTGACCGCTTAAGCTTCTGGTCAGCGAGCGCAGGAATTTTCCACCGCAGAACAACTTTTCATAAAGACGCGACGAGGTTTATCTCCCATGGCACTGACACGCGAACAGCAAATTGCAGCCCTCGAAAAAGACTGGGCTGAAAACCCGCGCTGGAAAGGCGTGACACGCACTTACTCCGCTGCTGACGTCGTCCGCCTGCGTGGCTCGGTTCAACCTGAGCACACCTTTGCAAAAATGGGCGCCGAGAAGCTGTGGAACCTGGTCACCCAGGGTGCCAAGCCGGCCTTCCGTCCTGAGAAAGATTTCGTCAACTGCATGGGCGCCCTGACCGGCGGCCAGGCTGTGCAACAAGTCAAGGCCGGCATCCAGGCAATCTACCTGTCGGGCTGGCAAGTGGCTGCGGACAACAACTCCGCCGAATCGATGTACCCGGACCAGTCGCTGTACCCGGTGGACTCGGTTCCAACCGTGGTCAAGCGCATCAACAACTCGTTCCGTCGTGCCGACCAGATCCAGTGGAAAGCCGGCAAGAACCCGGGCGACGACGGCTACATCGACTACTTCGCGCCGATCGTTGCGGACGCTGAAGCCGGTTTCGGCGGCGTACTGAACGCTTACGAGCTGATGAAGAGCATGATCGAAGCAGGCGCCGCCGGCGTTCACTTCGAAGACCAACTGGCTTCCGTGAAGAAATGCGGCCACATGGGCGGCAAGGTACTGGTTCCTACCCAGGAAGCCGTACAGAAGCTGACCGCTGCCCGTCTGGCTGCTGACGTTGCCGGTACTCCGACCATCATCCTGGCCCGTACCGACGCTAACGCCGCCGACCTGCTGACTTCGGACTGCGACCCGTACGACCAGCCATTCGTGACTGGCGAACGTACCCAGGAAGGTTTCTACAAAGTGCGCGCCGGTCTGGACCAGGCCATCGCTCGCGGCCTGGCCTACGCTCCGTACGCCGACCTGATCTGGTGTGAAACCGCCAAGCCGGATCTGGACGAGGCTCGTCGCTTCGCTGAAGCGATCAAGAAGGAATACCCGGACCAACTGCTGTCGTACAACTGCTCGCCTTCCTTCAACTGGAAGAAAAACCTGGACGACGCGACCATCGCCAAGTTCCAGCGCGAACTGTCCGCCATGGGCTACAAGCACCAGTTCATCACCCTGGCCGGCATTCACAACATGTGGCACAGCATGTTCAACCTGGCGCACGACTACGCCCGCAACGACATGACTGCCTACGTGAAGCTGCAAGAGCAGGAGTTCGCTGACGCTTCGAAGGGCTACACCTTCGTGGCTCACCAGCAGGAAGTGGGCACCGGCTACTTCGACGACATGACCACTGTGATCCAGGGTGGCTCGTCTTCGGTAACCGCACTGACCGGTTCGACTGAAGAAGAACAGTTCCACTGATCGGCTTCGCTTGAGCAAACGGCCGTTGCGGACCCATTAGAAACCGCAACGCCGCAAATCTGACGCCCCGACTGGTTCGGGGCGTTTTTTTGCCTGCGATTCAACAAACACCGCACCTCCCCTGTAGGAGCGAGCCTGCTCGCGATGGTCGCGAACGATAACGCGCGAAACCTGACTCCCAGCGGTGCTCTTGAGTTTTTCGCGAGCAAGCTCGCTCCTACAGGGGACGGTGGTGCCTGTAGCAAATCATTGATCCAGAGCGCTACGACCGTCAGAAAAACCCGCTAAAACGCTCACCGCCGCTACTTGCTGTAACGCCCATATAAGTCAACTTCCCGAGTATCCGAAGGACTAGCAGTTTAAAAACCGCGCCAAACAGTATTGATTATCATTTATCAATAACAATGTTCGTTACATTCCCTACAAAACATAATTGACGAAATGCCGGCTAATGCCCGAGCCGCAAGGCCTGCGGGGGTTTTGAAGCGCGCTATGTCCTTATTCCTATAATAAATTTCGCTACAGGAATTTTACTTGCCGGGTGTTTAGCCATAAAATCAGCGGGATTGATTGCTGCGACATATCGTCACTGCTTTTGTTTCTTTTCAAGCTCAGAGACCTTTGCTCTCTGTTAAGGATTACCAGCATGCCCGAAGCGACAGGACTCATGGCCCACAACTGGGGCTTTGCCATTTTCCTTCTAGGCGTCGTCGGCCTCTGTGCCTTCATGCTGGGCGTCTCCAGCCTCCTTGGGTCAAAAGCCTGGGGCCGCAGCAAAAACGAACCGTTCGAGTCCGGCATGCTACCTACAGGTGGCGCCCGCTTGCGGCTCTCAGCCAAATTCTATCTGGTCGCGATGCTCTTCGTGATCTTCGATATCGAAGCCCTCTTTCTCTTTGCATGGTCTGTGTCCGTCCGCGAAAGCGGCTGGACCGGATTCGTCGAAGCTCTCGTTTTCATAGCAATTCTGTTGGCAGGCCTTGTCTACCTATTCCGAGTGGGCGCCCTTGACTGGGCTCCGGAAGCTCGGCGCAAGCGGCAAGCGAAGCTGAAACAATGAGGCTTTGGCAATGCAATACAATCTCACCAGGATCGACCCCGATGCTCCTAACGAGCAATATCCGATTGGCCAACGGGAAACCGTTTCCGATCCGTTAGAAGATCAAGTCCACAAAAACATTTTCATGGGCAAGCTCGAAGACGTGCTTAACGGCACGATCAACTGGGGGCGCAAGAACTCCCTGTGGCCGTATAACTTCGGTCTTTCGTGCTGCTACGTGGAAATGACCACCGCCTTCACGGCGCCCCACGACATCGCGCGCTTTGGCGCCGAGGTTATCCGGGCATCGCCGCGTCAGGCGGATTTCATGGTTATCGCCGGTACCTGCTTCATCAAGATGGCGCCGATCATTCAGCGTCTCTACGAGCAAATGCTCGAGCCTAAATGGGTCATCTCCATGGGTTCGTGCGCCAACTCCGGTGGCATGTACGACATCTACTCCGTCGTTCAAGGGGTGGACAAGTTCCTGCCCGTGGACGTCTACGTGCCTGGCTGCCCGCCCCGCCCTGAAGCTTTCCTGCAAGGCCTGATGCTGTTGCAGGAGTCGATTGGCCAGGAGCGTCGTCCACTTTCCTGGGTCGTTGGCGATCAAGGCGTTTATCGCGCCGAGATGCCTTCCGAAAAGGAAAAGCGCCGCGAACAGCGTATTCAGGTAACCAACCTGCGCAGCCCCGACGAAGTCTGATCCAGATCTGCTCCTTAAAAAGAACGAGAACCTGGCTTCATTCTTTACGTTGACCGAAAGCGATAAATAACCATGACTACAGGCAGTGCTCTGTACATCCCGCCTTACAAGGCAGACGACCAGGATGTGGTCGTCGAACTGAACAACCGTTTTGGCCCGGAGGCGTTCACCGCCCAGCCGACCCGCACCGGCATGCCGGTGCTTTGGGTTGCCCGCGCCAGACTCGTCGAAGTGCTGACGTTCCTGCGTAACCTGCCCAAGCCGTACGTCATGCTCTATGACCTGCACGGCGTGGACGAGCGTCTGCGCACCAAGCGTCAAGGGCTGCCGAGCGGCGCCGACTTCTCCGTGTTCTATCACTTGATGTCGATCGAACGTAATAGTGACGTAATGATCAAGGTCGCCTTGTCCGAGAGCGACCTCAGCTTGCCGACCGTCACCAGCATCTGGCCGAACGCCAACTGGTACGAGCGTGAAGTCTGGGACATGTTCGGCATCGACTTCAAAGGTCACCCTCACCTGTCGCGCATCATGATGCCGCCGACCTGGGAAGGTCACCCGCTGCGCAAGGACTTCCCGGCCCGCGCCACCGAGTTCGACCCGTTCACCCTGAACCTGGCCAAGCAGCAGCTCGAAGAAGAGTCCGCGCGCTTCAAGCCGGAAGACTGGGGCATGAAGCGTTCCGGCCCGAACGAGGACTACATGTTCCTCAACCTCGGCCCGAACCACCCGTCCGCCCACGGTGCGTTCCGCATCATCCTGCAACTGGACGGCGAAGAGATCGTCGACTGCGTACCGGACGTCGGTTACCACCACCGTGGTGCCGAGAAGATGGCCGAGCGTCAGTCCTGGCACAGCTTCATCCCGTACACCGACCGTATCGACTACCTCGGCGGTGTGATGAACAACCTGCCGTACGTGCTCTCGGTCGAGAAGCTGGCCGGCATCAAGGTGCCGGAGAAGGTCGACGTCATCCGCATCATGATGGCCGAATTCTTCCGGATCACCAGCCACCTGCTGTTCCTGGGTACCTACATCCAGGACGTCGGCGCCATGACCCCGGTGTTCTTCACCTTCACCGACCGCCAGCGCGCGTACACGGTGATCGAAGCCATTACCGGTTTCCGTCTGCACCCGGCCTGGTACCGCATCGGTGGCGTCGCCCACGATCTGCCGCGCGGTTGGGAAAAACTGGTCAAGGATTTCGTCGAGTGGATGCCCAAGCGTCTGGACGAATACCAGAAAGCCGCACTGGACAACAGCATCCTGCGTGGCCGGACCATCGGCGTCGCCGACTACAACACCAAAGAGGCCCTGGAATGGGGTGTCACCGGTGCCGGTCTGCGTTCGACCGGTTGCGATTTCGACCTGCGTAAAGCGCGCCCGTACTCGGGCTACGAGAACTTCGAATTCGAAGTGCCGCTGGCCGCCAATGGCGATGCCTACGACCGCTGCATCGTGCGTGTCGAGGAGATGCGCCAGAGCATCAGGATCATCGACCAGTGCCTGCGCAACATGCCGGAAGGCCCGTACAAGGCGGATCACCCGCTGACCACGCCGCCGCCGAAAGAGCGCACCCTGCAGCACATCGAAACCTTGATCACGCACTTCCTGCAGGTTTCGTGGGGCCCGGTCATGCCGGCCAACGAATCCTTCCAGATGATCGAAGCGACCAAGGGCATCAACAGTTATTACCTGACGAGCGATGGCGGCACCATGAGCTACCGCACCCGGATTCGTACCCCAAGCTTCCCGCACCTGCAGCAGATCCCTTCGGTGATCAAAGGCAGCATGGTCGCGGACTTGATTGCGTACCTGGGTAGTATCGATTTCGTTATGGCCGACGTGGACCGCTAAGCATGAACAGCACGCTTATCCAGACAGACCGTTTCACCTTGAGTGAAACCGAGCGCTCGGCCATCGAGCACGAGCTGCATCACTACGAAGACCCGCGCGCGGCGTCGATCGAAGCCCTGAAGATCGTCCAGAAGGAACGTGGCTGGGTGCCGGACGGCGCCTTGTACGCCATCGGCGAGATCCTCGGCATCCCGGCCAGCGACGTTGAAGGCGTGGCGACGTTCTATAGCCAGATCTTCCGTCAGCCGGTCGGCCGTCACATCATTCGCGTCTGCGACAGCATGGTCTGCTACATCGGCGGCCACGAGTCCGTGGTCAGCGAAATCCAGAGCAAACTGGGCATCGGCCTGGGTCAGACCACCACCGATGGTCGTTTCACCCTGCTGCCGGTCTGCTGCCTCGGCAACTGCGACAAGGCGCCGGCGTTGATGATCGACGACGACACTTTCGGTGATGTGCAGCCAGCAGGCGTTGCCAAATTGCTCGAGGGCTACGTATGACCCTGACTTCCTTCGGTCCGGCCAACCGCATCAAGCGTTCGGCCGAGACTCACCCGCTCACCTGGCGTCTGCGTGACGACGGCGAAGCCGTATGGCTCGACGAGTACCAGGCCAAGAACGGTTACGCCGCTGCGCGCAAGGCCTTCGCCGACATGGCTCAGGACGACATCGTCCAGACCGTGAAAGATTCCGGCCTCAAGGGTCGCGGCGGTGCTGGCTTCCCCACTGGCGTGAAGTGGGGCCTGATGCCCAAGGACGAATCCATCAACATCCGCTACCTGCTGTGCAACGCGGATGAAATGGAGCCCAACACCTGGAAAGACCGCATGCTGATGGAGCAACTGCCCCATCTGCTGATCGAAGGCATGCTGATCAGTGCCCGCGCGCTGAAAACCTACCGTGGCTACATCTTCCTGCGTGGCGAGTACACCACCGCCGCCAGGCACCTCAACCGTGCCGTGGAAGAAGCCAAGGCAGCGGGCCTGCTGGGCAAGAACATCCTGGGCAGCGGCTTTGATTTCGAGCTGTTCGTCCACACCGGCGCCGGACGTTACATCTGCGGTGAAGAAACCGCACTGATCAACTCCCTCGAAGGCCGCCGCGCCAACCCGCGCTCCAAACCGCCCTTCCCTGCCGCCGTTGGCGTGTGGGGCAAGCCGACTTGCGTGAACAACGTCGAGACCCTGTGCAACGTGCCGGCGATCATCGCCGACGGCGTGGACTGGTACAAATCGTTGGCTCGCGAAGGCAGTGAAGACATGGGCACCAAGCTCATGGGCTTCTCCGGCAAGGTCAAGAACCCGGGCCTGTGGGAACTGCCGTTCGGCGTCACCGGTCGCGAGCTGTTCGAAGACTACGCCGGCGGCATGCGCGACGGTTACAAGCTCAAGTGCTGGCAGCCTGGCGGCGCCGGTACCGGCTTCCTGTTGCCGGAACACCTGGACGCACAAATGTACGCCGGCGGCATCGCCAAAGTGGGCACCCGCATGGGTACCGGCCTGGCCATGGCGGTGGACGACAGCGTCAACATGGTGTCCCTGCTGCGCAACATGGAGCAGTTCTTCGCCCGCGAGTCCTGTGGCTTCTGCACGCCGTGCCGCGATGGTTTGCCATGGAGCGTCAAGCTCCTGATGGCCATCGAGAACGGTGAAGGCCAGCCAGGCGACATCGAGACCCTGCTGGGTCTGGTTGGTTTCCTCGGCCCAGGCAAGACCTTCTGTGCTCACGCACCGGGCGCCGTGGAGCCGTTGGGCAGCGCAATCAAATACTTCCGTCCAGAGTTCGAAGCCGGTATCGCGCCTGTCAGCGCCGCCGTCCCGCCTCTGGCAAGGCCGATTGTAGTCGGCGCGTAAACGCTTAAAAAAGGCGAAGGGTCCGTGCCCTTCGCTTTTCGTGTGATGACGCCTTTAACGGCTGTGTTGATTCACGCGGATAACAAGATTCCATTAGCCACGCCCGCTGACACCGGGCCAACGAAGAACTTTGAACCATGGCCACTATCCACGTAGACGGCAAAGAGCTCGAAGTCGATGGGGCAGACAACCTGTTACAGGCATGTCTGTCGCTAGGCCTCGATATCCCTTATTTCTGCTGGCACCCTGCCCTCGGCAGCGTTGGCGCTTGCCGCCAGTGCGCGGTCAAGCAGTACACCGACGAAAACGACACCCGTGGTCGTATCGTCATGTCCTGCATGACCCCTGCCACCGACGGCACCTGGATCTCCATCGAAGATGAAGAATCCAAGGCCTTCCGCGCCAGTGTTGTCGAATGGCTGATGACCAACCATCCTCACGACTGCCCGGTCTGTGAAGAAGGCGGTCACTGCCACCTGCAAGACATGACGGTCATGACCGGCCACAACGAGCGCCGTTACCGCTTCACCAAGCGTACCCACCAGAACCAGCAACTGGGCCCGTTCATTTCCCACGAAATGAACCGCTGCATCGCTTGCTACCGCTGCGTGCGCTTCTACAAAGACTACGCCGGCGGCACCGACCTCGGTGTATTCGGCGCCCACGACAACGTGTACTTCGGTCGCGTTGAAGACGGCACCCTGGAAAGCGAGTTCTCCGGTAACCTCACCGAGGTCTGCCCGACCGGTGTGTTCACCGACAAGACTCACTCCGAGCGCTACAACCGCAAGTGGGACATGCAGTTCTCGCCGAGCATCTGCCATGGCTGCTCCAGCGGTTGCAACATCTCCCCGGGCGAACGTTACGGCGAACTGCGTCGCATCGAAAACCGCTTCAACGGTTCGGTGAACCAGTACTTCCTGTGCGACCGTGGCCGTTTCGGCTATGGCTACGTCAACCGCGAAGACCGCCCGCGTCAGCCATTGCTGGCCAACGGCACCAAGCTGAGTCTCGACGAAGCGCTGGATAAAGCCGCCGACCTGCTGCGCGGTCGCAACATCGTCGGTATCGGTTCGCCCCGCGCCAGCCTCGAAAGCAACTACGCGTTGCGCGAACTGGTGGGTGCCGAGCACTTCTACTCGGGTATCGAAGCTGCCGAACTGGAACGCATCCGCCTGGTCCTGCAAGTACTGAAAGACAGCCCGCTGCCAGTGCCGAACATGCGCGACATCGAAGACCACGATGCCGTGTTCGTCCTCGGTGAAGACCTGACCCAGACTGCCGCGCGCATGGCCCTGTCCCTGCGTCAATCGGTCAAGGGCAAGGCCGAAGACATGGCCGATGCCATGCGCGTCCAGCCTTGGCTCGACGCCGCCGTGAAGAACATCGGTCAGCACGCGCTGAACCCGCTGTTCATCGCAAGCCTGGCTGAAACCAAGCTCGACGACATCGCCGAAGAGTGCGTTCACGCCGCTCCAGACGACCTGGCCCGCATCGGTTTCGCCGTGGCTCACGCCCTCGACGCTAGCGCACCGGCCGTTGAAGGCCTGGACAGCGAAGCGCTCGAACTGGCCAAGCGCATCGCCGACGCCCTGCTCGCAGCCAAGCGTCCGCTGGTCATCGCCGGTACCTCCCTGGGCTCCAAAGCGTTGATTGAGGCTGCTGCCAACATTGCGAAAGCTCTGAAGCTGCGCGAGAAGAACGGTTCCATCAGCCTGATCGTGCCAGAGGCCAACAGCCTCGGCCTGGCCATGCTCGGTGGCGAATCGGTCGACGCCGCGCTGCAAGCCGTGATCGACGGTAAAGCCGACGCCATCGTCGTGCTGGAAAACGATCTGTACACCCGTACCGACAAGGCCAAGGTCGATGCTGCCCTAAGCGCCGCCAAAGTGCTGATCGTCGCCGACCATCAGAAGACTGCCACCAGCGATCGCGCGCACCTGGTTCTGCCAGCCGCCAGCTTCGCTGAAGGCGACGGCACCCTGGTCAGCCAGGAAGGCCGCGCCCAGCGCTTCTTCCAGGTCTTCGATCCGAAGTACATGGACGCGAGCATCCTGGTTCACGAAGGCTGGCGCTGGCTGCATGCACTGCGTGCAACCCTGCTGAACCAGCCGATTGACTGGACCCAACTGGACCACGCCACCGCTGCCGTCGCTTCCAGCACTTCGATCCTGAATCGCATCGTCGATGCCGCACCGTCCGCCGCGTTCCGCATCAAGGGTATGAAACTGGCCCGTGAACCGCTGCGTTACTCCGGTCGTACCGCCATGCGCGCCGACATCAACGTGCACGAACCGCGTACCCCGCAGGACAAGGACACCGCGTTCGCCTTCTCGATGGAAGGTTACTCGGGCTCGGCCGAACCGCGTCAGCAAGTACCATTCGCCTGGTCTCCGGGCTGGAACTCGCCGCAAGCCTGGAACAAGTTCCAGGACGAAGTCGGTGGTCACATCCGCGCTGGCGACCCGGGCACCCGCCTGATCGAAAGCACTGGTGACTCGCTGAACTGGTTCGCCAGCGCTCCGCGTGCGTTCAACCCAGCTCCTGGTACCTGGCAGGCCGTGCCGTTCTTCCACCTGTTCGGCAGCGAAGAGAACTCTTCGAAAGCCGCTCCGGTTCAGGAACGCATCCCGGCTGCTTATGTTGCTCTGGCCAGGTCCGAAGCCGACCGCCTGGGTGTCAATGACGGCGCCATGCTGAGCCTGAACGTGGCTGGCCAGACCCTGCGTCTGCCGCTGCGCATCAATGAAGAACTGGGTGCTGGTCTGGTGGCATTGCCTGCGGGCATCGCCGGCATTCCGCCAGCGATCTTTGGCAAATCCGTTGACGGTCTGCAGGAGGCAGCTCAATGACCTTGTTCACTCCTGAAGTGATCGACGTGATCATCGCGGTCCTCAAGGCCGTGGTGATTCTGCTCGCCGTGGTGGTTTGCGGTGCCCTGCTGAGCTGGGTCGAGCGTCGTCTGCTCGCCCTCTGGCAGGACCGTTACGGTCCGAACCGCGTCGGCCCGTTCGGCGCGTTCCAGATCGCCGCCGACATGATCAAGATGTTCTTCAAGGAAGACTGGACCCCGCCGTTCGCCGACAAAGTGATCTTCACTTTGGCGCCGGTCGTGGCCATGAGCGCCTTGCTGATTGCCTTCGCAATCATCCCGATCACCCCGACCTGGGGTGTCGCGGACATCAACATCGGCATCCTGTTCTTCTTCGCCATGGCTGGCCTGTCGGTCTACGCGGTGCTGTTCGCCGGCTGGTCGAGCAACAACAAGTTCGCCCTGTTGGGCAGCCTGCGGGCCTCGGCGCAAACCGTGTCGTACGAAGTGTTCATGGGCCTGTCGCTGATGGGCATCGTGATCCAGGTCGGCTCGTTCAACATGCGCGACATCGTTGAGTATCAAGCGCAGAATCTGTGGTTCGTCATTCCGCAGATCTTCGGTTTCCTGACCTTCTTCATCGCTGGCGTCGCCGTGACTCACCGTCACCCGTTCGACCAGCCGGAAGCGGAACAGGAACTGGCCGACGGTTACCACATTGAATACGCCGGCATGAAATGGGGCATGTTCTTCGTCGGCGAGTACATCGGCATCGTGCTGATCTCGGCGCTGCTGGTGACCTTGTTCTTCGGTGGCTGGCACGGTCCGTTCGGCATCCTGCCGCAGATCCCGTTCATCTGGTTCGCGTTGAAAACCGCGTTCTTCATCATGTTCTTCATCCTGCTGCGCGCCTCGATTCCGCGCCCACGGTATGACCAAGTGATGGATTTCAGCTGGAAGTTCTGCCTGCCGCTGACCCTCGTCAACATGCTGGTGACCGCTGCGATCGTGTTGCTCAACACGCCCGCCGTCGCGGCTCAGTGAGGATAGAATCATGAAGTACATTTTTGACATCGTGCATGGCTTCTACACCCAGCTTCGCAGCCTGGTGATGATTTTCGGCCACGCCTTCCGCAAGCGCGACACGCTGCAGTACCCGGAAGAACCGGTCTACCTGCCGCCGCGCTACCGTGGGCGTATCGTCCTGACCCGCGACCCCGACGGCGAAGAGCGTTGTGTAGCTTGCAACCTGTGCGCCGTGGCGTGCCCGGTCGGTTGCATCTCGCTGCAGAAAGCTGAAACCGAAGACGGTCGCTGGTACCCGGACTTCTTCCGCATCAACTTCTCGCGCTGCATTTTCTGCGGCCTCTGCGAGGAAGCCTGCCCGACCACCGCGATCCAGCTGACGCCGGATTTCGAAATGGCCGAGTTCAAACGTCAGGACCTGGTTTACGAGAAAGAAGATCTGCTGATCTCCGGCCCCGGCAAAAACCCTGATTACAACTTCTATCGTGTTGCAGGTATGGCGATTGCCGGTAAGCCGAAAGGCTCCGCGCAGAATGAAGCCGAACCGATCAACGTGAAGAGCTTGCTGCCTTAAGGAAGAAAGATGGAATTCGCTTTCTATTTCGCATCGGGTATCGCTGTGGTGTCCACGCTTCGCGTGATCACCAACACCAACCCTGTGCACGCCCTGCTCTACCTGATCATTTCGCTGATCGCCGTGGCGATGACGTTCTTCGCCCTCGGCGCACCGTTTGCCGGTGTCCTGGAAGTGATCGCCTACGCTGGCGCCATCATGGTGCTGTTCGTGTTCGTGGTGATGATGCTGAACCTGGGGCCGGCCTCGGCTCAGCAAGAGCGCGCCTGGCTCAAGCCCGGTATCTGGGGCGGCCCGGTCCTCCTCGCCGCGCTGCTGCTGGTGGAACTGCTGTATGTGCTGTTCTCCCACCAGACCGGTGAAGCCATCGGCCACACCACCGTAGACGCCAAGGCCGTGGGCATCAGCCTGTTCGGTCCTTACCTGCTGGTGGTCGAACTCGCCTCGATGCTGCTGCTCGCCGCAGCCGTCACGGCGTTCCATTTGGGCCGTAACGAAGCCAAGGAGCAATGACGATGCCTGCTATCCCCATGGAGCATGGTCTGGCGGTCGCCGGCATCCTGTTCTGCCTCGGTCTGGTCGGCCTGATGGTCCGCCGCAACATCCTCTTCGTGCTGATGAGCCTGGAGGTCATGATGAATGCCTCTGCTTTGGCGTTCATCGTTGCCGGTAGCCGCTGGGCGCAGCCGGATGGACAGATCATGTTCATCCTGGTGATCAGCCTGGCAGCCGCCGAGGCCAGTATTGGCCTGGCGATCCTGCTGCAACTGTATCGCCGCTTCCACACGCTCGATATCGACGCTGCCAGTGAGATGCGCGGATGAACCTACTCTTTCTGACTTTCGTATTCCCTCTCATTGGTTTCCTGCTGCTGTCGTTCTCACGCGGCCGCATTTCGGAAAACCTGGCTGCGCTGATCGGCGTCGGCTCCATCGGTCTGTCGGCGATCGTTACCGCCTACGTGATCTGGCAGTTCAACGTCGCCCCGCCGGAAGGCGGCCACTACACCCAGGTGTTGTGGCAGTGGATGGCGGTGGAAGGCTTCACGCCGAACTTCGCGCTGTATCTGGACGGCCTGTCGCTGACCATGCTCGGCGTGGTGGTTGGCGTCGGCTTCCTGATCCACCTGTTCGCGTCCTGGTACATGCGCGGTGAAGACGGTTACTCGCGCTTCTTCGCCTACACCAACCTGTTTATCGCCAGCATGCTGTTCCTGGTGCTGGGCGATAACCTGTTGTTCCTGTACTTCGGCTGGGAAGGCGTGGGCCTGTGCTCGTACCTGTTGATCGGTTTCTACTACAGCAACCGCAACAACGGTAACGCGGCACTCAAGGCCTTCATCGTGACCCGTATCGGTGACGTGTTCATGGCCATCGGCCTGTTCATTCTGTTTGCCCAGCTGGGCACGCTGAACGTTCAGGAACTGCTGGTGCTGGCTCCGCAGAAATTCCAGTCCGGCGACTTCTGGATGGTCATGGCCACCCTGATGCTGCTGGGCGGCGCTGTCGGTAAATCCGCGCAACTGCCGCTGCAAACCTGGCTGGCGGACGCGATGGCCGGCCCGACTCCGGTTTCGGCACTGATCCACGCCGCAACCATGGTGACCGCTGGCGTCTACCTGATCGCCCGTACCCACGGCCTGTTCACCCTGGCGCCGGAAATCCTGCACCTGGTGGGCATCGTTGGCGGTGTGACCCTGGTTCTCGCCGGTTTCGCAGCCCTGGTCCAGACCGACATCAAGCGTATCCTCGCCTACTCGACCATGAGCCAGATCGGCTACATGTTCCTGGCCCTGGGCGTCGGTGCCTGGGACGGCGCGATCTTCCACCTGATGACCCACGCCTTCTTCAAGGCCCTGCTGTTCCTTGCGTCCGGTTCGGTGATCGTTGCCTGCCACCACGAGCAGAACATCTTCAAGATGGGCGGTCTGTGGAAGAAGCTGCCACTGGCCTACGCCAGCTTCATCGTCGGCGGCGCGGCCCTGGCGGCCCTGCCACTGGTTACCGCGGGTTTCTACTCCAAGGACGAAATCCTCTGGGAAGCGTTCGCCAGCGGCAACAACGGTCTGCTCTATGCCGGTCTGGTCGGCGCGTTCATGACGTCGCTCTACACCTTCCGCCTGATCTTCATCGCGTTCCACGGTGAAGTGAAGACCGAAGCCCACGCCGGTCACGGCATCGCCCACTGGCTGCCACTGTCGGTGCTGATCGTATTGTCCACCGCCATCGGCGCGATGATCGTTCCACCACTGCACGGCGTGCTGCCGGAAAGCGTCGGCCATGCCGGCGGCGAAGCCAAGCACAGCCTGGAAATCGCCTCGGGCGCCATTGCCCTGGCCGGTATCCTGCTGGCTGCCCTGCTGTTCCTCGGCAAGCGTCGCTTCGTCACCGCCGTCGCCAACAGCGGCATCGGCCGTTTCCTCTCGGCCTGGTGGTTCGCTGCCTGGGGCTTCGACTGGATCTACGACAAACTGTTCGTCAAGCCGTACCTGGCGATCAGCCACATCCTGCGCAAAGACCCGCTCGACCAGACCATCGGTCTGATCCCGCGCATGGCCAAAGGCGGTCACACCGCCCTGAGCCGTACCGAGACCGGTCAACTGCGTTGGTACGCCGCCTCGATGGCTGCTGGTGCCGTGCTGGTCATCGGCGCCGTCGTGCTGGTAGCGGTCTGATATGAACCTTGCGAATTTGCGAAAGGAAACGAACCCGTCATGATTCTGCCTTGGCTAATCCTGATCCCCTTCATCGGCGGCCTGCTGTGCTGGATGGGTGAGCGCTTCGGCGCCACCCTCCCCCGCTGGATTGCGCTGATCACCATGTCCCTGTTGCTCTCCCTCGGCCTCTGGCTGTGGGCCAACGGCGATTATTCTTTTGCCCCGGCGCCTGGCGCCGACCCGACCTGGGCGCTTGAGTTCAAGCACGTCTGGATCCAGCGCTTCGGCATCAACGTGCACCTGGCCCTCGACGGCCTGTCGCTGTTGATGATCATGCTGACCGGTCTGCTGGGTGTGCTCTCGGTACTCTGCTCGTGGAAAGAGATCCAGCGTCACGTGGGCTTCTTCCACCTGAACCTGATGTGGATCCTGGGCGGTGTCGTCGGCGTGTTCCTGGCCCTCGACCTGTTCATGTTTTTCTTCTTCTGGGAAATGATGCTGGTGCCGATGTACTTCCTCATCGCGCTCTGGGGTCACAGTTCTTCGGACGGCAAGAAAACCCGGATCTACGCGGCGACCAAGTTCTTCATCTTCACTCAGGCTTCCGGCCTGATCATGCTGGTGGCGATCCTGGGCCTGGTACTGGTCAACTTCAACGACACCGGCGTGATTACCTTCAACTACGCCGACCTGTTGAAGACCAAGATGTCGATGACCACCGAGTACATCCTGATGCTCGGTTTCTTCATCGCCTTCGCGGTCAAGCTGCCGGTCGTGCCGTTCCACTCCTGGTTGCCTGACGCTCACGCCCAGGCGCCGACCGCAGGTTCCGTCGACCTCGCCGGTATCTTGCTGAAGACCGCGGCCTACGGCCTGCTGCGTTTCGCCCTGCCGCTGTTCCCGAATGCTTCGGCCGAGTTCGCGCCGTTTGCGATGGCCCTGGGTCTGATCGGGATCTTCTACGGTGCGTTCCTGGCGTTCGCGCAAACCGACATCAAGCGTCTGATTGCCTTCTCGTCCGTTTCCCACATGGGCTTCGTACTGATCGGCATCTACTCCGGCAGCCAACTGGCGCTGCAGGGTGCGGTGATGCAGATGCTGGCCCACGGCCTGTCGGCGGCGGCACTCTTTATCCTGAGTGGCCAGCTGTACGAACGCACCCACACCCGCGACATGCGTGAAATGGGTGGCCTGTGGTCGAAGATCGCTTACCTGCCGGCCCTCAGCCTGTTCTTCGCTGCCGCGTCCCTGGGCTTGCCGGGTACCGGTAACTTCGTCGGCGAGTTCCTGATCCTGATCGGCACCTTCCCGATCGCTCCATGGGTCACCATCATCGCCACGTCCGGCCTGGTGTTCGGTTCGGTCTATTCGCTGATCATGATCCACCGTGCGTACTTCGGTCCGGCCAAATCGGACGCAGTTCTGCATGGCATGGACGGTCGCGAAATGATCATGGTGGTCGGTCTGGCTGCGCTGCTGATCTACATCGGCGTGTACCCACAACCGTTCCTCGATACCTCTGCCGCTACGATGCATGGCGTGCAGCAGTGGCTCGGCACCGCCTTCACTCAACTCGCTTCGGCCCGGTAAGAGCGCTATGGAATTCACGACTCAACACTTTATCGCGCTAGCGCCGTTGTTGATCACCAGCGCCACGATCATCGTGGTGATGCTGGCGATCGCCTGGCGCCGCAACCACTCCCAGACCTTCCTGCTGTCCGTGGCGGGTCTGAACCTGGCACTGCTGTCGATCCTGCCTGCCTTGAAAGTCGCGCCATTGGCCGTGACCCCACTGCTGCAGATCGACAGCTTCGCCTGCCTGTACATGGCGCTGATCCTGGTCGCCACCCTCGCTTGTGTGACCCTCGCCCACGCCTACCTCGGCGATGGCGGCACGGGTTACCCGGGCAACCGTGAAGAACTGTACCTGCTGATCCTGATGGCCGCCGCCGGTGGCCTGGTGCTGGTCAGCGCGCAGCACCTGGCCGGGTTGTTCATCGGTCTGGAACTGCTGTCGGTGCCGGTCTACGGTCTGGTGGCTTACGCCTTCTTCAACAAGCGCTCGCTGGAAGCCGGCATCAAGTACATGGTGCTGTCGGCTGCCGGTTCCGCGTTCCTGTTGTTCGGCATGGCGCTGCTGTACGCAGACTCGGGTTCCCTGAGCTTCGTCGGCATCGGTCAGGCCCTGGCGGCCACCGGCCTGCCAAGCTCGCTGGCACAACTGGGCCTGGGCATGATGCTGATCGGCCTGGCGTTCAAGCTGTCGCTGGTACCCTTCCACCTCTGGACTCCAGACGTCTACGAAGGCGCTCCGGCGCCGGTCGCGGCGTTCCTGGCGACCGCTTCCAAAGTGGCCGTGTTCGCGGTGATGGTGCGTCTGTTCCAGATCTCGCCTGCGGCGAGCAGCGGCGTGCTGAGCGACGTGCTGACCATCATCGCCATCGCGTCGATCCTGTTCGGTAACCTGCTGGCACTGACCCAGAGCAACCTCAAGCGTCTGCTGGGTTACTCGTCCATCGCCCACTTCGGTTACCTGCTGATCGCCCTGGTGGCGAGCAAGGGTCTGGCCGTGGAAGCGATCGGCGTGTACCTGGTCACCTACGTGATCACCAGCCTCGGCGCCTTCGGCGTGATCACCCTGATGTCCTCGCCGTACAAAGGCCGTGACGCGGATGCCCTGTACGAATACCGCGGCCTGTTCTGGCGCCGTCCGTACCTGACCGCCGTACTGACCGTGATGATGCTGTCCCTGGCCGGTATCCCGCTGACCGCGGGCTTCATCGGCAAGTTCTACATCATCGCCACCGGCGTTGAATCGCACCAATGGTGGCTGGTCGGCTCGCTGGTACTGGGCAGCGCCATCGGCGTGTTCTACTACCTGCGTGTGATGGTCACCCTGTACCTGATCGAACCGAACCTGCGTCGCGTTGATGCCCAGTTGCACTGGGAACAGAAGGCAGGCGGCGTGATGCTGCTGGCCATCGCGGTACTGGCCTTCTTCCTCGGCCTGTACCCACAACCGCTGCTGAACCTGGTTCAACAGTCAGGGTTGGCGGGTTGATCGCTTAGGCGACCCTCGGTGGTAAACAAAAACGGCACCTTCGGGTGCCGTTTTTGCGTTTGGGGATTTGTGTTCGGTCATAGGTAATCGGTTGTCAGGAATGGCCTCATCGCGAGCAGGCTCGCTCCTACAGTGGTCGGGTCGCCCACAAATTCATTGCATGACACATAACCTGTAGGAGTGAGCCTGCTCGCGATCGCGGTAGATCAGGTACAAAAGAAAACGGCACCTTACGGTGCCGTTCGCTTCTTACAGGTCGCCTTATTTACGCGCCGCCTCCCACGATTTCAGCAGTTCGGCATAGCTCACGGTCTCGCCCTTAGGCTTCTCGTTTTCCAGTTTCGGCTTCGGTGCGCCCGGTTGGTCGAACCAGTATTGCGCATCCCGCTCGGGGTTCATTTTCGGGGCGCAGGTGGCTTGGGCTTTCGAGCGTTCCAGACGGGTCATGATCGCGTCCTGATCCTTGGCCAGGCCGTCGAGTGCCTGTTGCGGGGTTTTCTCGCCGCTGGCGGCTTCGGCGATGTGGCTCCACCACAGTTGCGCCAGGCGTGGATAGTCCGGCACGTTGGTCCCGGTCGGGGTCCATTGCACGCGGGCCGGGCTGCGGTAGAACTCCACCAGGCCGCCGAGTTTCGGTGCCAGGTCGGTCATGGCTTGCGAGTTGATGTCCGATTCGCGGATCGGCGTCAGGCCGACGATGGTTTTCTTCAGCGACACGGTTTTCGAGGTCACGAACTGCGCGTAGAGCCAGGCCGCGAGTTTCTGTTTCTCAGGCGTGGATTTCATGAAGGTCCAGGAGCCGGCGTCCTGATAACCGAGTTTCATGCCCTCCTCCCAATACGGGCCTTTCGGCGAAGGCGCCATGCGCCATTTCGGCGTGCCGTCGGCATTCATCACCGGCAGGCCCGGTTTGGTCATGTCGGCGGTGAACGCGGTGTACCAGAAGATCTGCTGGGCGATGTTGCCCTGGGACGGCACCGGCCCAGACTCGGAGAAGGTCATGCCCGCCGCTTCCGGTGGCGCGTATTTTTTCATCCAGTCCACGTACTTGGTGGTCGCATACACGGCCGCCGGGCCGTTGGTGTCGCCACCGCGGGTTACGCTGGAGCCGACCGGATGGCAATCCTCGACGCGGATACCCCACTCGTCCACCGGCAAGCCGTTGGGTATGCCTTTATCGCCAGCACCGGCCATGGAGAACCAGGCATCGGTGAAGCGCCAGCCCAGGGACGGGTCTTTCTTGCCGTAGTCCATGTGCCCGTAGACGCGCTTGCCATCGATTTCCTTGACGTCTTCGCTGAAGAACTTGGCGATGTCTTCATAGGCCGACCAGTTCACCGGCACGCCGAGCTCGTAGCCGTACTTTTCCTTGAACTTGGCCTTGAGGTCCGCGCGCTCGAACCAGTCGGCGCGGAACCAGTACAGGTTGGCGAACTGCTGGTCAGGCAACTGATAGATCTTGCCGTCCGGCGCGGTGGTGAAGGAGATGCCGATGAAGTCTTTGATGTCGAGGGTCGGCGAGGTGAAGTTCTTGCCTTCGTTAGCCATCAGGTCGGTGATCGATTCGGTCTTGCCGTAGCGGAAATGCGTACCGATCAGATCCGAGTCATTGACCCAGCCGTCATAGATGTTCTTGTCCGACTGCATCTGGGTCTGCAGCTTTTCCACCACGTCGCCTTCCTGCAGCAGGTCGTGGGTCAGCTTGATCCCCGTGATCTCGGTGAAGGCCTTGGCCAGCACCTTGGATTCATACTCGTGGGTGGCGATGGTTTCCGACACCACTTTGATGCTCATCCCGCGAAACGGCTCAGCCGCCTTGATGAACCACTTCAGTTCTTCGAGTTGTTGATCGGCCGTCAGTGTGGATGGCTTGAATTCACTGCCGATCCATTTCTTTGCGGCGTCTTCATAGGCATCGGCCCAGGCAGACGCGCTCAAACCGCTGAGTGCCAGCATGGCTGCCAATGAAATGCTATGTCGCAGCTTATTGTTTTTGTCGAACATAGAGACCTCCTTATTGAGTTTCGGAGCAACATTGCCGAGCGATTCGACTAGCCCCAACGCATCACAGCCAACAGCCACACCAGGGACATCGCGAAGGCGACCCAGATGCTCCAGTCGGTGACGCCGATTACCAGCAAATGCAGGTAGGCGCTGCCGAGAAGACCGATGAACAAGCGATCGCCACGGGTGGTGGCAATCGGCAAAAATCCACGCCGAAGGATGCTCGGCGAACGTAATTCCCAAGTGGTCATGACCACCAGGATCAGGGCGATCACACTGAAAAATGCCGCCGTGGGGACGGTCCAGCTCATCCATTCCATCATCAGTTCCTCATACCCGGCCCAGGGCAAAGCCCTTGGCCACGTGGTTGCGAACAAACCAGATCACCAGCATGCCCGGCAGGATGGTCAACACCCCCGCCGCCGCCAGCACGCCCCAGTCAATGCCGGATGCCGAGACGGTGCGGGTCATCACCGCTGCGATCGGCTTGGCGTTCACCGAGGTGAGGGTTCGCGCCAGCAGCAGTTCGACCCAGGAAAACATGAAGCAGAAAAACGCCGTGACGCCGATGCCGGAGCCAATCAGCGGGATGAAAATCTTCACGAAGAACTTGGGAAAACTGTAGCCGTCGATGTAGGCGGTTTCGTCGATTTCCTTGGGCACGCCGGACATGAAGCCTTCTAGAATCCACACCGCAAGCGGCACGTTGAACAGGCAGTGGGCCAGGGCCACGGCGATGTGGGTGTCGAACAAGCCGATCGAGGAATACAACTGGAAGAACGGCAGCAGGAACACCGCCGGTGGCGCCATGCGGTTGGTCAGCAGCCAGAAGAACAGGTGCTTGTCGCCCAGGAAGCGATAACGCGAGAACGCATAGGCTGCCGGTAGCGCCACGGTCAGGGAAATGATCGTGTTCAGGCTCACGTAGTACGCCGAGTTGATGTAGCCGGTGTACCAGCTCGGATCGGTGAAGATCACCTTGTAGTTCGCCAGCGTGAAGTCCTGTGGGAAAAGTGTCAGGCCGCCGAGGATTTCGCTGTTGCTCTTGAACGACATGTTCAGCAGCCAGTAGATCGGCACCAGCAGGAACAGGATGTAGATCAGCAGTGGAACAAGCTTTCTCTTGCTCATGGCGGGCCTCAGCGGTTGGCGTCGGAGTGAGTCATGGCGGTGTAGAACAGCCAGGACACCAACAGGATGATCAGGAAATACACCAGCGAGAATGCGGCGGCCGGCCCGAGGTCGAACTGCCCGATCGCCATTTGCGTCAGGGTCTGGCTCAAGAAGGTGGTGGAATTGCCCGGACCGCCGCCCGTGAGCACGAAGGGCTCGGTGTAGATCATGAAGCTGTCCATGAAGCGCAGCATCACCGCGATCAGCAGCACGCTCTTGAGCTTGGGCAGCTGGATGTGCCGGAACACCGCCCATGCCGAGGCCCGGTCGATCCGCGCCGCCTGGTAATACACATCCGGAATCGCCCGCAGGCCGGAGAAGCACAACAGCGCCACCAGCGAGGTCCAGTGCCAGACGTCCATCACCAGCACGGTGACCCAGGCATCCATGGTGTTCGCCGCATAGTTGTAGCTGATGCCCATGGCCTTGAGGCTCGCCCCCAGCAGACCGATGTCGGCGCGGCCGAAGATCTGCCAGATGGTGCCGACCACGTTCCACGGAATCAGCAACGGAATCGCCAGGATGATCAGCACCACCGACGACCAGCGGCCCTTGGTCGGCATGGTCAGGGCAATCGCAATCCCCAGGGGAATTTCGATCAGCAGCACGCAGGCCGAGTAGATGAACTGGCGCAGCAACGAGTCGTGCAGGCGCGGATCGAGCAGCACTTGCTTGTACCAGTCGGCGCCGACGAAGTAGCGGCTGGACTGGTCGAAGATGTCCTGCACCGAATAGTTGACCACGGTCATCATCGGGATCACCGCACTGAACGCCACCAGCAGGAACACCGGCAACACCAGCCACCAGGCCTTGTTGTTCTGCACCTTGTTCATGGCTGCGCCTCTTGGTTGGCATTGGCTTCGAGCAGGAATTCATCGGCGTAGACCATCAGCCACTGCGCCGGAAAACTGATGTAGGCCGTGCCTTGCGGCACTGGTTTGTCTTCGGCCAGGCGCACTTTCAAGGGCACGCCATCGAGGTCGAGGCTCATGATCTTGTAGGTGCCCAGGTCTTCGACGTGTACGACCTGTGCCCGCAGCGCGTCATCAAAGGCTTCGTCCCACACATGGACGAACTCCGGACGAATGCCGACCTTCAGGGTATTCCACTCGGACTCGGCAATACGCTGCTGCATCGCCTCGGACAGCGGCAGGTGCGTCGAGGCAAAACCGACACCGCCGGGTTGCGGCTGCACCTCGATCAGGTTCATCCCGGGGCTGCCGATGAAGTAGCCGACAAAGGTGTGGCTCGGGCGCTCGAACAATTCCCTTGGCGTGCCGAATTGCACGATCTGCCCGCCGTACATCACCGCAATCTTGTCGGCAAAGGTCGAGGCCTCCAACTGATCGTGGGTGACGTAGACCATGGTGATGTTGAACTGCTCGTGGATCTGCTTGAGCTTGCGCCGCAGTTTCCACTTCAGGTGCGGGTCGATCACCGTCAGCGGCTCGTCGAACAGGATCGCCGACACGTCATCGCGCACCAGGCCGCGCCCCATGGAAACTTTCTGTTTTTCGTCGGCGGTGAGGTTGCGCGCCTTTTTGCTCAGCAGGTTCTGCAGGTCGAGGACCTCGGCGATTTCCTGCACCTTGCTATGGACCCTGGCCTCGGCCATGCCCTGATTGCGCAGCGGGAAGGCCAGGTTGTCGAACACCGTCATGGTGTCGTAGACCACCGGGAACTGGAAAACCTGGGCAATGTTGCGCTTCTCCGGGGTCAGGTTGTTGACCGCTTTGCCGTCGAACAGCACATGGCCCTGGGACGGGCTGAGCAGCCCGGAAATGATGTTGAGCAAGGTTGATTTGCCGCAGCCCGATGGACCGAGCAACGCGTAGGCGCCGCCTTGCTCCCAGATGTGGTCCATCTCGCGGATCGCATAGTCCTCCGGTCCCGCCGGGGTCCTGGTGTAACTGTGGGCGAGGTTCTGCAAACGGATTTCGGCCATCAGGCAACCCTCGTGACACGCCGGCCCGGCGCCTGGACCAGCCGCCCCTGCGTATCGAACACAAACAGTTTATGGGTCGGGATGTAGATGCGTATCGGCGCATCGACGTCGTATTCGTGGACACCCGGCAAGTGCAGCACCAGCAGGAAGTGCTCGTTGCGCACGTGCAGGAAGGTTTCCGAGCCGCTGATTTCCGCGACTTCGACGGTCACCGCCAATTCGAGGTCATCGTCGTTGCTCGGCACCAGCGAGATATGGCTGGGCCGCACGCCGAAACGGAACTCGCCCTCGCCCACCGGGCGCAGATCGACGTTCAGCGGGAAATGCACGAAGTTGGCGAAACTCACTTCGTTGCCGGCAATGCGTCCCGGCATCAGGTTGATCGGCGGCTCGGAGAACAGCTCCGCCGCCAGCACCGTTTGCGGCTGGTGATAGACCGAGGAAGACTGGCCGCTCTGGATCACCCGGCCTTCGTGAAGAATCGTGGTGGTGCCGCCCAGGGCCAGGGCCTCGTTGGGTTCGGTAGTGGCGTAAATCGCGATGGTGTGGCGCGCCTTGAACAGCTCGCGCATTTCCTGGCGCAGTTCTTCGCGCAACTTGTAGTCGAGGTTGACCAGCGGCTCATCGAACAGGATCAGTTCGGCATCCTTGACCAGCGCCCGGGCCATGGCCGTGCGTTGTTGCTGACCGCCGGAAAGCTCCAGTGGATAGCGCTTGAGAAACTTCTCGATGCGCAGCATCTTCGCGGTTTCCAGCACCTTGCTCTGGATCACTTCGCTGGATACACCGGCCTGACGCAGCGGCGAGGCGATGTTGTCGAACACCGTCATGGTCGGGTAGTTGATGAACTGCTGATAGACCATCGACACATTGCGCAAGCGCACGGGGCGTTGGGTGACATCGACGCCGTTCATCAGGATGCGGCCGCTGTCGGGCTTGTCCAGACCGGCCATCAGGCGCATCAGGCTGGTCTTGCCGGACAAGGTGCGCCCCAGCAAAACGTTGAAGGAACCGGGTTCAAAACTCAGGTTGGCATCGTCGATCCAGGTCTGGCCCTCGACGGTGCGGCTGACGTGCTCCAGGGTGAGTGACATGGCTCGGCCTTTTTATTATTTGGAGTCAAGCGACCGGAGCTCTAAAGCGACATCCGTGCCAAAAATCTCAAACTGTTGATTCAGCTTGAAATTCTCGAAGAAGACGGCGAAACAGCGTTCGTTGCTGAACACAAATGAACAATCGGAAATGAACAATTGAACAGTTCACCCATTGACAGTGAACAATAGTGAACAACACTCTACAGACTGCTCACGCCCCCCTGTAGGAGCGAGCCTGCTCGCGATGGACGTTAACGTTGACGAGGGCTGTCTGAATAAACGCGGCGCTCTCACGTCCATCGCGAGCAGGCTCGCTCCTACAGGGAACGTGTGAAGTTGAAGTCACCATAAAAACAATAAAAGCTTGCCCAGAGATCGACTGCCATGGCCGCACCCGCATCGCCGTTGTCCCACGACGCCATCATCCAGGACTCCTGGTCCCGTTGCCGCGCGTTCGGCCTCAGCCATCAAAGCACGCCGGCATTCGACCAATTGCCGGCCGCGGGCATCGCACAATTGCTGGAGAGCCAGCATTCACTGGTGCAAACCACCCATCAGGAAGTGCTGCCCTACTACGAGAACATCCTCAGCAATTCCAATTGCCTGATCATGCTCGCCGACCACCAGGGCCAGGTGCTAACGTCCTGGGGCACCCAGCGCTTCATCGAACCGAAACTGGCCCGGGGTTTCAGCGCCGGCGCCAGCTGGATGGAACGTTGCACCGGTACCAACGCCATCGGCACCGCCCTGGCCTGCGAACAAGCGGTGCACATCGAGCACGATGAACATTACCTCAAGGCCAACCGCTTCATGACCGGTTCCGCCGCGCCGATTTTCGATGCCGAGCGCAAGGTGATCGCGGTGCTGGACGTGTCCAGCGACAGCTACCTGCCCCCCTCCCACACCCTGGGCATGGTCAAGATGATGAGCCAGACCGTGGAAAACCGGCTGATCCTCAACCTGTTCCATGGCCAGCATTTCCAGCTGACGTTCAATACCGGACTGAACAACCTCGACAGTCAGTGGGCCGGGTTGCTGATATTCGACGAGACCGGCCAGGTGCTGTCGGCCAATCGCCGGGCTGACAATCTGCTGGGCATCAGCCTGTCGCGGGTCAGTGTCGAAAGCCTGTTCAAGGTCTCGCTGCTGGAGTTGCTGAACCAGCCCGACGGCCTGCCCTTCGCCCTGCAAACCTCGGGGCGCAATCGCTTCCAGTGCCTGTTGAAGCGGCCGAAACAGGCAACGATTCAACCTCGAGTGTTCACCGAGCCGGTTGTAGCTGCACCCGCGCCCATCAGCCTCAACACCCTGCACTTCGGCGACAGTCGCGTGGAAAAAGCCGTGCGTCAGGCCGAGCGCTTGCTGGAAAAAGACATTCCATTGCTGATCCACGGTGAAACCGGGGTTGGCAAGGAAGTGTTCGTCAAAGCCCTGCATCAGGCCAGCTCACGCAGCAAACAAGCGTTCATCGCCGTCAACTGTGCAGCGATTCCCGCCGAACTGGTGGAGTCCGAGCTGTTCGGCTATGAGAAAGGCGCGTTCACCGGCGCCAACCAGAAAGGCAGCATCGGGCTGATCCGCAAGGCTGACAAGGGCACGCTGTTCCTCGATGAAATCGGTGACATGCCGCTGCCGACCCAGGCACGACTGTTGCGGGTGTTACAGGAGCGTTGCGTGCAGCCGGTGGGCAGCAGCGAGTTGTTCCCTGTGGACTTGCGCATCATTTCCGCGACCAATCGCTCGTTGCGCGAACAGGTACAACTGGGGCGGTTTCGTGAAGACCTGTATTACCGCATTGGCGGCCTGACCCTGGAACTGCCGCCGTTAAGAGAGCGCAGCGATAAAGAGGCACTGTTCAAACGCCTGTGGGAACAGCATCGCGAACCCAGCCAATGGGCTGGGCTGAGCCGCGAGGTATTGGAGCTGTTCGACCGTCATCCGTGGCCGGGAAATTTGCGCCAGGTCAGCAGTGTGATGCAGGTGGCATTGGCGATGGCCGAGGAACAACCGATAAGGCCGGAGCATTTGCCGGATGATTTTTTTGTCGACCTGGAGATGGAACCGGTCGATACGCCGGAACCGTTGGCCGTGGATCTGAATGATACCGAGGATTTGAACCGGCAATTGCAGGCGGCAGGGGGGAATATTTCGTATCTGGCGCGGCGGTTGGGGGTTAGTCGCAATACCCTTTACAAGCGGTTGCGCCAGACTGAATGACGATTGAACCGCGCTGGTGGGGTTTGGCTTGAGACCATCGCGAGCAGGCTCGCTCCTACAGGGGATCTATGTTGCTCACAAAACTCAAACCTGGCGAAAACCCAATGTAGGAGCGAGCCTGCTCGCGATTACGTCAGCTCAGGCACCTCAAAAACAGCAGCCACCTCATAAACAAAAACCCGCACAAGGCGGGTTTTGTCTGTAACAAGTAAAACTATCAGTCAGCCAGACGCCAGGTCGTGCCGCCCTTGCCGTCTTCCAGCACCACGCCCATGGCGGTGAGCTGGTCGCGGATGCGGTCGGATTCGGCCCAGTCCTTGCCGGCACGTGCCGCCAGGCGCGCTGCAATCAGTGCCTCGACTTCGGCTGCATCCACGCGCCCTTCGGCGCCAGCCTGCAGGAAGTCATCTGCCTCAAGCTGCAACACACCCAACACACTGGCCAGCTCTTTCAAACGGGCTGCCAGACCGGCCGCTGCGTTCAGATCGCTCTCGCGCAGGCGGTTGATCTCGCGGACCATCTCGAATAGCACCGCGCAGGCTTCCGGCGTACCGAAGTCGTCGTTCATCACCGAGGTGAAACGCTCGACGAAAGCTTCGCCGCCAGCCGGTGCAACGTTCGGCAGGCCTTTCAACGCGTGGTAGAAACGCTCCAGGGCGCCCTTGGCGTCCTTGAGGTTGTCTTCCGAGTAGTTGATGGCGCTGCGGTAGTGGCTCGACACCAGCAGGTAGCGCACGACTTCCGGGTGGTACTTGTCGAGCACGTCGCGAATGGTGAAGAAGTTGTTCAAGGACTTGGACATTTTCTCGCCATTGATGCGAATCATGCCGCAATGCATCCACGCGTTGGCGTAGGTCTTGCCGGTCGCTGCTTCGCTCTGGGCAATTTCGTTTTCATGGTGCGGGAACTCCAGGTCGCTGCCGCCGCCATGAATGTCGAAGGTCTCGCCCAGGCAGCAGGTGGACATCACCGAGCATTCGATGTGCCAGCCCGGACGCCCGGCGCCCCACGGCGATTCCCAGCTCGGCTCGCCCGGCTTGGTGGCTTTCCACAGCACGAAGTCCAGCGGGTCCTGCTTGGACTCGTCGACTTCGATGCGTGCACCGATGCGCAGGTCTTCGATCTTCTTGCGCGACAGCTTGCCGTAGCCCATGAACCTGGCAACGCGGTAGTACACGTCGCCATTGCCCGGGGCGTAGGCGTAGCCCTTGTCGATCAAGGTCTGGATCATGCTCAGCATGCCCGGAATGTGATCCGTGGCACGTGGCTCCATGTCCGGCTTGAGGATGTTGAGGCGCGCCTCGTCCTCATGCATCGCGGTGATCATGCGTTCGGTCAGCGCGTCGAACGGCTCGCCGTTCTCTTTCGCCCGATTGATGATCTTGTCTTCAATGTCGGTGATGTTGCGCACATAAGTCAGGTTATAACCGCTGAAGCGCAACCAGCGGGTCACCAGGTCGAACGCAACCATGCTGCGGCCATGGCCAATGTGGCAGTAGTCGTACACGGTCATCCCGCAGACGTACATGCGCACATTGTTGCCATCGAGCGGCTTGAAGACTTCTTTGCTCTTGGTGAGCGTGTTGTAGATCGTAAGCACGTTAATTCCTTGACGCTAAATCACTGGCCCCACGAATCACGCAGGGTCACGGTACGGTTGAATACCGGAGCGCCCGGTTTCGAGTCCTTGATATCCGCGACGAAGTAACCTTCGCGCTCGAACTGGAAACGGTCTTCCGGCTGTGCATTGCCCAACGAGGGTTCAGCACGACAACCGGTGAGTACCTGCAGCGAATCAGGGTTGATGTTGTCCAGGAAACTGGCGCTGTCTTCGGCCTTCTCAGGGTTGGCCGAACGGAACAGACGATCGTACAACCGCACTTCGCACTCGACGCTGGCCGCAGCCGGTACCCAGTGGACCACGCCTTTGACCTTGCGGCCCTCAGGGTTCTTGCCCAGGGTGTCCGGATCGTACGAGCAGCGCAGTTCGACGATGTTGCCATCGGCGTCCTTGATCGCTTCATCGGCACGGATCACGTAGCTGCCACGCAGGCGCACTTCACCGGCCGGTTCCAGGCGCTTGTAGCCCTTCGGCGGCTCTTCCATGAAGTCTTCACGGTCGATGTAGATTTCCCGGGCGAACGGCAACACGCGCACGCCCATGTCTTCTTTCGGGTGGCACGGCAGTTCGAGGTTCTCGACCTGGCCTTCCGGATAGTTGGTGATCACGACTTTCAGCGGACGCAGTACGCACATGGCGCGCGGCGCGCTATGGTCGAGGTCGTCGCGGATGCTGAATTCGAGCATGCCGAAGTCCACCACGCCGTCGGAACGGTTGGTGCCGATCATTTCGCAGAAGTTGCGGATCGATTTCGGCGTGTAGCCACGGCGGCGGAAACCCGACAGCGTGGACATGCGCGGGTCGTCCCAGCCATTGACGTGACCTTCGTCCACAAGCTGCTTGAGCTTACGCTTGCTGGTGATGGTGTAGTTCAGGTTCAGGCGGCTGAACTCGTACTGGCGCGGGTGCGCCGGCACCGGCAGGTTGTCGAGGAACCAGTCGTACAGCGGACGATGGCTTTCGAACTCCAGGGTGCAGATCGAGTGGGTGATGCCTTCGATGGCGTCCGACTGACCGTGGGTGAAGTCGTAGTTCGGGTAGATGCACCACTTGTCACCGGTCTGGTGGTGGTGAGCGTGACGGATGCGATACATGATCGGGTCGCGCAGGTTCATGTTCGGCGAGGCCATGTCGATCTTGGCCCGCAGCACCCGTGCGCCGTCCTTGAACTCGCCGGCTTTCATGCGGGCGAACAGGTCCAGGTTCTCTTCGACGCTGCGCTCGCGAAACGGGCTGTTCTTGCCCGGCTCGGTCAGGCTGCCGCGATACTCCTTGGCTTGCTCCGGGGTCAGGTCATCGACGTAGGCATTGCCGGACTTGATCAACTCCACCGCCCAGTCATGCAACTGGTCGAAATACTGCGAGGCGTAGCGCACTTCGCCGGACCACTCGAAGCCCAGCCATTTGACATCGCTTTCGATCGCGTCGATGTATTCCTGGTCTTCCTTGGCCGGGTTGGTGTCGTCGAAACGCAGGTGCGTGACGCCGCCGAACTCCTGGGCCAGGCCGAAGTTCACGCAGATCGACTTGGCGTGGCCGATGTGCAGGTAGCCGTTGGGTTCAGGCGGGAAACGGGTGACGATTTGCGTGTGCTTGCCCGAGTCCAGGTCTGCCTGGATGATCGGCCGCAGGAAGTTGACCGGCACGGCAGGGCCGGTCTTGGCATTCGAGGTAGGGTCGACAGTGGGCTTGCTCATAGGATCCTTGAACGTACAAGTGCGTGGCCGTAATGAAGGCCGGACAAAACAAAGGCGCTATCATAGCCGATGCCGTCAAGTACCTGACAGAGCGCACTCTGTAAACCGTCGTATTTAATAGGCCGCAAATGAAAAAACTGCCTCGAAATTCGCGTCTGGCACGCTAAACTGCGCACCTTGGCCAAGACAGGCCGAACCGGTTGCGGGACGGAATGTCCCAGAACCACGAATTCCTTAGATATGCTTCATCTCAAAAGAGTACCGATCATGACCCAAGTCAAACTGACTACCAACCATGGCGACATCGTCCTCGAACTGAACGCCGATAAAGCCCCGATCACCGTGGCCAACTTCGTCGAGTACGTTAAAGCCGGTCACTACGAAAACACCGTTTTCCACCGTGTCATCGGTAACTTCATGATCCAGGGCGGCGGTTTCGAGCCAGGCATGAAAGAAAAGAAAGACAAGCGCCCAAGCATCCAGAACGAAGCTGACAACGGTCTTTCCAACGACAAGTACACCGTCGCCATGGCCCGCACCATGGAGCCGCATTCGGCTTCCGCGCAATTCTTCATCAACGTGGCCGACAACAGCTTCCTGAACCACAGCGGCAAGAACGTTCAGGGCTGGGGCTACGCGGTATTCGGTAAAGTGACCGCCGGCACCGACGTTGTCGACAAGATCAAAGGCGTGGCCACCACTTCCAAGTCCGGCCACCAGGACGTACCAGCAGACGACGTGATCATCGAGAAAGCCGAGATCATTGAGTGATATTGCTGATTTCAGACTTGCATCTGGAAGAGGAGCGCCCGGACATTACCCGGGCGTTTCTGGATTTGCTCGCCGGACGCGCCCGCTCGGCGAGTGCGTTGTACATTCTGGGCGACTTCTTCGAGGTGTGGATTGGCGACGACGCCATGACCCCCTTCCAGCGCTCCATCTGCCAGGCCCTGCGCGACCTCAGCGACAGTGGCACGGCCATTTTCCTGATGCACGGCAATCGCGACTTCATGCTGGGCAAGGCCTTCTGCAAAGCAGCCGGCTGCACCTTGCTGAAAGATCCGAGTGTCGTGCAGTTCAACGGCGAGCCGGTGCTGCTGATGCACGGCGACAGCCTCTGCACCCGCGACGAAGCCTATATGAAGCTGCGTCGCTACCTGCGCAACCCGATCACCCTGTTCATCCTGCGGCACTTGCCGCTGCGCACCCGGCACAAGCTGGCGCGCAAGCTGCGCAGTGAAAGTCGCACGCAAACGCGGATGAAGGCCAATGACATTGTCGACGTCACGCCTGAGGAGATTCCGCGAATCATGCAGGAATACGGCGTGAAAACCTTGATCCACGGGCACACCCACCGCCCCGCGATTCACAAGTTGCAGCTTGGCGAGCAAGCGGCCAAGCGTATTGTGCTGGGGGATTGGGATCGTCAAGGGTGGGCGCTGCAGGTGGATGAGCAAGGGTTTGCGCTGGCACCCTTTGATTTCACGCCGCCACCGCAACTGGCTGCACCCGCGAACTGACTACCAAACACAAAACCCTGTAGGAGCGAGCCTGCTCGCGATTGCGGACTCAAATTCAACATCATTGTTGATTGATCCACCGCTATCGCGAGCAGGCTCGCTCCTACAGGGGGTGTGCGGTGTTTAGTGTCCGGCCGAGGCCGCAGGCCCGGCCTTCGCCGTAAACGGTGGCTTCGCCAGCCACACGATCAATATCAGCCCCATGAACATCCAGCCCAACAAGGTGAAGTAATCCACCGTGGACATGATGTACGCCTGGCTGACCACCGTCTGCTCCAGCTGCGTATAGGCCTTGGCCCCTGCCCCGCCCAGTTGGCTCAGTGCTTCGCGGGTTGCCGGATCGAAGGGGGTGATGCTTTCGGTCAGGTAGGCATGATGCTGGTCCGCCCGGCGAATCCAGATCCAGGTGGTCAACGACGCCGCGAAACTGCCGCCCAGGGTCCGCAAGAATGTCGCCAGCCCCGAACCGTCGGCAATCTGGCTGGGCGGCAGGTCCGACAGAAGGATGGTCAGGGTCGGCATGAAGAACAGTGCCACGCCGATGCCCATGAACAGTTGCACCATGGCGATGTGCTGGAAGTCCACTTCATTGGTGAACCCGGCGCGCATGAAACAGCTCAGGCCGATGGCCAGGAACGCCCCGCCCGCCAGCAGGCGCATGTCGAATTTCGGTGCGTATTTGCCGACAAACGGCGCCAGCAGCACCGGCAGGATCCCCAGCGGTGCCACGGCAAAACCGGCCCAGGTCGCGGTGTAGCCCAGCCGCGTTTGCAGCCACTGCGGCAGGATCAGGTTGATCCCGAAGAACCCGGCATAACCCAGGATCAGCACGATGGTGCCGTAGCGGAAGTTGCGATGGGCAAACAGGCGCAGGTTGACCACCGGGTGTTCGTCGGTCATTTCCCAGATCACGAAGAACGCCAGGGCCACCACCGAAATCACCGAGCCGATCACGATGAAGCTGGATTCGAACCAGTCGGCATCGTTGCCCTTGTCGAGCACGATCTGCAACGCCCCGACACCGATGATCAACGCGATCAAGCCGACGTAATCCATAGGCTGGCGGCTGGTGACCACCGGACGCTTTTTCATCTGCTGGGTCACCACCCACGCCGCGAACAGACCGATCGGCACGTTGATGAAGAAAATCCACGGCCAGCTATAGCTGTCGGTGATCCAGCCGCCGAGGATCGGCCCGGCAATCGGCGCGACCACCGTGACCATCGCCAACAGCGCCAGCGCCAGCCCCCGTTTCGCCGGTGGGTAAACCGCAATCAGCAGGGTCTGGGTCATCGGGTACAGCGGCCCGGCCACCACCCCCTGCAGCACACGGAAGCCCACCAGCTCCGGCATCGAGGTGGAAATCCCGCACAGGAACGAAGCCAGCACGAACAGCAGTGTCGCCCAGACAAACAGCTTCACCTCGCCGAACCGTCGACTGAGCCAGCCGGTCAGCGGCAAGGCGATGGCGTTGCTCACGGCGAACGAGGTGATGACCCAGGTGCCCTGCTCTGAACTCACGCCCAGGTTGCCGGAGATCGTCGGCAACGCCACGTTGGCGATGGTGGTGTCGAGCACTTGCATGAAGGTCGCCAGCGACAGGCCGATGGTGCTGAGCAGCAGGCTGGGCGGCGTGAAAGACGCGTTATTGCTCATCGCGAATCCTTTGGAGCTGAATTTTTTGGAGCGGGGCCGGCGCTGCGCCGGTAACAGACGCAGCTAACCCTGTGGGAGCGAGCCTGCTCGCGAAGGCGTCAGCTCAGTCGACATTGATGTTGAATGTCAGTCCGCTATCGCGAGCAAGCTCGCTCCCACAAGGGCAGAGGGATCAGCGTTGCGCGGTCTTGCTGACCGCGGCGCTGTTGTCGTGGATCAACTGGGTGATCATCGCGTCGGCCTCGGCCAGTTGACGGTCGTAGACGTTGGTGCTGAACGACGCCTTCTGCGGTGGCTGTTGCGCCAGCACCGGTCCGCTCTGGTCGTGCAGGTCCACATCGACCATGGTCGACAGGCCGACCCGCAGCGGATGTTTGGCCAGTTCCTCGGCGTTGACGTGGACTCGCACCGGCACGCGCTGCACGATCTTGATCCAGTTGCCGGTGGCGTTCTGCGCCGGCAGCAGGGCAAAGGCGCTGCCGGTCCCGGCGCCGAGGCTGTCGATGGTGCCGCTGAATTTGACGTCGCTGCCGTAGAGGTCGGTTTCGATCTCCACCGGTTGGCCGATGCGCATGTCACGCAGCTGGGTTTCCTTGAAGTTGGCGTCGATCCACAGTTGATCCAGAGGAATCACCGCCATCAGCGCGGTACCCGGTTGTACGCGCTGGCCAAGTTGTACAGAACGCTTGGCCACGTAACCGGTGACCGGTGCAATCAGGACGCTGCGCGAGTTGTTCAGGTAGGCCTGGCGCAGTTGTGCGGCGGCGGCCATCACGTCCGGGTGCGATGAAACAACGGTGTCATCGACCAGCGCACTGGTGGTCTTGAGCTTCTGTTCGGCATTGGCCAGGGCGTTTTGCGCCGAGGTCAGGTCGTCGCGGGCGTGGGACAGCTCTTCCTGGGAAATCGCGCCGCCAGCGGCAAGGTTCTTGCGCCGGCTGAAGTTGTCCTGGGCCTTTTGCACTTCGGCTTTCTGGGCGTTGACCTGGGCCTTCATGCCATCCACATCGCTGTACAGGCCACGCACCTGACGCACGGTACGCGCCAGATTGGCCTGGGCGTTTTGCAGGCCGATTTCGGCATCGTTCGGGTCGAAGTTCACCAGTACCTGGCCTTCATGGACCAGATCGCCGTCATCGGCGCCGATGCTGACCACGGTGCCGGTGACCAGCGGGGTGATTTCCACCACGTTGCCGTTCACATAGGCGTCGTCGGTGCTTTCGCTCCAGCGCCCGTAGAACTCATGGTAGGCCCAGACGCCCGCGCCGCTCAGCACGACGATGGTCGCCAGGACCAGCAGCATGAACTTGCGCTTGCCCGAATTGGGGTTGCCCTGGGTGTTTTCAGGAGGTTGAGTTGTATCGGCAGTGGCCATGACAAGTACCTTGAATTAGTGGGTCAGCGTGGCTGGCGTGGCGGTGGCCGTGGCAATGGCCTCAGGCTGGAAACCGCCGCCCAGCGCCTGCATCAACTGGATCGACAGGTCAATCCGCTCGGCATTCAGGTTGGCCAGCTGACGCTGGGCCTGGAGCAATTGCTGCTCGATGCTGAGCACGTCCAGGTAGTTGCCGATGCCGGAACCGTAACGCTGTACCACGGTGTTGTAGGAATCCTGGGCAATGTCGGTGGCGTGCTGCTGGGCAGCGATCTGCCGGCCGATATCGCGTAGCTGGTTGATGCTGTCACTGACATCCCCCAGTGCCTTGACCAGGCTTTTGTTGTACTGCGCCACGGCGAGGTCGTAATCGGCGTCGCGCGAATCGAGGTCGGCGCGCAAGCGGCCACCGTCGAAGATCGGCACCGAGATCGTCGGTGCGATGTTGAAGAAGCGGCTGGCCGAACCAAACATCGCATCGCCCAACAACGATTCGGCACCGGCGGCGGCGCTGAGGTTCAGGTTGGGATAGAACCGGGTCTTGCCGGCATCGATGCTTTTGCTCGCGGCCTCGACCCGCCAGCGCGCGGCCACCAGGTCCGGGCGACGCCCGAGCAATTCGGCCGGCAGCACCGAAGGTAGCGCTACCGCACTCGGCTGAAGAATGTTCGGGCGGGCAATTTCATTGCCGCGGTCAGGGCCTTTGCCGAGCAGCACCGCGAGAGCGACTTTCGCGCTGTTCAGGCGTTTTTCGGCGTCGATCAGGTTGGCCTGGGAAGTGGCTTCCAGGCTTTCGGTCTGCTGGAACTGGTATTGGCTGTCGATCCCGGCAGTCATGCGTCGCTGGCTCAGGTCGAGCATTTGCCGGGTGCGCTTGAGGTCTTCACTGGACAGGTCATAGACGATGTGTGCCTGGCCGAGGTCGCTATAGGCACGGGCGACATCGGCGGCCAGGGTCAGTTGCGCAGCCTGCTGGTCGACTTCGGCCGCTCGGGCCTGGCCCAAGGCCGCTTCCCAGGCATCGCGCTGACCGCCCCACAGGTCGAAGTTGTAATTGAAACTGCTGCTGATGTTACGCACGGTGGCGTACGTATCGCCCTGCCCACGCGGGTCCTGGTCCCGGGCCAGGCGCGAGCGGCTGACACCGGCGCTGGCATCCAGGGTCGGCATCCGCTCGGCGTCGGCTGCGGAAGCGGCAGCGCTGGCCTGATGGGCACGGGCGTCGGCGATCTGCATGTCCGGGCTGTCGCGCAGGGCCTCGCGGATCAAACCGTCGAGTTGCGGGTCGCCGAGGCTTTTCCACCAGTCGCTTTTCGGCCAGGCGGCGGGGGATAAAGTCACACCGCTGAGGGATTTCCCGGTCTTGAGGGTCTTCGCGTCGAGGCTGACGCCTTCGGTTTTCAGACCGCTGTAACTGGCGCAACCGGCGACGCTCATGGCCAACAGCACCAGGCTCAGGCCGGTACGCAAGGGGTTACTGCTCATTTGTCACCTACCCGTAGCAGGGTAATCGCGTCACCGGCTGCCACCAAAATTTTCTTCAGGATCAACTCCAGGGTTTTCAGTTCCTCTGGAGTGATGGCACCGGCCAGTTCATTCATGGCTTCGGCACCGATGTGCGGCAGGCGGTCGGCCAGTTTCTGCCCTTCTTCGGTCAGTACCAACTGCACCTGACGGCGATCCGCCTCGGAGCGTTGGCGAGCGAGGAAACCCTTCTGTTCCAGACGATCGAGCATGCGCGTCATCGAGCCGCTGTCCAGGGACAGGTGGCGGCACAACTCGCCCGGCGAATCGACGCCGAACTGGGCGATGATGATCAACACCTTGAACTGTGCGGCGGTGATGCCGTGGGGTTCCATGTGGGTGTCGATGATCCGGTCCTTGAGCAGCGCGGCACGCCCGAGCAACAGGCCGAGATGGCAATTCTGGAAATCGTCCGGAGAGAAATGTTTCATCTGACCACCAATTAGCTGCCTAGGCAGTGAATGTATGTCGAGATGTTACTGCCTAGGCAGCGAATGTCAACGCAATAGTTAGCAGGCTTGGTAAATAGTTGACTAATGGCGTCAGATTTTGTGCTGCCCACGCCGACGCCTTCGCGAGCAGGCTCGCTCCCACAGGTTCTGCGTAACCCTTGTGGGAGCGAGCCTGCTCGCGATGGCAGCGACTCGGATCCGAGAAGAAACGGGGGCTTAGAAATCCCGCTTGTAGAAGATGTCCAGCGAACTGGCCACGCCGCCAGCGGCTTCGAGGTAAACCTTCTTGCTCAGCTTGTAGCGCAAGGCAATGGTGTTGGCCGGTTCGAACACGCCGACGCCATAGCGCAGGCTGAGCTTCTCGGAAATATTGCCGCTGGCCACCACACTGGTGGCAGTACCGCTACCCTGGGTGTCGAGCTGGAAGTCCTGGATGCCCAGGTTCTTGGCGATGCCGCTGGTCACCCCGGAACTGCCCATCAAGCCCAGACCGAGGGCCGCCTGGGCGAGCATGTTGTTGTCCTCGCCATTGCTGCTCAGCGGACGCCCGAGCACCAGATAGGACAGGGCCTCCTCCTGGCTCATGGCCGGTTCGGAAAAGATCTGTGTGGTCGGCTGCTCAGCGCTGCCACTGAGGCGAATGCCGGCGATGATGTCGCCGGTCTTGCGAATGGCCTCGATGTCCAGGTACGGCTGATCGATGGGCCCGGCAAACAGCAAGCGTGCCCGGCGCACCGAAAGCCGCTGGCCGTAGGCGCGATAACGCCCGTCGTTGAGCCACAGCTCGCCACGGGTGTCCATGTTGTCGCCGATGTGCACATGCCCCTGCACATTCGCGGTCAGGCCAAACCCGGCAAAGCTCAGCTTGTCTTCGCCAACCAGCACTTCGATGTCCATCTTCATCGCCAGCGGCGGTTTACCCTCCTCGGTTTGCTGACCAATGATCACCGTGTCATCGGAGACCTTGACCGTCGACGGCGGCAACTCGCGAATGGTGATTTCGCCCCTGGGCACCAGCACTTTGCCGGCGATGGCCAACTCGTCGCCTTTCATCGAGATCTTCAGGTCCGGAGCGACTTCCAGCTTGGCGTATGGCTCGACGGTGACTGGCAACTGCGCCCCCTTGAGCGCCAGGTCCACCACCAGTGCCTGACCCCAGGTGACGTTGCCGCTCAGGCTGCCCTGCCCGACCTTGCCGCTGTTCCAGCCGCCGTTCAGTTCTACGCTTTCGCCGGCGATGAGTGCTTGAACGTGCAGGTTTTTCAGCTCCATCGGCAATTCAGGCCCGGAGATCTGACCGTCGCTGAGTTGCAGGCTGCCATTGACCCGCGGCACCAGCAGCCCGCCGGAAATCGTGCCGCTGCCATTCAAGCGCCCGGTCAGTTTCTCGACCATCGGCACGAACGGCCGCGCCACCGACAGGTCCAGCCCGCTCAAGCGGAACGAGCCGCTCAACGGTTTGTTCTTCGGCAACGGATCGAGCTGCGCCTGCACCATCAGTTCGCCGAGTTTGCCGCCGACGAAGTTGAGCTCGGTATCGATGCGCTTGGGCGTGAGTTTGCTGGAGAGTTTCAGGGTCTGGTACGGGAAGTCCAGCCACTGGTCCTTGTCCTTGTCCTTGATGCGCAGCGTGCCGCCGCCGGCATCGACGCTGATCTGGCCGTTCGGGCCACTGGCCGGCAGGTCCAGTTGCAGGTCGGCGTTGAGCCGGCCCTGCCAGGCGAAATCCTTCGGCAACCACTGCGCGAGGCTGTCGATCGGGAATTGCTTGAGGTGATAACGCAGCTTCGGCTCGGGCATCAGGCGTGAGTCTTCACCGCACAGGCTGGCTTGGCCGGATGCCCAGCAATGGGCGCCAAAGTTGATTTTGCCGTCCGCCAGGCGTTCGAGTTTCGCCGACCCTTGCAGCTTCCAGTCCTGGCCACCGGCCTGGATATCACCGCTGGCCAGGCGTCCGCGCCAATTGCCTTTGTCCAGCGCACCGTCCAGACCCAGCGCCAGTGTCAGCTTCGGCCCTTGCAGATCGAGGCTCAGCTTCTGGTTCTTGATGTCGCCCTGGCCGCTGGCGGTCAGGGTTCCCAGTAAAGTGTCGCCGGCCCGGATGCCGCTGCCTTTGAGGTTGATCTTCGCCCGTTGCGCACTGTCGAGCGTGGCGTCCAGGTTCAGGCTTTGCAGGCGATTGTCCTGGAAAGCCAGTTGCGAGCCTTGCAGGTCAAGCTTGCCCTGGGGCGCCTTGAGCGTGCCGGCGACATCCACGCGACCATTGAGCTGGCCGCGCAATTGCGGCCAGAGCTGGGCCAGGCGCGGCAGCTTGAGATCGATCTGGCCGGCGAGTTTCTGTTGCAGGCTGCCTTTGCCGCTGATGCTGTTATCGCCGAGGCGAACTTGCAAAGCGTTGAGGTTCCATTGCTCGCCACGGCCGTCGGCCTTGGCCTGGATCACCGCCGGCTGACCACGCAGTTTGCCCTTGAGGTCCAGGTCGGCATTGAGGCTGAGCACTTCGTTTTTCAGCTCGCCCGTGCTGCGCAGCGGCCCGGCCAGTGTGCCCGGCAGCTCTGCGACCCAGTACGCCGGGTTGATCGCCGACAGGTCCAGCGCGGTGTCCCAGGCAATGCCGTCGGCGAATTGCAGGTTCAGGTGCCCTTCGGCCTTGCCCTGCCCGGCCTGGAGTTGAATCTGTTGCAGGTAGATTTTCGTCAGGTCGCCGGCGAACGGGCTGGCCAGGGTGAAGACGCCAGCAGGACCGTCCGCCGCCGCGTCAAAATGACCGAGGTACTTACCGTCGGTGTAGGAGACTTCGCCGGTGAACGTGCGAAGCGCTACCTGAGGTTCGTCAATGAGCGGATAGAGCCTGTGCCACGGAAAGTCCAGCCAGTCGATCTTCGCCTCGGCGCTCAGACCCTTGCTCCAATCCACAAGCCCTGTGAGCTTGAGGTTTTGCTTGTCGTTGGCGGTCAGGTCCAGCGCGGCAATCTGCGCGCCCTTGGCGTCGACCTTGCCTTTCAGCGCCAGGGCGACTGGCCCTTGCTCGGCGGGCAGCGTGGCTTTGCCGAGCAGCGCGTAGCCGTTTTTCAGGTCGCCCGCCCCCGTGAGTTCAAGCTGATTGAGTTGCAGGGTGTCCGGCAGATCGGCACTGGGCTTGAAGCCATCGGCGGTGATCCGCACCTTGGCCGGCAGGTTTTCCACCAGCGGTTGCAGTTCGCCGGTCAGTTGCCCGTTGAGGTAACCACTGCTGTCGGCTTTCAGGTTCAGGGTCTTGAGCAGGTCGCCGTCGACCTTCAGCGCCAGCGCCAGGGGCTCAGGCGTCGACAACAGGGTCAGCTTGCCGGAAGCGCTGAGGGGCCAGTTGCCGGAGGGTTGCAACAGACCGGACAGGTTCAGGCTCAGGTCATCGCGCTGCAACGACACCGCGTCGATCTTCAAACCCGCCGTCGTCCAGTGCGCCGCCAGTTGCAAACCCTTGAGCTCTTCGCTGCCGTTGAACAACAGGCTGCCGACCTTGATCTCCCCCAGTTCGATGGCCAACGGTAACTTGAGCTCCGGGAGTGTGATCGGGCCGCTGTCTGGCTCTTCGGCACCCGGCGGGAACGTCAGGCTGACCTGATCGGCGTGCAATTGCTCGATGCACAGGGTCATACGGGTCAGGCACAACGGCGACCAGGCGAAAATCACCTTGCTCAGCTCAACCCGGTTGCTGTCCTGCTGCCACAGCACCCGGTCGGCACTCCACTGCCCGCCCAGCCGGCCCTGGTAGTTTTCCAGGGTCAAACCCGGCACGAAACCCAATGCCCAGCGGCTGCCCGTCGCCGTGCCCAGCACCGTGGCCAGCGTCAGGACAACCACCGCCACCAGCGCCGCCATCGTCAGCAGTGTTGCTTTCAAACCACGCTTCACAGCTCAGGCCCCATGGAAAAGTGCAGTCGAATGCCGCCATCGTCGTCCAGCGCGTGGGCCAGGTCGAGGCGGATCGGCCCCACCGGCGATACCCAGCGCACGCCGATACCAACCCCGGTCTTGAGGTTCGGCAATTCAAGTGTGTTGAAGGCGTTGCCCTGATCGACAAAGGTCGCGATCCGCCATTTTTCGGCGATGGAATATTGATATTCCGCGCTGGCGGCCACCATGTAGCGGCCACCGATGCGGTCACCGTCGGAGTTTTCCGGGGACAGGCTCTGATAGTCGTAACCGCGCACGCTCTGATCGCCACCGGCAAAGAAGCGCAACGATGGCGGTACCGATTTGAAGCCGTTGGTGGCACTGCCACCGACCTGCACCCGCCCGAGGAACCGGTGATTATCGAACACCGTGGTCAGGCCTTTGACCAATGCCGTGCCGTAGAGCAAGTTGCTGTCGGAACCCAAACCTTCCTTGGCCACTTTGGACTCGAATTGCAGGCGATAGCCGTTGTGCGGATCGATGCGGCTGTCGCTTTTGAGGTACGAGTAGCTCACGCCGGGCATCAGCAAGGTACTGAGTCCCGAGTCGTCGCCCAGTTGGTAATCCTCGCGCTGCCACTTCAGCGACACCACCCGTTGCCAACCGCTGGGCAGTTTGCTGTGCCACTCGGGACCGAGGGTCAGCAGCTTGCTGTGGCTGTCCTTATCGGCAATTTCTTGATTCTGATAGCCACCGGCAAAACGCAGTTTGTCGGTCAGTGGCGGGTCCAGCGGTATGTCGTAGAACAGCCCGACGTTTTGCCGAGGTGCCGAGACTTCGGTTTCCCAGCCATAACTGTGCCCTTGCGCATTGACCCAGTGCCGGGTCCAGTTGGCCTTGGCCCGTGGACCGACGTCGGTGGAAAAGCCCAGGCCCAGGCCCATGGTCCGCGGCTTGCGGGTTTCGAGCTTGACGTCCACCGGGATCGCTTCGTCCCTGGACGCCGTGGGTGCCGCGTCCACTCGAACGACTTCAAAGTAGCCGCTCGATTGCAGGTTCTGATTGAGTTCAGCGATCAGTTCCGAGTCATACGGCGTGCCGGTCTTGAACGGCACCATGCGTTGCAGCAGATCGTCATCGAACGGCGTATCGCCCTCGAAACTGACCTTGCCCAAGGTATAGCGCGGACCGCTTTCATAGATCAGTTCGATATCGGCGACGCCGGCACGGGGGTCGACCGACAGTTTTGAACGGGTGAAACGGCCGCTGAAAAAGCCATAACGCGAAGCCTGGTTCTGAATCAGGCGCTTGGCGTCCTCGTAATGCCCATGGTTGAGCACGGCGCCGGGCTTGAGCGCGTCGCTTTTAGGGATTCGAAAGGACTTGAGGGAAGCTGCCGGACCGTCGACACGCACCGTGACGTTGCGCAAGTGCACCGGCTCGCCGGGGTCGACCTTCAGCACCAGGCGCGGCTTTTCGCCGCCCTTCACCTCGCTGTCGATGTGCGGCTGGTAATAACCCAGGGCCTGGGCGGCCTTGCGCGCCTGCTCTTCGGCGCCACGGCTGAAGCGCAGCAACGCCTCTTCATCGCGATCGCCGAGGCCGCCGATATAGCCTTCAATATTGGCCTTCAGCTCGTCATTGGACGGTTTGATCCGTACATCCAATTCACTTTGTGCCAGCGCCGTGCAGCTGGTCATCAGCATCAGCACACCGCTGGTAATTCTTCCTGGAAACTTCATAGGCGCGGATGCTATCACGAGCATGGATCATGAACATGGGAGCGTGATAGAGCCTGACAAGCAAAGAAAGTTCGTCGTTCAAGCCGTTGCAGTATGTAACAGCTGGGGATTGGGGTGAAAAAACACGTGTTCGCGAATCGGTCCTACGGCAACCTCACCGATTTCCTGATAGCCCTGGCGCTTATAGAACTCCAGGTAGCGAGGGTTCCCGGTGTCGAGGATCACGCCCTGAGAGTTTTCATCCACCGCGCACCAGTTGTGCACGGCTTGCAGCAATTGTTCACCGAAATGCTGGCCCTGGAACTGCGGATGAACCCCCAGCAACGGCAGGACGTGCACCGACTCGTTCGGCACGCAGGCCTCCACGGCGGCGTGATACTCGAGGTAGCGACGGGTGCAGCGAAATCCCGTGCTGAGCACCATGCGCAGGCGCCAGGCCCAACTTTCAGTGACGCCCAGGCGTCGTTGCGGCGGTGCGATCAGGGCGATGCCGATCAAGCGGTCGTTGACCAGCAGGCCGATGGCCGGCAGGTCCTGGAGAAAGTGCTGGGTCACCAGTTCGCGCACGGTGGCGCGAACCCGCTGTTCGTAGCCGGGGCGCTCGGCTTCGAACAAATAGCCGAAGGTCGGCTCGTGTCGATAAGCCTGGTACAGCAGCGAACGTGCTTCGCGGGCGTAGCCGCTGTCGAGCATGTGAATATCGGCGATGGCGGTCGAGGTTTCGGGCATGACGGTTGATCTCCCCGGCACAGCTCGGGTGGCTGCGCTCTTGTTGTTACGAGCCTGTCGGCGCTGACACAGTTCCTTACAGATCCGAACTCAGTGTAGGCAATGAAATCGCCTTCGTCGGAACGCCGCCCGGAGCCGACTCGCTCCCACAAAGGGACAGACCACATCCGTTCCCTGTGGGAGCGAGCCTGCTCGCGATGAGGCCATCACTGCCCACACAAGACTGACTGACAAAACCGAATCCCCTCACCCCACACTGGCCCGATTCCCACATGTCAGCTAGCATCGCCCTTTTGCCAGGACTGCCGACCATGAAGATCGTCTCCTTCAACATCAACGGGCTGCGCGCCCGTCCCCATCAGCTGGCGGCGCTGATCGAAAAACACCAGCCCGATGTGATCGGCTTGCAGGAAACCAAGGTCCACGACGATCAGTTCCCACTGGCAGAGGTTCAAGCCCTGGGTTATCACGTGTACTTCCACGGGCAAAAAGGCCATTACGGCGTCGCCCTGCTCTCGCGCCAGGAGCCGCTGGCCCTGCATAAAGGTTTCGCCACCGACGAAGACGACGCCCAGCGACGCTTCATCTGGGGCACCTTCGCCGACGTCAACGGCGTGCCGGTGACCATCATGAACGGTTATTTCCCACAGGGCGAAAGCCGCGACCACCCGACCAAGTTCCCGGCCAAGCAGCGTTTCTATGGCGACTTGCAGCAATTGCTGGAAAGCCAGTTCAAGAACGACCAGCCGCTGGTGGTGATGGGCGATGTGAACATTTCCCCGGAAGACTGCGACATCGGCATCGGCCCGGACAACATGAAGCGCTGGCTGAAAACCGGAAAATGCAGCTTCCTGCCGGAAGAACGCGAGTGGATGGCCCGCCTGAAAAACTGGGGCCTGGTGGATAGTTTCCGCCACCTGAACCCGGACGTGGCGGATGTCTTCAGCTGGTTCGACTACCGCAGCCGCGGTTTTGAGGACGAGCCCAAGCGTGGGCTGCGCATTGATGTGATCCTGGCTTCCCACGGCTTGCTGCCACGGGTGAAGGCCGCCGGTGTGGACTACGAACTGCGTGGCATGGAAAAACCTTCGGACCATGCGCCGATCTGGCTTGAGTTGAGCTGATCCCTCCCGGCTGCATCAAACTCCTGTGGGAGCGAGCCTGCTCGCGAAAGCGGTGTGTCATTCAACAATGATGTCGACTGATACGCCCTCTTCGCGAGCAGGCTCGCTCCCACATGAGAAAGTGTCATTTTTCCGAAACCTTACTGACTTAATCTCCCGACACCTCCTTTGGCTATGTAAGGTGCCGGCATGATGCTGCGCGTGTTGTTCCTGTTGATGCTGTGCACGGGCTTGCCGCAAGCGGCCTCGGCCGGCGACTTGCCGACACCCGAACACGGCCCGGTGTTGCGGATTCAGGGTTCCAACACCATCGGCGCGGCATTGGCACCGGCACTGGTCGAGGGCCTGCTGAGTGAACAGGGCCTGCGCAAGATCCACCGCGAAACCCCGGACACCGCCAACGAACTGCGCATCGTCGGCGAAACCGTTCAGGGCCGTCGGGTCGTGGTGGAGGTGGCGGCCCATGGTTCCAGCACCGGTTTTACCGCGCTAAAAGCCGCCAGCGCCGATCTTGCCGCCTCGTCGCGCCCGATCAAGGACAGCGAACTGGTCAGCCTGCAATCCCTCGGTGACCTTAAAAGCCCGGGCGCCGAACAGGTCATTGCCATCGATGGCCTGGCGATCATCCTTCACCCGGACAATCCGCTGAACCAACTCGACACCCTGCAACTGGCGCGCATCTTCAGTGGCGAGGTGAAGACCTGGGAAGACATCGGCGGTCGCGGCGGGCCGATACATCTGTATGCACGGGATGATCAGTCCGGGACCTACGACACCTTCAAGGAACTGGTCCTCAGCGGCCGAGGGAAAACCCTGGGCAGTACAGCGAAACGTTTCGAGTCCAGCGAACAATTGTCCGATGCGGTCAGCGCAGACCCGCAAGGTATCGGTTTTATCGGTTTGCCCTACGTGCGCCGGGCCAAAGCCGTGGCCATTGTCGACGGTCAATCGCAGGCCATGCTGCCGCTCAACAGCCTGATTGCCACGGAAGATTATCCGCTGTCCCGTCGGTTGTTCTTTTACCTGCCACCGACGGGGAAAAATCCCTGGGCCCAGGCACTGGTGGCCTATGCCCAAAGCAGCAAAGGGCAGGCGATTGTTGCCGCCAACGGGTTTGTTGCCCAGACCGTCCAGGCCATGGCCGTCACGCCGAATGCATTGATGCCCGAGGGATACCAGTCCCTCAGTCGTCATGCCCAGCGGTTGTCGGTGAATTTTCGCTTTGAAGAAGGCAGTGCCAGCCTGGACAACAAGGCGCGGCAAGACCTGACGCGAGTGCTCGACTATATAAAGCAGCAAGACAAAATGTCCGGGCAAGTGACGCTGGTGGGGTTTGGCGATGCCAAGAGCGACCCGGCGCGTGCCGATCTGTTGTCGAAGCTGCGGGCCATGGCGGTACGGCGGGAGTTGGCGAAGAGCGGCGTGGTGTTTCGCGAGATACGTGGATTCGGTGCCGAAATGCCGGTGGCGGCCAATAGCGCCGATGAGGGAAGGATCAAGAATCGGCGGGTTGAGGTTTGGGTGTATTGAATTTGATGTTGATGTATTGAATTCGACGACGCCATCGCCAGCAGGCTGGCTCCCACAGGGATCACACTGAACCTGTGGGAGCCAGCCTGCTGGCGATTGAAGCCGCTGCGGTGTTAGTGCCCGCTACGCATCATCTCCTTCGGCACATATTTGCCGATTTCGAACTTGCCGATCGCCGCACGGTGCACTTCGTCCGGGCCGTCGGCCAGGCGCAGGGTGCGCTGCATCGCGTACATGTAGGCCAGCGGGAAATCGTTGGAAACCCCTGCCCCGCCATGGATCTGGATCGCCCGGTCGATCACCCGCAACGCTACGTTTGGCGCCACGACCTTGATCTGCGCGATCTCGCTTTTCGCCACTTTGTTGCCGACGGTGTCCATCATGTACGCCGCTTTCAACGTCAGCAGGCGTGCCATGTCGATCTCCATCCGCGAGTCGGCGATCTTGTCGATATTGCCGCCCAGGCGTGCCAGCGGCTTGCCGAACGCCGTGCGGCTCACCGAGCGTTTGCACATCAGTTCCAGCGCCCGCTCGGCCATGCCGATCGAACGCATGCAGTGGTGAATCCGGCCAGGGCCAAGGCGACCTTGTGCGATTTCGAAGCCGCGTCCTTCGCCCAGCAGGACGTTTTCGTACGGCACCCGCACGTTTTCAAAGTGCACTTCGGCGTGCCCATGTGGTGCATCGTCGTAACCGAACACTGGCAGTGGACGCACAATCTTCACGCCAGGCGCATCCACCGGCACCAGAATCATCGAGTGCTGGGCGTGACGTGGCGCATCCGGATTGCTCAGGCCCATGAAGATCAGGATTTTGCAGCGCGGGTCGCACGCACCCGACGTCCACCACTTCTTGCCGTTGATCACCCACTCGTCGCCATCGCGCACGGCACGGGCGGCCATGTTGGTGGCGTCGGAGGACGCGACGTCCGGTTCGGTCATGGCGAATGCCGAGCGGATCTCGCCGCGCAGCAGGGGTTCGAGCCAGCGTTGTTTCTGCTCTTCGTTGGCATAGCGCACCAGCACTTCCATGTTGCCGGTGTCCGGTGCCGAGCAGTTGAATGGCTCTGGCCCCAGCAGCGAGCGACCCATGATTTCCGCCAATGGCGCGTATTCGAGATTGGTCAGCCCGGCACCCAGTTCGGACTCAGGCAGAAACAAATTCCACAGGCCCTCGGCCTTGGCCTTGAGTTTGAGTTCTTCCATGATCGCGGTCGGCTGCCAGCGATCGCCCTCGGCGACCTGGCGCTCGAACACGGCTTCGGCGGGATAGACGTAGGTGTCCATGAACGCTGTTACACGCTCACGCAGTTCCTGAACCTTGGGCGAATAAGCGAAATCCATGAGCGAGATACCTTCTTGGGGGAGGTTGTTTAGGTCATGCAATCGATGCTAGAACAGCGCTGATAATTTACCTAGCCTATTCTCGGCGTGTATAAACATTCATCACCGATATATGATCGACTGATCGTCACGGTCAGCCCGCCCACACAATAAGAGAGCCGCGTAATGAATCTGAGCAAGGTCGATCTCAACCTTTTCATCGTCTTCGACGCGATCTACACCGAAGCCAACCTGACCCGTGCCGGGCAGATTGTGGGCATTACCCAGCCAGCGGTGTCGAACGCTCTGGCCCGGTTGCGCGAGACCTTCAACGACCCGTTGTTCGTACGCACCGCCCAAGGCATGGTGCCCACGCCCATGGCGCAGAACATCATCGGCCCGGTGCGCAACGCGCTCTCGCTGCTGCGCGTGTCGGTGCAGGAAAGCCGCATTTTCAACCCGCAGCAAGCGGTCAAGACCTATCGCATCAGCATGACCGACCTCACCGAAGCGGTGATCCTGCCGCCATTGTTCCAGCGCCTGCGCCGCCTGGCGCCGGCGGTGATCATCGAAAGCTTCCTGTCCAAACGCCGGGAAACCACCAAAGAGCTGGCAGCCGGTCGCCTCGATTTCGCGGTGGATGCGCCACTCAACACCGACCCGCAGGTGCGTCACGTCAAGTTGATGGAGGACCGCTACGTGTGCGCCATGCGCAAGGGGCATCCGCTGGCGGGCAAGGATAAACTCAGCCTGGATGATTATCTGGGCCTGACCCACATCCATATTTCCAGCCGACGCAGCGGCCTCGGCTATGTCGACCTGGCGCTGGGCAAGATGGGCATCCAGCGCAAGATCGCCCTGCGCTCCCAGCATTACCTGATGGCCTCACAGGTGATGCAGCAGACCGACATGGTCATGACCGTGCCGGAACGTTTTGCCCGTCGTAACGATCTGCAAGCCTTTAATCTGCCGGTCAACGATGTGCCGCCGGTGGAAACCCACCTTTACTGGCACGAAAGCACCGACCAGGACCCGGCGAACCGCTGGATGCGCGAGCAGATGATCGAGTTGTGCCAGCAGGTGACGGCGCAGGAGAAAAAGCTCGAGAAGGTGTAGGGCTTGATACCGAAGCGCCCCCATCGCGAGCAAGCTCGCTCCCACAGGGATTATTTGTTGTACTCAGATGTTGAGTTCAATGAAGAACCACTGTGGGAGCGAGCCTGCTCGCGATGAGGCCCGCAAGAACACTGAAATCTCACACCCCTTGACGTAAACGTCAACCTGCCATTAGCTTAGCGCCATGACCTATTGCGAGCGCGCCCATGAGCAGCCAGACCTACAGCATTTCCGACCTCGCCCGCGAGCTCGACATCACCACCCGCGCCATTCGCTTTTATGAAGAGCAAGGCTTGCTCAGCCCCGAGCGCCGTGGCCAGGAACGCATTTACTCGCCCCGCGACAAGGTCAGCCTGAAGCTGATCCTGCGGGGCAAGCGCATCGGTTTCTCCCTGGCGGAATGCCGCGAGCTGATCGAACTCTACGACCCGTCCAGCGGTAACACCAAGCAACTGCACAGCATGCTGGCGAAAATCAGCGAGCGCCGGGAGCAGCTTGAACAGCAAATGCTGGACATCGAACAGATGAAACTGGAACTCGATACCGCCGAAGAGCGCTGCGTGCAGGCGCTGGAGCAGACGCTCAAAAGCCAGGAAGCCATCCAATAAAACCCGCCCCCTTGTAGGAGCGAGCCTGCTCGCGATGGTCGTTAACGATTACGCGTGTCTGCTGGATAAACGCGGTGCCTGGGAGTCCATCGCGAGCAGGCTCGCTCCTACAGGATTCTTCGAACAATTCACACAGGTCGAATCCCATGTCCCTCCCAACCCACGTACGCCTGGTCGAAGTCGGCCCACGCGACGGCCTGCAAAACGAAGCCCAACCCATCAGTGTTACCGACAAAGTACAACTGGTCGATGCACTGACCGCCGCCGGGCTTGGCTATATAGAAGTCGGCAGTTTCGTTTCGCCCAAGTGGGTGCCGCAGATGGCCGGCTCCGCCGAGGTCTTCGCGCAGATCCAGCGCAAACCCGGTGTGGTCTACGGCGCGCTCGCCCCCAACCTGCGCGGTTTCGAAGATGCCCTCGCCGCCGGGGTAAAGGAAGTGGCCGTGTTCGCCGCGGCGTCCGAGGCGTTTTCCCGGCGCAACATCAATTGCTCGATCAGCGAAAGCCTGGAGCGTTTCGGGCCGCTCATGGAGGCCGCCAGACAACATGGGGTGACCGTGCGCGGGTATGTGTCCTGTGTGCTGGGCTGTCCCTATGAAGGTAACGTCGCCCCGGAGCAGGTCGCCGTGGTCGCCCGCGAGCTGTATGCCATGGGCTGCTATGAGGTCTCGCTGGGGGACACCATCGGCACCGGCACCGCTGGCGCAACCCGCAGGATGTTTGAAGTGGTATCGAAGGATGTGCCCCGGGAGAAACTCGCAGGTCACTTCCACGACACCTACGGCCAGGCTGTGGCAAACATCTACGCCAGCCTGCTGGAAGGCATTTCGGTGTTCGACAGTTCCATCGCAGGCCTGGGCGGCTGCCCCTACGCCAAGGGCGCCAGCGGTAACGTCGCCACCGAAGATGTGGTTTACCTGCTCAACGGCCTGGGCATCGACACCGGAATCGACCTCGACGCCTTGATGCTCGCTGGCCAGCAGATCTGCACAGTATTGGGTCGCCCTACCGGCTCCCGCGTGGCCAAGGCCCGCAGCGCACAGTGAGTGCGCTGAGTGTGTCAGGGTGTTACCGCTGTTTCTGAAACGTGGGCAGAAGCGAGTAACACGGAAACAAAATGTAGGGTTTTGCCTGAGACGAAAAACCCTACAAGTTTTCAAACCATTGATTTTAAAGGCTTTTAAAAAGTTGGCACGCCTCCTGCTATATCTATCGCATAACAAGAATAAAAAAATTGCGGCAAACCTAATAAAAACAAGACGTAACGACTCTGACATAACAAAAACAACACGGCAGAGACGCAGCTAACAGATTTTTTTGGAGAAGATGTGCTTTTCAGGGTGCTTTTCGGAGTTACCCGCAACCGGGCAGAGAATAATAAAACTACCTTCAGGTAGCTCCCGAACTGGTTGGATCGCTCAGCGAGAAAGTAGATCAGCGCTCAAAAAAATACGTTTGCTCTTGATCCCGAATGGGGATCGCCAAAAACAGCGGTAAAGGGCAACGGTTGCCAAAAACAACAACAGACCGACCCTCAATAATAAAAAAAGAGCACGCGCAACGAAATTAAAGGGGAGCTTCGGCTCCCCTTTGTGCTGTCTGGCATTTATATTTCTCACCACCGCCCACTGTGGGAGCGAGCCTGCTCGCGATAGCGGTGGGTCAGTCGACATCCTTGCTGGATGTTCAATCGCCATCGCGAGCAGGCTCGCTCCTACAGGGGAATGAGTCAGGCCTTGTTGATGCGCAACTCCTCGATACTGATCTCGCGCATCCTGAATTTCTGGATCTTGCCGGTCACCGTCATTGGAAACTCCTCGACGAACTTGAAGTAACGCGGCGTCTTGAAGTGCGCGATGCGCTCCTTGCACCAGGTTTGCAACTCTTGCTCGGTGGCACTGTGACCGGGGTGGAACTTGATCCAGGCGACGATCTCTTCGCCGTAGCGCGAGCAGGGAATCCCGATCACCTGCACGTCCGCCACAGCCGGGTGAGTGAAGAAAAACTCCTCCAGCTCCCGTGGGTAGATGTTCTCACCGCCACGGATGATCATGTCCTTGTTGCGCCCGGCAATGCGCACGTAACCCTCGTCATTCATGCTCGCCAGGTCACCGGTGTGCATCCACCCGGCCTGGTCGATGGCGTCTGCCGTGCCTTCCGGGTTGTTCCAGTAACCGAGCATCACGCTGTAACCACGGGTGCACAGCTCGCCGATGGTGCCGCGCGGTACCAGGTTGCCCGCCTCGTCGATGATCTTGCTTTCCAGTTGCGGCTGGGTGCGGCCGACGGTGGTCACGCGCAGTTCCAGGTTGTCTGAAGGACCGGTCTGCAACGACACCGGACTGGTTTCGGTCATGCCGTAGGCAATCTGCACTTCACTCATGTGCATTTCGCTGATGACCCGGCGCATCACTTCGATAGGACAGGTTGCGCCCGCCATGATCCCGGTGCGCAGGCTCGACAGGTCGAACCCGGTACGCTGAGGTTGATCAAGCATGGCGATGAACATGGTCGGTACGCCGTACAGCGCGGTGGCCTTTTCTTCGGCCACGGTGCCGAGGGTCAACAATGGATCGAACGCGTCGTTCGGATAAATCATCGTGCTGCCATGGGTGATGCAGCCGAGGTTGCCCATGACCATGCCGAAGCAGTGGTACAACGGCACCGGGATCACCAGACGATCAGTGGCGGTCAGGCCGAGGCTTTCGCCGACCATGTAGCCATTATTGAGAATGTTGTAGTGGCTGAGGGTCGCGCCCTTGGGGAAACCGGTGGTGCCGGAGGTGTACTGGATATTCACCGGCTGATCGAAATGCAGGCTGTCCTGGCGTTCATGCAGTTGCTCGACCGCCACGCTACCCGCCAGATCGGCCAGTTGCGACCATGGCAGGAACCCCGACGGCGGCTGCGAATCCAGGCTGATGACGCCACGCAACTGCGGCAGCCGCTCACTCTGCAACTTGCCGATGGATTGCTCGGCCAGTTCCGGCACCAGGCCTTGCAGCATCGCGTGATAGTCCGAGGACTTGAAGGCTCCGGCACACACCAGCCATTGGCAGCCGGACTGCTTCAATACATATTCGAGTTCGGAACTGCGATAGGCGGGGTTGATGTTGACCAGGATCACGCCGATTTTCGCCGTGGCGATCTGGCTGATGCACCACTGCGCACAGTTGGGCGCCCAGATGCCAAGGCGGTCCCCGGTTTGCAGCCCCAGCGCCAGCAGTGCTCTGGCGTGCAGGTCCGCAGCCTCGGCCAATTGCCGCCAGGTGTAACGCAGCTGCTGATGGCGCACCACCAGCGCCTCCCCGTCCGGGTACTGTGCAACCGTGTTGTCGAACGCCTGGCCAATGGTCATCGCCAGCAAGGCTTTGTCCTGGGAACCACGGGTGTAACTGCGTTGCGGGCTTGCACTGGGTTGATCCATGACGACCCCTATTGTCTTTATTGATGGGCTACCGGCGATCCCCTGTAGGAGTGAGCCTGCTCGCGATGATGGACTTACAGCCGACATTGTCGCCAACTGATACACCGCCATCGCGAGCAGGCTCACTCCTACAGGATTGGTCCGCGTTCTATCTTGAACTGGCTCTACTCTCGCTCAAGTTGACGTTAACGTAAAGGGTGATTGACAGCCATTCGTCACAGGCTTACGTTAACGTAAAGGTGAGAACCCATTGACAGTCTCACCAACCGACAAAAATGCCAAAAGGTGACCCATGAGCTATCCATCCCTGAACTTTGCCCTCGGTGAAACCATCGACATGCTGCGCGATCAGGTTCAGTCCTTCGTCGCCAAGGAGATCGCCCCGCGCGCCGCTCAGATCGACATCGACAACCTGTTCCCCGCCGACCTGTGGCGCAAGTTCGGCGACATGGGCCTGCTGGGCATTACCGTGCCGGAGGAGTACGGCGGTGCCGGCCTGGGTTACCTGGCCCACGTGGTGGCCATGGAAGAAATCAGCCGTGGCTCGGCCTCGGTGGCGCTGTCCTACGGCGCCCACTCCAACCTGTGCGTCAACCAGATCAACCGCAACGGCAACCACGAGCAGAAATCCAAATACCTGCCCAAGCTGATCAGCGGCGAGCACATCGGCGCCCTGGCCATGAGCGAACCGAATGCCGGTTCCGACGTGGTATCGATGAAACTGCGCGCCGACAAACGCGGCGACAAGTACGTGCTCAACGGCAGCAAGACCTGGATCACCAACGGTCCGGATGCCAACACCTACGTGATCTACGCCAAGACCGACCTGGAAAAGGGCCCCCACGGCATCACCGCCTTCATCGTCGAGCGCGACTGGAAAGGCTTCAGCCGCAGCAACAAGTTCGACAAGCTCGGCATGCGCGGTTCGAACACCTGCGAGCTGTTCTTCGATGACGTCGAAGTGCCGGAAGAAAACATCCTCGGTGTGCTCAACGGCGGTGTGAAAGTGCTGATGAGCGGCCTCGACTACGAGCGCGTCGTTCTTTCGGGTGGCCCGACCGGGATCATGCAGGCGTGCATGGACCTGATCGTGCCCTACATCCACGACCGCAAGCAGTTCGGCCAAAGCATCGGCGAATTCCAGCTGATCCAGGGCAAGGTCGCCGACATGTACACCCAACTGAACGCCAGTCGCGCCTACCTGTATGCCGTGGCCCAGGCCTGCGAGCGCGGCGAAACCACACGCAAGGACGCCGCTGGGGTGATCCTCTACAGCGCCGAACGGGCCACGCAAATGGCCCTCGACGCGATCCAGATTCTCGGCGGCAACGGCTACATCAATGAATTCCCCGCCGGCCGTCTGTTGCGTGACGCCAAGCTGTACGAAATCGGCGCGGGTACCAGTGAGATCCGTCGCATGCTGATCGGTCGCGAACTGTTCAACGAAACCCGCTAAACGGAGCTGCACATGGCTACCCTGCATACCCAGCTCAACCCCCGTTCAGCGGAGTTCGCCACTAACAGTGCGGCGATGCTCAAGCAGGTCGACGCGTTGCACACCCTGCTCGCCCAAGTGGCCCAAGGTGGCGGCCCGAAGGCTCAGGAACGTCATACTTCCCGGGGCAAACTGCTGCCTCGCGAGCGCATCAACCGCTTGCTCGATCCGGGCTCGCCGTTTTTGGAAATCAGCCAACTGGCGGCGTACGAGGTGTATGGCGAGGACGTCCCCGCTGCTGGCGTGATTGCCGGGATCGGACGCGTGGAAGGCGTCGAGTGCATGATCGTCGCCAACGACGCCACCGTGAAAGGTGGCTCGTACTACCCGCTGACCGTGAAAAAACACCTGCGCGCCCAGACCATCGCCCAGCAGAATCGCCTGCCGTGCATCTATCTGGTGGATTCGGGCGGTGCCAACCTGCCGCGTCAGGATGAAGTGTTCCCGGATCGCGAGCACTTCGGGCGGATCTTCTTCAACCAGGCCAACATGAGCGCCATGGGCATTCCACAGATTGCCGTGGTGATGGGCTCGTGCACCGCTGGTGGTGCGTATGTGCCCGCGATGGCTGACGAAGCGATCATGGTGCGCCAGCAAGCGACGATTTTCCTCGCCGGCCCGCCGCTGGTGAAAGCCGCGACCGGTGAAGTGGTCAGCGCCGAAGACCTCGGCGGGGCCGATGTGCACTGCAAGATTTCCGGTGTGGCCGACCATTACGCCGAGAGCGATGAACACGCTCTGGCGCTGGCGCGTCGTAGCGTGGCCAACCTCAACTGGCGCAAGCAAGGCGAGGTTCAACAACGCACTCCAATCGCCCCGCTCTACAGCAGCGACGAGTTGTACGGCGTGGTCCCGGCCGACGCCAAGCAACCCTTTGACGTGCGCGAAGTCATTGCGCGGCTGGTGGATGGTTCGGTATTCGACGAGTTCAAGGCGCTGTTCGGGACCACGCTGGTCTGCGGTTTTGCCTACCTGCACGGTTACCCGATCGCGATCCTCGCCAACAACGGCATCCTGTTCGCTGAAGCGGCGCAGAAAGGCGCGCACTTCATCGAACTGGCGTGCCAACGCGGCATCCCACTGCTGTTCCTGCAAAACATCACCGGTTTCATGGTCGGCCAAAAGTACGAAGCCGGCGGCATCGCCAAGCACGGCGCGAAGCTGGTGACGGCAGTGGCCTGCGCCAAGGTGCCGAAGTTCACCGTGATCATCGGCGGCAGCTTCGGTGCCGGTAACTACGGCATGTGCGGTCGGGCCTACGATCCGCGCTTTCTGTGGATGTGGCCGAATGCGCGCATTGGCGTGATGGGCGCCGAACAGGCGGCCGGCGTGTTGGTGCAGGTCAAGCGCGAGCAAGCCGAACGCGGTGGCCATGGTTTCAGCGCCGAGCAGGAAGCCGAGATCAAGCAACCGATCCTCGACCAGTACGAAGAACAGGGTCACCCCTACTATTCCAGCGCGCGCCTGTGGGACGACGGTGTCATCGACCCGGCCCAGACCCGCGACGTACTGGCCCTGGCCTTGTCCGCGTCGTTGAACGCGCCAATCGAACCGAGCCGCTTCGGCGTGTTCCGGATGTGATTTTTTGTAGGAGCGAGCTTGCTCGCGATGGTCGTCAACGATAACGCTGCAAGCCTGACACCCAGCGGCGTCCTCAAGACCATCGCGAGCAAGCTCGCTCCTACAGAATAGAGTTGTGGAGACGGACGAATATGAGCGAATTCAACACCCTCGAACTGCTGAGCGACCCAAGGGGTTTTGCAACCCTGTGGCTCAGCCGTGAAGAAAAGAACAACGCGTTCAACGCCGAAATGATCCGCGAACTGATCCTCGCCCTCGACAAGGTCGCGAGCGATGCCAGCCTGCGGTTTTTGATCGTGCGCGGTCGCGGCAAGCATTTCAGCGCCGGCGCTGACCTGGCCTGGATGCAGCAATCGGCCGAACTCGATTACGCCACCAACCTCGATGATGCCCGGGAACTGGCGGAGTTGATGTACAACCTGGCCAAACTGAAAGTCCCGACCCTGGCAGTGGTGCAAGGCGCAGCCTTTGGTGGCGCGCTGGGCCTGATCAGTTGCTGCGACATGGCCATCGGCGCCGATGACGCGCAGTTCTGCCTGTCGGAAGTGCGCATCGGCCTGGCGCCGGCGGTGATCAGCCCGTTCGTGGTGCAAGCCATCGGCGAGCGCGCGACCCGTCGCTACGCCTTGACCGCTGAACGCTTCGGCGGACAACGGGCTCGGGAAATCGGTTTGTTGTCGGAGAGCTATGCAAGCGCCGAGCTGGAACAGAAAGTCGAGCAGTGGATCGACAATCTGCTGCTCAACAGTCCGGCCGCGATGCGCGCCAGCAAGGACCTGTTGCGTGAAGTCGGCGACGGCTCACTGACCCCGGCATTGCGCCGCTACACCGAAAACGCCATCGCCCGCATCCGCGTCAGCCCCGAAGGCCAGGAAGGCCTGCGCGCCTTCCTGCAAAAACGTCCGCCGAGCTGGCAAGCACAAACCACCAAGGAGCCCCGTTGATGAGCGCACCTGTCCTCACCACCCTGCTGGTGGCCAACCGTGGCGAAATCGCTTGCCGGGTGATGCGTACCGCCAAGGCCCTGGGCCTGACTACCGTGGCCGTACACAGCGCCACCGACCGTGACGCCCGGCACAGCCGCGAAGCCGACATTCGGGTTGACCTCGGTGGCAGTAAAGCCGCCGACAGCTATCTGCAGATCGACAAACTGATCGCCGCCGCCAAGGCCAGCGGCGCCCAGGCGATTCACCCCGGCTATGGCTTTTTGTCGGAGAACGCCGGGTTCGCTCGCGCCATCGAAAACGCCGGTTTGATCTTCCTCGGCCCACCCGCGTCGGCCATCGACGCCATGGGCAGCAAGTCCGCCGCCAAAGCCTTGATGGAAACCGCCGGCGTACCGCTGGTGCCCGGTTATCACGGTGAAGCCCAGGACCTGGAAACCTTCCGCGACGCCTGCGAGCGCATCGGCTACCCGGTGCTGCTCAAGGCCACGGCCGGGGGCGGCGGCAAAGGCATGAAAGTGGTCGAGGACGTCAGCCAACTGGCCGAAGCCCTGGCCTCGGCCCAGCGTGAAGCGCAATCGTCGTTCGGCGACTCGCGGATGCTGGTGGAGAAATATCTGCTCAAGCCACGTCACGTGGAAATCCAGGTGTTCGCCGACCAGCACGGCAACTGCCTGTACCTCAACGAACGCGACTGCTCGATTCAGCGCCGTCACCAGAAAGTCGTCGAAGAAGCCCCTGCTCCGGGTCTGAGCCCGGAGTTGCGTCAGGCCATGGGTGAAGCCGCCGTGCGTTCGGCACAGGCCATCGGTTATGTCGGTGCCGGCACCGTGGAGTTTTTGCTGGATGCGCGCGGCGAGTTCTTCTTCATGGAGATGAACACCCGTCTGCAAGTGGAACACCCGGTCACCGAAGCCATCACCGGCCTCGATCTGGTGGCCTGGCAGATTCGTGTGGCTCGTGGCGAAGCTTTGCCGATGACTCAGGACCAGGTGCCACTGGTGGGTCATGCGATCGAAGTGCGGCTGTATGCCGAAGACCCGGGCAACGATTTCCTGCCGGCGACCGGTCGCCTGGAACTGTATCGCGAATCCGCCCAAGGGCCGGGGCGTCGAGTGGACAGCGGCGTTGAAGAAGGCGACGAGATCTCGCCGTTCTACGACCCGATGCTCGGCAAGTTGATTGCCTGGGGCGAAGACCGTGAACAGGCGCGCTTGCGCCTGCTGAGCATGCTCGACGAATTCGCCATCGGCGGGTTGAAGACCAACATCAACTTCCTGCGGCGCATCATCGGCCACCCGGCGTTTGCCGATGCCGAACTGGATACCGGCTTCATTCCGCGCTATCAGGAGCAATTGCTGCCGGCCCCGGCGGAACTCAGCGATGATTTCTGGCAAGCCGCCGCCCAAGCGTTTGCCCAGAGTCAGCCGCCAGCCACCCGCGCCGATGACCCGAGTTCGCCGTGGGCGGCGGGTAATGGCCTGCGTGCGGGTTTGCCGAGAGAAATCACCCTGCACTTGAGCTGTGAAGGCCAGGACCGGGCGCTGACCCTGGGCGACATCGATGCCCACAGCGCTCGGCTCAAGGGCGAGCAGCTGCTGACCGAGCAGGCTGGCGTACGCCGTCAGCACCGCGCAATACGCCGTGGCGATTACGTGTATTTGCAGTGGGATGGCGAGTTGCACCGCATCGAGACCTACGACCCGATCAGCGCCGTCGAGGCCAGCCACAGCCATCAGGGCGGGCTCACCGCCCCCATGAACGGCAGCATCGTCCGGGTGCTGGTGGAAGCCGGGCAATCGGTCGAAGCCGGGGCGCAATTGGTGGTACTGGAAGCGATGAAGATGGAGCACAGCATCCGCGCGCCCCATGCCGGGGTGATCAAGGCGCTGTATTGCCAGGAAGGTGAAATGGTCAGCGAAGGCAGTGCACTGGTCGAACTGGAAGAAGCGTGAAATGAAGATCGGTCCTACGCACCGCGAGGACCGATCTGATCAGAACCTGGCTGTTGCCTGAACCACTACGCCGATGATTCGACACTCTTCGGTGTACAAGGCTTTCGGATACGTCGGATTGAGCGGGACCAGATAACGCTGCCCGCCCTCTTCGATGAGCTTGCGGAACGTCGCTTCGGCGCTGCCCGGCCACTGGGCAATGACCAGTTTGCCAGGCTCGGCGTCCACCGCAGGGTCCACCAGGATCAGCATGCCTTCCGGAATGCTCATGCCATTGGGTGCGGTCATCGCATCGCCTGCCACCCTCAACCAGAATGCCGGCCCCCGGGCGTGGTAATCGGACAGTTCAAAGTGCCCTTTTCCGTACGCCGGGACCTCGCCGTCGCGCACTTCGACAGGTTCGCGCCAGTCACTGACCGGGTAGCGAAAGTACGGGTTGTACTTCTGTGTCAGGGGAACTTCGTCGTCCGTTGACGCCAGCGGTTCCCGGATCACCAGCGCCACTTCGAGAAACTCAAGGCCCAGCGCCCCCAGCACACGGTTCATGTCTTCGATGCCGGGTTCACGACGTTTGTTGAGCCAGTGGCCAATGCCGCCCTGGGACATCCCGAGGCGCTCGGCGAGTATCTCTTGAGTGATTTTGAGTTCACTCATCTTGGCCTTGACCAATTCAATCCATTTATCCATGTGCGGCACGATACGTGGGCGACTCCAGCCATCAAAACACAAAATGTAGTATTTAAATTGTCGTCACAAATACAGTTCGTATTAGGATCAATCCACGGATCTGAATCTAACACGGAGCTTGCCATCGCCATGAACCCACCCACCAACGACCGCCTGGACCTGCAAATCGACAACACCTTTACCTCGCCCCTGGACTCTGCGGCGGCACAACGCGCGCTGGACTATTACTTGAAACCAGCTATTTCGGAGGAAGTGGCCGAGCCGCGTTTTTTTGATGTGAACCGCAATATCAGCGGCGAAGAGGCGCTGGTCCATGCCCTGGACCTGTTGCGCTGTGCTGCCGCCACCGCGCACGAGTCAGCCAGTCACCTGCAAGGCGCAAGCCGCGACCTGGCGTTTTCGACGGTGCACATGATCGACATGGCCAAGGCGATGGTCGATCGATCGCTGGAGAAGTATGAAAACGGTTGAAGTGAGAAGGCAAATCGAGAGGACTGGAAAGAATTTTCCTGTCGAGCAGGCAAAAACGCTTGACCCTCAAACGAGAATGATTATTATTACATCAACTGATCGCGAGATCAGCCGATGGACCAGGTCGCCTTAGGTCGGTCTCCTGGACTATCTCCTCATCAGGCTAATCACGGTTTTTGACCCGGCTTTTTGCCGGGTCTTTTTTTGTCCGCCGCATTTCGTATTTTTCCGTAAGGAATAAATTGTACGGCGCTTTCCACTTAGTCTCTTTGCGCTGCGTTCACCCTGGTGATGACCATTGAGCCACTCAATGATTCCGCTGGGAAATACAGTGGTGGAACAAACCATCCCGACGCGTCCGGACCCGCAAAATCTGCCTGGGCGAAGTCGGGCCCTGCATGCCGGGCCCGCGGTTCAGCATGGCTCAGGCAGGGAAATGCTGGTTGGCGATCGCCACCACTTCCTGCTCGGAGATCGGCGCAAGAGCCGCCACCGCCCACAGGTCATAGGCCGGATGGGCACGCTGGATCGGTAGCACCATGTCGAAGCCGGCCGCTTGCAGGGAGCCGGTCAGAACCTTCTTGGTGAAACCGCAACGGTGCGCCATGAACACGTTGCCGTTGGCCATGGCCGGGCGATGGCCGTAGAGGATGTCGATGGGCGCGATCGGGCCGGCCGGTGAAAGGTAGGCCTCGTCGGTCAACTTGTCTTCGGCCACCAGGGCACACACCGATTGCAGGTCCGGGCAAGTGATGATCACGAAGCCGCCAGGCTTGAGGACGCGCTTGAACTCCGCCAGGGCGACCGGCACTTCATGGGGATAGAGATGCTCGATGTTGTGGCTGGAGAACAGCGCATCCACCGAAGCGTCCTTGACCTGGGACATGTCGGTCATGGTGCCGACGATATCCGGGTTGACACTCTCATCAATATCGAAGCGCAGTTCCTGCCACTGCTCCGAGGCGAAGCCCTTGGTCGTGCTGTTCTTGCTCTTTGGACCGCAACCTACATGGAGGAAGGTTTTCACAATCAGTTACTCGATCAAGGCCCTTGCCGGATGGCAAAAGGGGAAATGGGGGCATGTTCCGCTGGCCAATGCCTCCAACGGACGCCCGCGCACACTAGGGGAAGTGCTGGGTGAGGGTCAAGGTCATGGCAGCACAACGGCGTACCGACTGGTCAGCTCGCAAAGAATGGCGGAAACCCAAGATAGTGGCTATATGATATCTACCCATTACTATACGAGCCTATAAAACAATACCTTTTTATAACTAAAAGTTTAAAAAAGGCAAAAAGCCATCAAAAAGATTCTTAATGTTTTCAGCGACCGTGTCGCTAATGACACGAGGGCTACCAAATTTTCGCCCAAGGCTACGGCGACAACGCTGGCAGCGCCGTAAATGACCCCTATACAGGATGCGTCCATGAGCTTTATTTCTTCGTTGACCCCAGCGCAAGTCGCTGCCCTGAGTACAACCACCATTGCCGGGCTTGCGACCCAGGATATTGCCGCCTTGAGCACCGCTCAGATCGCCGTGATGACCACTGCGCAGATCGCGGTCATCACCACGCCGAACATTGCCGTGCTTTCGACCGCGCAGGTACCGGCACTGACGACTGCGCAGGTCGTAGCCCTGACCACCGCTCAGGTCACCGCACTGAAAACCACACAGATCGCCGCGCTGACGACTACGCAAGTCGCTGCCTTCGAAACGACGGATATCGCTGCGCTGCCCGTTGCCTCGCTCGCCAGCCTGACCACCGCCCAGACCGCCGCACTGACCACCGCCCAGGTGGTTGCCCTGACCACTGCCCAGGTGGCGGCCCTGAAAACCACGCAAGTCGCAGCGCTGACCACCACGCAAGTGGCGGCCCTGCAGACCGTCGATGTCGCCGCGCTGACCACCGCCAGCGTCGTGGCCCTGACCACCGCTCAGGTGGCGGCACTGACCACTGCCCAGGTCGCAGCGCTGACCCCGGCCCAGGTCGGTGCACTGGAAACCGCCGACGTGGCCGCCTTGACCACGGCTCAGGTGGTGGCCCTGACCACCGCCCAGGTCGCGGCGCTGAAAACCACCCAACTCGCTGCCTTGACCACCACCCAGGTGGCGGCCATCGAAACCGCTGACATCGCTGCCTTGCCAGTGGCCAGCGTCGCGGCGCTGACCACCGCGCAGACCGCAGCCCTGACCACCGCCCAAGTCGTGGCCCTCACCACCGCCCAGGTGGCCGCGCTGAAACCGGCCCAAGTGGCTGCACTGACCACCACGCAAGTGGCGGCCATGCAGGCCGCCGATGTCGCCGCACTGACCACCGCTGGCGTCGTCGCCCTGACCACCGCCCAGGTCGCGGCACTGACCACGGCACAAGTGGCGGCACTGAAACCGACCCAGATCAGTGCCATGGAAACCGCCGACGTGGCCGCCTTGACCACCGCTCAGGTGGTGGCCCTGACCACCGCCCAGGTGGCGGCACTGACCACCGCGCAAGTGGCTGCTTTGACCACCACACAAGTGGCGGCCATCGAAACCGCTGACATCGCCGCCTTGCCAGCGACCAGCGTTGCGGCCCTGACCACCGCCCAGGCCGCTGCCCTGACCACCGCCCAGGTCGTGGCTCTCACCACTGCCCAGGTCGCCGCGCTGAAACCGGCCCAAGTGGCTGCACTGACCACCACGCAAGTGGCGGCCATGCAGGCCGCCGATGTCGCCGCGCTGACCACCGCCAGCGTCGTGGCTCTGACCACCGCTCAGGTGGCAGCACTGACCACCGCCCAGGTTGCGGCACTGACCCCGGTTCAGATCGCGGCTATGGAAACCGCTGACGTGGCGGCACTGACTACCGCTCAGGTGGTGGCGTTGACCACCGCTCAGGTGGCAGCCCTGACCACCGCCCAAGTGGCTGCTTTGACCACCACACAAGTGGCGGCCATGGAAACTGCCGATATCGGTGCATTGACCACCGCAGGTGTCGTCGCCTTGACCACTGCCCAAGTGGCGGCACTGACCACCGCCCAGGTGGCGGCTCTGAAACTGACCCAGATCAGCGCCCTGCAGACTGTAGATGTCGCGGCGCTGACCACCGCCCAGGTCGTGGCCCTGACCACCGCCCAAGTGGCTGCACTGACCACCGCTCAAGTGGCCGCGCTGACCACCACGCAGGTGGCAGCAATGGAAACTGCCGATGTCGGCGCCCTGACTGCCGCTCAACTGGCAGCCTTGACCACCGCCCAGGTCGCGGCATTGACCACGACGCAGATCGCGGCCCTGAAGTCGACACAGATCAGCGCCCTGCAGACTGTCGATGTCGCGGCGCTGACCACGGCTCAGGTGGTGGCCTTGACCACCGCCCAAGTGGCGGCA
>NZ_CATKQD010000007.1:0-135586 GCF_949768175.1 Pseudomonas sp. IT-P74 | reverse complement strand
ATGCAGCCAGAACTTTGCTTCACCGTGTAAGCAATTTGCATGCAGCTTTCTAAAGATGTTGGCATCACCAAGCCTGGGTGCTGTATTAAAGAAATATACCAGGCAAGCTGGCATTTAAGCTCAACGTTATTGAACTGTTCTTTTCTAGGATTGTGTATGTGTATGTCGGATATTTCTATGCATTTTTGTATGTTTTGTGAGATGAATTTGCTATACCCAGCAAGTTTGCTTGGGTACTCTTTTTCATCAAGCTCTTTTATTTGGGATTCAGAAAATTTGTGTGTGCTGCGGAGGTGGGCTAGTCTGTTGTCATTTTCTGTGTTTATTGATACTAGATAAAAACCAGCGTAACGCTCTTTGAAAAATATTGCTTCGTATGGATTTCTAATGGCGTCAATCACAATGAAGCAGGACTCATTATTTTTTCGGGCTACATGGTGTGCGGATTTTATTATTTTGTTTATAGTTCTTGGAAAATGAAAGACTTTTGAGTCGTCAAATTTAGAGCTGTTTACCTGCCCTGATGCTCGAATGTTGTCGCCTGCACTCTGGTATATTTTTGTGTATGCATCTATCGAGATATTTTTTAGGGCTTCTCGTATTTTGTTTGAGAAAATTGGTAATCTTTTGAAGTAAAGATCGAAAGCAAATTCTTGCTTAGCTTCTATTTCGTCAAGTGTGTTTTCAGGGCTCCTAAGATACTCCGATATTTCGATATGAAGATCGTCGTATTCTTCTTTTATTTCTCTCATGATTTCGGAAGTTTTATGTATATCTCTAGACATTACGTCAGAAATAAAGCGGCAAAATTCTGGAAAATTTAGTGCAAGAATGTATCTGGTTATGACTGTTCTAACTTGAAGACACTTAAACGGCTGCCATCGGTGCTCAATAAATTTTTTGATTATTCGATGTTTTCTGAGCTCATTATTTGTGATTCCGGAATAGGCATTCTCTGGGAGCTCAATGGAGGCACTACAAAGAATTTCTGCTGATGTAGAGCAGCCTGAACCAGTTCTTCCCGTCAAACCAATTACAACAAATCTTTTATTCTCTTTGTAAACGCTTCCAATAGCTCTGGATGATGGGTTTCCTGAAAGTTCTGACATATGGTTTTCCATGCGTGGGTTTTTGTGGGGGGCTATCAGCTGTTGTCTAGGTTGGTTGTGAGTCCGTAAGATAGGTTGAGCGTAGCGATACCTATCAATAATGGCTATCTGAAATTATCACTGCTGCGCTCACCAGCTGCGTCATCGACCTCCACTCCATTCGCCCAATCCTTGGACCGAAAAGGGGACGCATTTATTTATAGAGCAGGCAGTCTGCTCTTGGCCGGTTGCTGTCTGTCGCGAAGGGCAGATACCGACCCAAAAGCTGCCTGTCAGTGCCGGCTGTAATCGAGCGCAATGCTCCTCTGCACCAATTTCTGCGTTGCCGTGCTCATTAAGTTATGGTGCTCGAATAAACAGGTTTCAGCGCCATCCATCAAGACTCGGACCGAGTGAATGACAGAAGATCCTTTTCGAATCCCTACAGACGCCGATATCGCAGAAGCAGAGCGCGCGCTCAAGTTTCGTTTCCCAGTCCAATATGTCCAGTTCTTGAAGGAAGGTAGCAATATCGAAAACGCCGTACTAGACGCAGCGTTGATAGTGAGAGGTTGCAGCTACCTAGACATATTCGAAATTGCCGAGACCGCTTGGAGCCATGCAGGTGTGCCCCGAGATTGGTTACCTTTCATTGAAAATAACGGTGACTACTTTCTTATTTCGGAGTCTGGCGCTGTTCGATACTGGTCGCATAACGGACACATAGATGAGATTTGGCCTTCTTTTTCTGCATGGTTTCAACAAGTCTGCATTGAGTGCAGGTAGGGGAGCAAAAGAACTACGTCACCCTGCGTCTGCTTTTGGGCCGACTTCTGCCTATCGCGAGGGGCCGCAATCGACTGCCAATGGAAGCCCTTCCTGATCAACCGCTTTCGGCCAAAAGGGACGTGTTGGCTCGGGGGGGTTCCGAAGCAACGTCCGGCGGACGAAGTAGTACGGACTTGAGCGCGTTGCCGCGTGTTCAGTACACGCACGTACCTTCTTCATTTTCCAATGCCACATGGGCGTTTGAAACACGAATTTCAGGGAACGGATCTGGCCACGTCTCTAAGAAGACCATCCCTGGCGGCATCGTGCAGCTACTTATGTTGTGAGGCTCGCCTTTATAGTCAATTGTATCGATATGGAATTTGACTGTTTCGTCAAGAGAGTTGTGAATCGTAAGCATCCGGCCTTCACCGAATATGACGAAGTTAAATATTAGAGTAACATTCGGGTTCGTGATCTTATCAATTTTCGTCAACGTTATACTACCGTCACTATTCATTGAGGCTTCGGCGAAAAGAGGGGCTTCAGGAAAAATAGAGAACACCGAACTACCCCTATGCGGTAGGGGAGATTCATATTGCTGCGATGTGACGCATCCACCGAGAAAACCGGTCAGAGTCAATGCAAATATGATAGGGCGCATATTTATCCATGAGATATGCATATTCCCTCGCTATAGAAGTGCAGAATATTAAGTACTTCTGCATCCTAGCGACTGAAAGCTGCGATCTGAGTGGGTTTATGTGTTTTTAAGTGTATGTATTTAATTTAATTTTAATCGCAGGCGTTCAATTGGTTGCAGTGCGAACGAAAGATATAATTGAGATCTTGGCGTCGGCAACGACAATTTAACAAGAGTCGCCTGTTTTAAACCATCTGCCATTATCGTTGCATTTATGGATCCATTGATTTATACACTTGGTTTCCCCTGGGATGCAAACGGCCCCTTGGATCTCTGCTTCTGACGCCGTGAAATCACAGTCAGTATTCTCCGGAAGTTTTGCATCTTTTAATTGGTTGTTATCATCCATTATTTTTTTCCTTCTTGAGTTGGGTGCCTAAATTTAATGTCTTTGGAAAATCTCGTCGAATTTTCCTTGGTGTGTAATTTTCCATAGCGAAGTTGGTGGATTAGACTAGGCATAACGACATATTAGAGGCCCTGCTATGTGAAGTTTCCTGTCGCCATAAAGTGTTGGATAACACTACTTGTCGCTTCGTACCCCTAGTCTAGTCAAGCGTAGAGGTGATCGCGGAAAATGCAACACCGTCCAGATAGAATCACGGCACGGATGACGGCAGTCCTGGGACCTTCTAGAATAGAACGCATCATCGGTGAAGCTGCGCTTTTGTCTTCACAGTGTCTACCTGCCGCTCCTAGCCGGCCACTAACGTTCGCTATTTGCCGATTGCTTGGGAGTTATCGACTCCAGTGGATACCCTAGACTGCGAAACCCTGCTGAGCATCGAATTAGGACGATTCGGCGTCGGTGGCATGAAATCTTAGTGGTAGGAGAGATGCAAAAGCCCCGCCTAACAGAGATCAGGAGGGGCTTTATTTGGGCCGGTTCGAACTGCATAGCGTCCGCTTAGGCGACGTAAAAACCTGTACCAATTTTTGTACCAATGGATAGGTTTTTACGCGAAAAGCCGTGTTGGCCTGGGTTCCAACCCTTTGTTTTAATTGACCTTGGCTGCCTAGAAGACAACCCCTAACATGGCGGTGTAATTCTGTTCGCAACCATTGCCTTGGTTGCAGGTTTTCGACACATTAAATGACTGCTTTTGGCCGTCTGCTGCCTGTCGCCACGGCAGCTTTTGGCGGATTTCTGCCTATTCTCTACGAAAGAGATGATTGACAACGTTCAAATTCAGGGGGGTTTACCATTCCGTATGCGGCTCTGAATTACTTGCAGACCGACAACGTGCTGACATCTAAAAAATCCCGAGTTCGATTCCACCGAACGCCATAACTAGCTGATTTGTTTATAGTTACTAGTTGGGGTACGCCGAATTTTCCAGCGAACTCCAGATGCCCGAAAAACCTACTCTCGCCGAAACATACCGTTCGTCTGGTGCCGCACCATACAAAAAGCCCCTGCAGAAATGCAGAGGCTTTGTCATTTCCGAGCTTTGAAAAACCGCTTTCAGTGTCCCGCGCTCTGACCACCATCCACGTGCAGGATTTCGCCGGTAACGAACTTGGCGCCGTCCAGATACACCACTGCCTGCGCAATATCATCGATCTCGCCCATGTGCCCGAGCGGGTGCAGGTTGCCCAGTGCAGCATGGGTTTCTTCGCCGTGCATCGGGGTCTTGATGATACCGGGGCTGACTGCGTTCACCCGGATCCCGCGCTTGGCGTATTCGATGGCCAGGGATTTGGTTGCCGCGTTGAGGCCGCCTTTGGTCAGCGAAGCCAGCACCGAAGGCACGCCGTCGATGGCGTGGTCCACCAGGCTGGTGGTGATGTTGACGACGTGGCCGCTACCCTGTTTTTCCATCTCGGCGATGGCGAGTTGAGTGATGTAGAAGAAGCCATTGACGTTCACCGACAGCACATTGGCGTAGTCTTCTGCGGTGTACGCGGTGAACGGCTTGGCGATGAAGATCCCGGCGTTGTTGACCAGGGTGTCGATGCGACCGAAACGGGAAATTGCTTCACGGATGACGCGCTGGGCGGTTTCCGGCTCGCCGATGTCACCGGCCACGGTGAGGATGTCTGGATCGCTGGACGGCTTGATCGAGCGCGAAGTGGCGACGATCCGGTAACCGAGTTCACGGAAGGCTTTGACCATACCGTCGCCGAGACCCTGGGACGCGCCGGTGATGACGATGACTTTTTTCGAAATGCTCATGATGAAGACCTCTGACAATAAAAAGTGGGGTAGAAATCTGTAATCAGGCTTCGGCCGGGGCGTTCGCCATTTGTCGCAACATCTGTTCGTAGTACTCGACCGATTGCGAACCGGACACCAGGTGGCGGCCGTTCAGCACCATGGCCGGGACCGAATTGATACCGCGCTGCTGGTAGTACGTTTCAAGCTCCCGCACCTCATCGGCGAACGCACCGGACGCCAGCACCTCTTGTGCACTTGCCCCGTCCAGCCCCGCTTCAGTCGCCAGCCGCACCAGCGTCGAGTGGTCACTCGGGTTCTGGCCTTCGCTGAAGTAGGCCCGTAGCAGCACCTTCTTCAGCTCGACCTGCCGCCCTTCCTGCAGCGCCCACAGCAACAAACGGTGCGCATCGAAGGTGTTGTAGAAGTGCGTGCGCTTCTCCAGATCGAACGTGAAGCCGATGGCCTCGCCGCGAGCAATCTGCATGGCCTTGCCGGCGGCGACGTCGTCGGCCGTTCTCCCGTACTTGCGCATCAAGTGCTCGACCGCTTGCTCACCTTCGGCCGGCATGTTCGGGTTCAGCTCGAACGGCTTGTAGGTCAGCTCGACCGAGACTTCCCCGGCCACGTTTTCGATCGCCTGCTCCAGCGCCGTCGCCCCCAGCGCGCACCAGGGGCACACCACATCGGAGATGAAATCGATGGTGACGGAGGACGTCATGACTTCCCCTCCGCCTCGGCCAGCTGCTTGCGGTACTGGGTGGTGGTGATGCCGGCGTAACCCCAGTTATCGGTGTCGACTTCCTCGATCACGATGTGGGTCAGGTCAGGGCGTTTGTTGAGGACGCGTTCCAGTGTTTCAGTGATCTCGGCAATCACCTGAGCTTTCTGCTCAGTGGTAACGCCATCGCGGGTGATGCGTACGGTTACGAAAGGCATGAGGGCAACTCCAGTGACCTTCCCGTCGGAATGATGGGAGAGGCGTTGGAGATGAATGTATGGGGTTGGCGGGAGGGGATAAAGGTGGGGGCGGGAACTTCATTCATTACGCGGCGTAATGAGTAGGCATACATAGGAAGGCAAGACTGCAAGACTCATCCGGATCAATGCAATCCGCGTCCAACAAAAAAACGCAGCCTTGGGAGGCCGCGCTTTTTTGTGATCGGGGCTGAAAACGCCGCAATCATTAAGCTGAAATCGACTGATCAGTAACCCAACGCTGCAAGTACATGCTTCGGGTCGTTATGAATCGCTCGTAACAGTGCACGGGCCGGTCCCTCAGGATCACGACGTCCTTGCTCCCAATTGCGTAACGTTCCCACGGGAACATCAATTCGCTTGGCAAACGCGGCCTGTGAAAGTCCGGTGGCGAGACGAATTTTTTTGACCTGTGCAGCATCGACATGGAATTCACGCGATGGCTGCCGCTCACCACGGTCGATCTCATCCATCTGCGTCATGCTTTCAACAAGACGATCGAAGAGATTTTTTTCCATTATTTCCATCCTTTATTGATGGCACAAAGAACTGCTTTTTCTCTATCCGAAAGGGTGTCTTGAATCCCTTTCCGGTAAATCAGTAGCAAACGTATCTGAAAAGCAGAGGTTACGTGATAGTAGATCACCCTTACGCCACCGCTTTTGCCCCTGCCATGCGCGGCTCAGCGGATTTTTCTAAGCCCGCCAGTACCCTCGATCAAAGCGCCAGCCTCGGGATGTTCGGCGAGATACTGCTGGAATTCTCCATATTCGTGATCGCCCAGATGACTTGGTAGGTCAGCGGTAAAAATCGGCGTCTCGATGAAGATCATGCAATCCCTGCTATGCGTCAATGGCGTATAGCATGAATTTTAGGTGCCAGGATAGATAAGGGGCAATTAGTCTTTCGTTTCAGCGTTTTTATTCAAAAAAAGCCCCGATCCAGTCGGGGCCTCTTCCTTCATTCTCAGCCTTTGATCAGGCCTCGATACCACAACCCATTATCAGAAAATATTGATCGGGTAATCCACAAACACACGCACTTCGTTGCCGCTGACGTTGTACTCGCTCGACTTCTGCGACACGCGCAGGACCGAGCTGCGCAGTTTCACGCTGAGGTCTTTGGCCGGGCCGCTTTGGACGACGTATTTGATCTGGTTGAAGATCTCGCGCTCGGTGCCGCCTTCGCTGGTGGACGTGGTGATGTTGTCGCCGCGCACGTAGGCCACGTTGTAGCTCAGGCCCGGTACACCGAAGGTGCTGAAGTCCAGGCCGTAGCCCAGTTGCCAGCTGCGTTCGTCTTCGGCGTTGAAGTCGGACCAGTAGGAGTTCGCCAGGTAGATGGTGTTGCCGCCGTCGCCGATGCGGCCCTGGTCTTTCTGGTAGCCGCCGTAGGCATAACCCAGGTTACTGTCGCCGGTGCTGCGCTGGTGCGCGAGGGTGAACGAGTGCGGGCCGGTGATGAAGGTGGCGGCCAGGCTCCAGATCTTGTTGTCGTCGCCGGTGATACCGTTTTCGCGGACGTAGGAATCGTCCAGCTTGGTGCGGTAGCCGTTGAAGTCCAGGGTCAGGGACTGATCCTTGTCGATCGGGAACACGTAGTTGGCGTTCACGTATTGCTTCTTCAGCACGTCTTCGACGTCGGAAGCGTACAGCGCGGCCTTGAACTGCTCGGTGAACTGGTAGCTGCCGCCCAATACGTTGATCGACTTCAAGCCACCGCTGTCACGGCCTTCAGCGCTTTTTCGCGATTCGGCGGTAAAGCGACCGGCGTCGAGCTGCAGGCCTTTGATCTCTTTGGAGGTGATCAGGGTGCCGGTGTAGCTTTCCGGCAGCAGGCGCGAGTTGTCGTAGCTCAGCACCGGCAGGGCCGGCATCTGGTCGCCGTAGGTCAGGGTGGTGCTGGACAGGCGGAACTTGATCGCCGCGCCGCCCTTGGACAGGTCGTCCGCCGGCTGGCCGCTGTCGCCCTTCTTGAAGAAATCGATGCCTTGCGCGCCGCTACGGTCTTCGCTGCGCTCCAGGTTCAGTGCGTACAACCCGAAAGCATCCACACCCACACCGACGGTACCCTGGGTGAAGCCGGACGAGAACGTACCGATGGCCGCCTGGCCCCACTCGGATTTATCCGGGTTGCCGTCTTTGAAGTCACGGTTGATGTAGGCGTTGCGCAGCAGCACTTTGAGGCTGCTGTCTTCAACAAAACCCTTGGATTCGGCCTGGTCGTTCGCCATGGCCTGTGTCGCACTCAACATCCCCAGAGCGATCAGGCTGATTCGCTTGTTCAACATTTTGTTCTTTTCCTTATTTGCGGTTGATACGCGCTGTGTCGAACGGCCGAAACGGCGCTATCGCGCTCTTATTTCAATGCGAAAACAAAAAGGCCCGCCCACGATCTCTCGCGGCGGGCCTTTTTATAATTTTTGATCGTGGCGGTCGGCCACAGGCGTTGGGCCGAATCGTAGCCGCGCCCTTAACGATGTGTCAATTTCATGAATCGTCTAAAAACAGGCGAAAATCGTCTAAGAAATTGCTTTACGCGGCAGGAATATTCAATCTGCGCAACCATCGAGGCCACAGGCTGCAACGGATTCGGATGATCCGTGATCGGGCAGCGACTGACCCAGCCACTGCGCAAATGCCTGGGGTTTACCCAGCCATGGCCCGATGTCGATCAGGGTGAACTGGTCATCGTGCTCAAGCGCCAGGGTCGGAAAGCCCTGCCCGCCGACCTTGGCCAGAAGAGCCCGACTGTTCCTGACATGGCCTTCGGTGTCGGCCGCCCTGAAGGCCCTTTCGAAGGCTTCGCGGTCCAGCCCCATGCCGTGGGCAAGTTCAAACAATACCGACTCATCGGCAATACGGCGCCCATCTACGTAGTGAGCACTTTGCAATCGCCCCAACAACTCCAGCCCGCGACCGGCCATTTGCTCGCCAGCCAGCACCGCAGCGATAGGTGGCGCCGAGTCGAACACGGCGGTGTGATCACGCAGCAAACCTTCGAAATAGGCTTCGCCGAACGGCTGCCCGCTGTATTCCGCAATGCGCCGGTCATGGGGCATGACGTAACTTCGCAGTTGTGGTGAAACCTTTTGCCGATTGGCCCCGGTCATCATGCCGCCGCCGTGGGCAATCACCGGCAGCACAGCTTGGGCGGCCTGCACCAGCGGTTTGGCGCCGTAGCACCAACCGCACAAGGGGTCGTAGATGTAATGCAGGATCATGGGAAAGCTCCGACAGAAATTCAGGAAAATTCGATGTCGGCAGGTTAGTGCGGCGGCGGCCCCGGAAAAACGCCGGATTGGCTTTCAGTCTGTTGCTTGAATCGGTCGAATGGTTGTGCCACAAAACCCTGCGATAGGGTGGGTCAGTCGATATAGATGCTGACTGGTCGGACGCCATCGCGAGCAGGCTCGCTCCCACAAGGGATCGCGGTGATTACATGAATCTGCGCAAAAAAAAGCGCTGCCATCCCGGCAGCGCTCTTTTTTGTTCAATCCGTTGTAGTTCTTCTTATCCTTCCATTACATCCCACAACGCATCCAGTTCCGCTTCGCTGAATAAACCAGCAGGGTAACGCTCGATCATCGTCCGGCGCGGATCAGTATCGCTGATCTGACGCATTCCATTGGACTTGAACCAGTGCGCCAGGATCTGGAGCGATTCGCTATTTACTGCCAGGGGATGCAACGCCTTGTCGCTCACTACGTTCACTTCGGCGTTCATTTCAGCGCTCTCTCCCGGTTTGTGAGCGGCTAACTTATCCAAGGTTTATGACAGAACATAGAAGTCCTCCCTCCCCCGAGTTACACCAGCAGAGATACAAGAGCTGTGCCAAGGTGTCTGAAGTGTGTCCTTATAGTTACAAAAAAGCCCGCAGGCCTGTAGGGCCGCGGGCTCCGTGCAATCCTGGAGGCAGATTGACAGCTTGAGGGATTTCGCAATCAACTCAAGCTGTTACGACCTAACTCACTCCTTGTGCGGCGCGGGTTGTTGCTGGGTAAGGCAGTGAATATTGCCGCCCCCCAGTAACAGTTCACGACCAGGCACCATCACCACTTCATGCTGTGGGAACAGGTTCTGCAAGATCTCTTTCGCCGGGCCATCCTGCGGGTCGTCAAAGCACGGTGCGATGATGCCGCCGTTGACGATCAGGAAGTTCACGTAGGAACCGGCCAGACGAACAGTCGGATTACGCTCCTGCGTACCATCCACCGGATCGACACCGGCGCATTCTTCCTCGGTCGCAAACAGCGGACCCGGGATCGGCATCTTGTGCACCGTGAACGGGCGGCCCTTGGCGTCGGTGCTGCTTTGCAGCACTTTCATCGCCGCCTGGCAGCGCGGGTAGTTCGGGTCCTGCGGGTCATCGGTCCAGGCCAGCAGCACTTCGCCCGGGCGCACGTAGCAGCAGAAGTTATCCACATGGCCATCGGTTTCATCGTTGAACAAGCCATCCGGCAACCAGATGATTTTATCCACAGCCAGGTTCGCGCTCAGCAGCGCTTCGATTTCTGCGCGGTTCATGTGCGGGTTGCGATTGCGGTTGAGCAGGCATTCTTCGGTGGTGATCAGGGTGCCTTCGCCGTCGACGTGGATCGAACCGCCTTCCAGCACAAAGCCTTCGGTGCGGTAGCGTGGGCTGCGCTCGATCTCGAGGATCTTGCCGCCGACCTGCGAGTCACGATTCCACGGCGAATACAGACCGCCGTCGAAACCGCCCCACGAATTGAAATCCCAGTTCACGCCACGAACTTCGCCACTGTTGTTGATGACGAAAGTCGGGCCGGTGTCGCGAACCCAGGCGTCGTCACTGGACATTTCAACCACGCGAATATTCGGCACGTCCAGACGGGCACGGGCGTTTTCGTACTGACCGGCGGAAACCGCCACGGTCACTGGCTCGAAACGGGCGATGGCCTTGGCCACTGCCACGTGGGCGGCTTGTGCCGGTTTGCCCCCCAGGCGCCAGTTGTCCGGGCGCTCGGGCCAGATCATCCAGGTCTGGGTTTGCGGTGCCCATTCGGCTGGCATGTAGAAGCCGTCGGCGCGAGGGGTGCTGTTCAACGTGGTCATGGCTCAGGACTCCGGAGTGGCATTGATGCCTGACAGAAATGGAAGCGCATTGGTACACGCCGTGGACTGGTCACTTTATATCCGATAAATATCGGCTTTTAAAGCACATTACATCCAGCGTTACAAAAACAATCGATAAAAAGCCGATATCAATCGAACTAATACCGCGATCCATGTGGGAGCGAGCCTGCTCGCGATGGGGCCATGTCAGTCACAGTTTTTTCGACTGAAAGACCGCTATCGCGAGCAGGCTCGCTCCTACAGGGGATGTGTTTACAACCCTTCCGCGAGCACCTTCGACAGCATGTCCACGAAGAAATCCACGCTCTGGCGCGAAGTGACCATCGGCGGCTTGATCTTGAGGATGTTCAGGTAATCGCCGGTCGGCTGCATGAAAATCCCCAACTCACGCAAGCGATCGCACAGAGCGGTGGTTTCTTCGGTGGCCGGCTCCAGGGTTTCACGGTTGCGAATCAACTCGACGCCCAGGTAGAAACCGGAACCGTGCACCGCGCCCACTAACGGATGAATATCGATCAACGCTTCGAGGCGCTTCTTGAAGTGCCCGCCTACGATCTGGGCGTTCTCCCAGAGTTTTTCCTCTTGCATCACATCCAGCACGGCCATGCCGACCTGGCAGCTGACGGGGCTACCGCCGGCGGAGGAGAAGAAGTAGCCCTCGGCCTCCAGCGCCTCGGCGATTTCCCGACGGGTGATGACCGCGCCCAGTGGCTGGCCGTTGCCCATGCCCTTGGCCATGGTGATGATATCCGGTACCACGCCCTGCTCTTCGAAGCCCCAGAAGAAATCGCCCATGCGCCCGTAGCCCACCTGCACTTCGTCGGCGATGCACACGCCGCCTCTGGCCCGGACCATGGCATAGACTTGTTTCAAATAACCTGGTGGCAGCGAGATTCCGCCGGCATTGCCATACACCGGCTCGCAGATGAAGCCGGCCAGTTGGCGTTTCTGCTCGGCGATTTTCGCCAGGTTGTGCTCGACGCTGCGCACATAATCCGGCGCACTGTCGGGGCCACGGAATTCACCGCGATAGGTGTTTGGCGCGGTCACCGGGTGCACCCAGTCCGGGCGGCTGCTCAGCGCCTTGGGGTTGTCGGCGATCGAGGTCGACACCGAGTCCGCGCCCACCGTCCAGCCGTGATAGGCCTCCAGCACACTGAGCATGTCGCGGCCGCCGCTGTAGGCCCACGCCAGGCGAATCGCCAGGTCGTTGGCCTCGCTGCCGCTGTTGACCAGGAACACCCGGTCCATGCCATCCGGTGACAGCTTCAGCAAACGTTCGGAGAACTCGGCCACGGCTGCGTAGTTGAAACGCGAGTTGGTGTTGAGCAACGACCACTGGCGGCTGGCAACTGCCGCCATGCGCGGATGGCCGTGACCCAGCACCGCGACGTTGTTGAGCATGTCGAGGTAAGAGCGGCCCTGCATGTCGATCAAATGGTTGCGCCAGCCGCGCTCGATGCGCGGCGGATCAACGTAATAGTGTTTTTGCGTGCGGGCGAAGCTGGCATCGCGCCGAGCCAGCAAGGTCGGTCCGTCGAGCTCGGCTTCGGCGTCACAGGCCAGCCCCAGCAACGCTGCTGGCGATGGGCACAGCGCTTGCCAGGCCGCCGCGCGCGAAGGCGTGCAGAACAACGGCGCATTGATCGACGCGCCACGGCACATCTGCACGATCAATGGCCCGCTGACCGATCCCAGTACCTGGCCTTTGACCAGTGCCGCGCCGCTGTGCAGCGACGGCGTGACGCCCCAAAGCCGCACACTCAGTTGCGGGCCGTCCAGTTGCAGCACGTCCGCCGATGGGTGATGCACCACTCCGGCAAACGGTGCTTCGACCGCCGTGCCCTGAGGCACACGCAACTCGACATGCAACGGGCAAGTGTCCGGTTCGGCGGCGCTGTCCGGGCGGGTGTGGGACAGGCGGTATTGCCCGTAACGACTGGCCGCCAGGCCATGTGCCGCGGCCGCTTCATCCAGCAGGTGTTGATCGACGCCTTCCTGCTCCCAGTTACCGGCCTCGAAATGCGGACTGAGCACGCCCAGGTCGATCAGCGCGAACTCACGCCCTACCAGGCTCGGCAACAGCGGCGCGAACCCTTCGCTGCCGATGGTGGGCAGGTTCTGGCCGACGGCGGTGAGGATCGCCGCTTCCATCAGCGCCAACGGCACCGACGTGGCCACACGGAAGATTTCCCATTCATGGACCAGGTTGTCGCGGCTGTAGGCATTGCCCGGATCGATGCTGACCTGCTGTTCGCCGCTGAGCACCAACACCGCCGCGCGGGCGACGATCAGCGGCCACAGCGCCAGCAGTTCTTCGTGCTGCAACGGATTGACTGCGTGATACGCCTGGATGGCCGGCAAAATGCAGAACGGATCGCCCTCGCCATGATGCAGCAGCGCGGCGCAGGTCACCGACAGATCGGTAATGCGCCAGGTGCGCACCAGGTCGCCGAAATCGATCACGCCTTGCAGCTGCCAATGGCGCTGCGCGTCGCGCTGCCACACCACGTTGTCGTCGGTGATGTCCATGTGAATGGCCTGCACCGGCAGTTTGTCCCGCAGTGGCTGCAAATGCCGCTCGGCTTGCCCGGACGCTTCAATGATCAGTTTGCGCCGGGCCTCATCCTTGATCACCGGCAGCAAGTGCGCGATCAGGGCGTGAGCATGACGGGCGTCCCACTGCAGGGTTCGCACCAGACCCGGATGGTCGAAATCCGCCAGGGCCAGGTCCATTTCACCGCACAGGCGACCGAAACCGGACACCACCGTCGGGTTGAAATGACCGAGGCTCGTCAGGGGCTGGCCTTCGATGTAGTCGAGCAGGCGAACGTGCACTGCCTGGCCCCCCAGGTCCAGAGACAGCAGGTCTGCACCGTTTTTCGCCGCGATAACACGCGGCACCTGTACATCCGGGTGCTCGCCCAGATGCTTGAGCCCGGCATGTTGTGCCTGAAGTTCCAGTACCGAGTAGTCGCCACGGCAGATTTTCAGGACGAAACGTCCGCGTTCGCTGTCGACGCGGTAGTTCAGGTCTTGCTGGCTGCCAAGGGCGTGCAGTTTGCCGCTGAACCCGTAATGTTCTTCCAGCAGCTCTAGCGCTTGCTCCGCAGACACCTGCGGGCTGGGCAAACTGGCGCGATGAATCAACGTGGCGAGCGGCATACAACGACCCCTGAAATTTTATTAGGCGCCTATATCGCCACTGGTTCGGGCGATACGCAACCCCCCGGGCCGGTATGAAGGCATTTGTGGGGGCGGGCTTGCTCCCACAGGTTTTGTTTTGGTACTCGCCCCGACCAGCGCTTTGCGCAAGAATGGCGACCATCAAACGCACACTCTGGAGAGCCACCATGAATGTAGTGACCACCGACCTGCCCGGTGTTCTGATCCTTGAACCCAAGGTCTTTGGCGACGAACGTGGTTTCTTTTATGAGAGCTTCAACGCCAGGGCTTTCGAAGAAGCCACCGGCCTGGACACTCAGTTCGTTCAGGACAACCATTCCCGCTCGCAAAAAGGCGTGTTGCGTGGCTTGCATTACCAACTGACGAACACTCAAGGCAAACTGGTTCGCGTCACGGCCGGTGAAGTACTCGACGTTGCCGTGGACATCCGCCGCAGTTCGCCACATTTCGGCAAATCGGTGGCGGTGGTCCTGTCCGCCGAGAACCACCGCCAGATCTGGATTCCGGAAGGCTTTGCCCACGGTTTCGTGGTGCTGAGCGATTTTGCCGAGTTCCTCTACAAAACCACCGATTACTACACCCCGTCCGCCGAGCGCAGCATTCGCTGGGACGACCCGGACCTGGCTATCGATTGGCAACTGGAAGGCACGCCGCAGCTGTCGGCAAAGGACCAGGCCGCTGCATTCCTCAAGGACGCCGAAGTCTTCGCCTGAAAACCCGGCGCAAGTTTCAGCGCAAAAACACGCCTGGCCCACAGTCCGCAGACTGCGCCCGCAAGCCTAGGCATAATGCGCCTGTACCCACAGGCGCATGCTGCTCATGAAACCGACTCTCCCTCCCAGACCCCGTTGGCGCAGCCTCGCCCTGCTGGCACTGTGCCTGGCGCCGTTGCTGTGGCCGCTGGAGCATCTCGCCGAGCGTTACTACCGCAGCGAGCTGGCCAGTCAGAATCGTCAGACCCTCGACCTCTACGTCGCCAACCTGCTGGGTACCCTGCACCGCTATGAAGTGTTGCCGCAGATCCTCGGCGACCTGCCGGCCCTGCGCGCCGTGCTCGGCGCACCGGACGATGGCGTCACCCAAGGCAACGCCAACCGCCTGCTGAAAAACATCGCCACCCAGACCGGTGCCGAAGTCATGTACCTGATGGACGCCACGGGCAAGACCCTGGCCGCCTCCAACTGGGACAAACACGACAGTTTCGTCGGGCGCAATTTTTCCTTCCGGCCGTATTTCAGCGAAGCCATGGCCGGGCGGCTCGGGCGCTTTTTCGGCCTGGGCACGACCTCCGCCAAGCGCGGTTACTTCTTCGCCGCCGGCGTGCGTAACGGCGAAAAAATCGTCGGTGTGCTGGTGGTCAAGGTCGACCTCGACCACACCGAAAGCCTGTGGGGCAAAACCCCGGAACAACTGCTGCTGACCGACCACAACGGCGTGGTCATTCTCACCTCGCAACCGGAGTGGCGATTCCGCTCGACCCGCCCGTTGAGCGAGGACGAAAGCAAAGCCATCACGGCGATCCAGCCCTATCCAACCCGCGATCCAAAACCGCTGAAGCTCAATCCCAATGCCTGGCTGACCCAAACCCAACAGATCGCCGAAACCGGCTGGGACGTCAGCATCCTCGCCCCGCGCACCTTGATCGACCGCCCGGTGCGCACGGTGGTGGCCATCGGTGGTGCAGCGTTGCTGGTGTTGATGCTGCTGCTTGGCCTGATGATGCAGCGCCGCCGCCATTATCTCGAGCGCATTGCTTTCGAAGCCAAGGCCCGCCGCGAGCTGGAAGGCCGGGTCGCCGAGCGCACCAGCGATCTCGAAGGCCTGAACCGGCGCCTGAAACAGGAAGTGCTGGAACGCGAACAGGCCCAACAAGAGCTGGTCCGCGCCCAGGATGATCTGGTGCAGGCCGGCAAATTGTCGGCACTGGGCACCATGTCGGCGAGCATCAGCCACGAACTCAATCAACCGCTGGCAGCGATTCGCAGCTACGCGGAAAACGCCGAAGTGTTGCTCGACCACCAGCGCACCGACGATGCCCGCGGCAACCTCAAGCTGATCAGCGAATTGACCGGGCGCATGGCCTCGATCATCGCCCACCTGCGCGCCTTTGCCCGCCGCGACCGGCATGCCCCGGAAAGCGTCGCCCTGCAACCGGCGCTGGACGATGCCCTGGCCTTGCTGGCCAAGCGTCGACGCAGCATGGAAGTCGAGCTGATCCGCGACTTGCCCGCCGCCACCCTGTGGGTCGAGGCCGGGGAAACCCGCCTGCGCCAGGTTCTCGGCAATCTGCTGGCAAACGCCCTGGATGCCCTGACCGAAAAAGGCCCGCCACGTAAACTCTGGCTCAGTGCCCAATCCACGGCCGATGGCGTCAACCTGTACATTCGCGACAACGGTCCCGGCTTTTGCATGGAAGCCCTTGGGCGCGCCAGCGAGCCGTTCTACACCACCAAGACCCGTACCCAGGGCCTTGGCTTGGGACTGGCAATTTGCGAAACCCTGATGCGCGCCTTCGGCGGTGAACTGTCGTTCGCCAACCACAAGGAGGGCGGCGCCCTGATTACCCTGAAGCTGCGCGCAGGCGCACCGGGCGTGAGCCTGCAACCGTCCGAGGACCGAAGTGCATGACCATCGACAACCGCATTCAGGTCGTGTTGATCGACGACGATCCCCACTTGCGCCAGGCCTTGAGCCAGACGCTGGATCTGGCGGGCCTGAAAATCCTGCCGCTGGCTGAAGCCAAGGGCCTGGCCGCGCAACTTGAACGTGATTGGCCGGGGGTGGTGGTCAGCGACATCCGCATGCCCGGCATGGACGGTCTCGAACTGTTGAGCGAACTGCATGCCCAGGACCCTGAGCTGCCGGTGCTGCTGATCACCGGCCACGGAGATGTGCCGCTGGCGGTGCAGGCCATGCGCGCCGGGGCCTATGATTTTCTGGAAAAGCCCTTCGCCAGCGACGCCCTGCTCGACAGTGTGCGCCGAGCGCTGGCCCTGCGTCGGCTGGTACTGGACAACCGCAGCCTGCGGCTGGCCTTGAGCGACCGCAATGAACTAAGCACCCGTCTGGTTGGCCACTCACCTTCGATGCTGCGCCTGCGCGAGCAGATCGGTGCCCTGGCGGCGACCAAGGCCGATGTGCTGATCCTCGGCGAAACCGGCGCTGGCAAAGAAGTCGTGGCTCGGGCGCTGCACGATTTATCAAGCCGTCGCAACGGTCCGTTCGTGGCGATCAACGCTGGCGCCCTGGCCGAGTCAGTGGTCGAAAGCGAGCTGTTCGGCCACGAGCCAGGCGCCTTCACCGGCGCGCAGAAACGCCGCATCGGCAAGTTCGAATTCGCCAATGGCGGCACGCTGTTCCTCGATGAAATCGAAAGCATGAGCCTGGATGTGCAGGTCAAATTGCTGCGTTTGCTGCAAGAGCGGGTGGTCGAACGCCTGGGCGGCAATCAACTGATCCCGCTGGACATCCGCATCATCGCCGCCACCAAGGAAGACCTGCGCCAGGCAGCGGATCAAGGGCGCTTCCGTGCCGACCTGTATTACCGCCTGAACGTCGCGCCGCTGCGGATTCCACCGCTGCGCGAACGGGGCGAAGATGCGCTGATGCTGTTCCAGCATTTTGCCGATGAAGCCAGTGCTCGCCATGGCTTGCCGCCCCATGAACTGCAACCGGGGCAACGTGCCTTGCTGCTGCGCCACGCCTGGCCCGGCAACGTGCGCGAGCTGCAAAATGCCGCCGAGCGTTTTGCCCTCGGGCTCGAACTGGCCCTCGACAACAGCACAACGGAAGGCGACGCCGGCAACAGGGTCGAGGTCGTCAGCGGCGGTTTGAGTGAACAAGTGGAGAACTTCGAAAAAACACTTATCGCCGCCGAACTGGCACGCTCGCACAGCTCCGTGCGCAGCGTCGCCGAAGCCCTCGGCATTCCGCGCAAGACCCTGCACGACAAACTACGCAAGCACGGTCTGAGTTTCGCCGACAGTGGTGCCCCGGCCCACCCTGACGATCTCGACTGAGTTACCGTCCAATCATCCACTTCACGCCAGAGGCCCCTGAATGAGCCGCGACAGTCGACAACTGGAATCCGTTCTCCATCACGACATTCCCCTCACCCGGGACATGGGCCTCAAAGTGCTCGACTGGCATGACCAGCAACTGCGCCTGCACTTGCCGCTGGAAGCCAACGTCAACCACAAGAGCACCATGTTCGGCGGCAGCCTGTATTGCGGCGCAGTCCTGGCCGGTTGGGGCTGGCTGCATCTGCGCCTCAAGGAAGAAGGCATTACCGACGGGCACATCGTGATTCAGGAAGGGCAGATCAGCTATCCACTGCCGGTGACGGGGGATGCCAACGCCATTTGCCAGGCGCCGGACCCGGTGATCTGGAAGAAATTCCTGACCACCTTCCAGCGATACAGCCGAGCGCGGTTGACGCTGCATACTCGGGTCGTCAATGAAGGCCGTGACGAGGATGCGGTGAGGTTTGTCGGGCAGTATGTGTTGCACCGGTAAACCAGGACGACCGCAAAACCTGTGGGAGCAAGCTCGCTCCCACAAGGATTTGCATCAGCGCGCGGGAACGATCTTATGCGCGTGCCAGTTCCAGCAGCTTCTCCCGCCAGGCCGCCTTCGCCGGCAACGCCAGGAAGAACGTATTCAACAACGACTCCCGCGCCGGATAGCTGAACGGCTCGCCGCTCAACTCCAGCACCTCACCGCCCGCGCCTTCCAGCACACCTTGCGCTGCCGCCGTGTCCCACTGGGAAGTCAGTGCCAGGCGCGGATAGCAATCCACCGCCCCTTCGGCCACCAGGCAAAACTTCAACGAACTGCCAATACTGGTCAGTTGCAGCTCGCCAAGGCTGGCGCTCAACCCGGCCAGCAATCGCTCTTGCTCAGGGCTCGAATGGCGACGACTGGCCACCACGGTGAACGACTCGCCGGGCGCTAACGCCTCACGCACCTTGATCGCCACGGGCGAGCCACCTTTATCACCACGCCATGCGCCGAGCCCCGTACCACCGACGTAAAAACGCCCGTTGGTCGGCATCGACACCACACCGAACACCACCTGACCGTTTTCGATCAGAGCGATGTTGACGGTGAACTCCTCGCTGCCGCTGATGAATTCCTTGGTGCCATCCAGCGGATCGACCAGCCACCAGCGCTGCCATCCGGCACGCACGTCCTGGGGAATGTTGGCGTCTTCCTCGGAGAGCACCGGGATGCTCGGATCGAGCGCCGTCAGCCCGGCCAGAATCACGTGGTGAGCGGCCAGGTCGGCAGCGGTCACCGGCGAATCATCAGCCTTTGCCGTGACGGCGGTGCCTGTGCGCCAGAACGGCAGGATCGCATCACCGGCCTGCAAGGCCAGTTCAATCACCGATGCCATCATCGGATGTGGGAAATTCATTGCTGGAACGCTCCGCGCTGAGTCAAAAGGTCTCGGGCCAGGTACAGCGCCGCCAAGGCACGGCCTTCGGTAAATTGTGGGTTTTGTGCAAGCGCCGAGAGCTCACGCAGATTGACCTTGTCCACCCGCATCGGCTCTGGCTCGTCGCCTTCCAGACGCTCTTCGTAGAGGTCGGTAGCCAGCACTACTTGAATCTTCTGGCTCATGTAGCCAGGGGACAGCGACAACTCGGTCAGGTGTTCCAGTTGCCGCGCGCCAAAACCGGCCTCTTCCTTGAGCTCACGCTCGGCCGCCGCCAGCACGTCTTCGCCCGGCTCGATCAAACCCTTGGGCAATGACATTTCATATGCATCCGTGCCGCCGCAATACTCCTCGACCAGCACCGCATGCTCGGCATCGAGCATCGCCACGATCATCACCGCGCCGTACCCGGCACCCTTGCCGACCAGGCGTTCATACGTGCGCTCCACGCCGTTGGAAAAGCGCAACTTCATCTCTTCCACGCAGAACAATCGACTGGTGGCGACAATTTCGCGGGCGAGTATGGTGGGTTTCTGGCGCATGCAAAGCTCCTTGGCGTGAACGCGCTACTATAACGCGGCTTTCCCGATTGTTTACGCCAGAAATCTTTCTACTGCCCGAGACGTTGCCATGCCTTCATTACCCTGGTCCGACATCGATACCGTTCTGCTGGACATGGACGGCACGCTGCTGGACCTGCATTTCGACAACCACTTCTGGATGGAGCACCTGCCCCAGCGTTACGCCGAACTGCACGGGGTCAGTCGGGCCATGGCCGAGATGGAACTGCAGCCGTTGTTCGAGCGCAATGCCGGCCAGTTGCAGTGGTACTGCCTGGACTTCTGGAGCGCCGAACTGAAACTGTCAGTGCGCGAGCTGAAACTGGAAACCGCGCACCTGATCGCCCTGCGCCCGGATGCCGACACCTTTCTGGCGGCGATCAAACAGGCCGGCAAGCGCGTGGTGCTGATCACCAATGCCCATCGGGATGCGCTGTCGTTGAAGCTGGAAAAAATCGAACTGGCGCCCTACTTCGAGCGTTTGATCAGTTCCCATGACTACGGCTTCCCCAAGGAAAACCCGCAATTCTGGGATGCGCTGCAAGCCGATATCGATTTCGATCCTGCGCGCAGCCTGTTCATCGACGACACCTTGCCGATCCTGCGCAGCGCACGGGACTTTGGCGTGGCGCATTTGCTGGCCGTGCGTGAGCCGGACAGCCGCAAGGGGCCGAAGGACACGGCGGAGTTTGCAGCGGTCGGGGATTATCGGGATTTGATTGCAGGACTCTAGACCGAGTTGCCTGCATCGCGAGCAGGCTCGCTCCCACATTTGATCTTGGTCGTATACAAATCCCGTGTTCACGGGAGATGCATTGTGGGAGCGAGCCTGCTCGCGATAGCGGTCTTGAGGCTTACTCAGGAATCCGCAACGACTGCCCCGGATAGATCTTGTCCGGGTGCGACAGCATTGGTTTGTTGGCCTCGAAGATTTTGTTGTACTTGTTGGCATCGCCGTACACGCGCTTGGAAATCGCGCTGAGGGTGTCACCCTTCACGACGGTGACAAACACTGCGGCAGCAACGACAGGCCCGGTCACAGTAATCTGATCATCCACACTGCCAACCCCGGCGATATTGCCCACCGCCAGCAGGATCTTTTCCTTCTCTTCCTGACTCGCCACCTCACCGGTCACCGTGACCTTGTCGCCATCGACCGTGGCCTGCACATTCGGGTTGCCCAGGCCGACCTTGCTGATGTGCGCCTTCAATTGCTCACTGGCGTTGGCGTTACCTGGCGTCAGCAAATCCAGCAATTTTTCGCCTGCTTCCTTCACAAAGCTCAAAAGACTCATAGTGCACTCTCCTTGGGTTTCGGGTTCCAGACGTCAAAGCCTAGACCACAGTCGTCACTTGCGAATCCAACCCGACCAATGACCCCGCTTGCGATAGAATCCGCACCTTCCCAACCCCAGGAGCGCAGATGGACATCAAGCAGCTGAAATTCCTCATCGCGCTCGACGAAACCCGTCATTTCGGCCAGGCCGCCGCACGCTGCCACATCACCCAGCCGACCCTGTCCATGCGCCTGCGCAGCCTCGAAGAAGAACTCGACTTGCCGCTGGTCAATCGCGGCCAGCGCTTCGAGAGCTTCACCGCTCCGGGCGAGCGGGTGCTGGCCTGGGCGCGCACCGTACTGGCGGCCTATGATGGCTTGTACGCCGAGGCGGCCGCCTGTCGCGGCAATCTGGTCGGCACCTTGCGTCTGGGCGTAGTGCCGTTGTCGAGCTTCGATCCGCTGCCACTGCTGCAACGCTTGCACGCCGAACACCCGAACCTGCGCTTCGAACTCTCGGCCCTGAGTTCGGAGCAGATCCTTGAGCAATTGGCGAACAATCGCCTGGATCTCGGCGTGTCATACCTGGAACGCCTGGATGCCGAACACTTCGATTCTCTGGCCTTCAGCGAAACCCACATGGGTCTGCTCTACGACCAACGCTTCTTCACCTTTGGTGAGGTGCCGCTGAGCTGGGAATCCTTGATCGAACTGCCGCTGGGCATGCTCACCAGCGGCATGCACTTTCGCCAGTCCATCGACCACAACTTCCACAGCCGTGGCCTGACCCCGCAGCCGTTGTTGCAGACCGATGCCGTGCATCAACTGTTACAAGCCGTGCACGGCGGCTTGTGTTGCGCCGTGATGCCATTGGACGGCGGCCTCGAAGGCCTGACCGAACACTTGCGCCTGCAACCGATCGAGAACGCCCAGACCCTTGGCCGCCTGGGGCTGATCATGCGTCGCAGCGCGCCACGCTCGGCGTTGGCAGAAGCCTGTTTTGCCCTCTATCAGCAATCGCTGATCGGCACTTGATCGACGGCATCTATCGGTAGATCAGTATTAGCGATTAGACGTGACAACTTGCCGCGCCTAGTCTTAAAGCTGATCAAACCGTCGGTGATGCCATGAACACCAAGCGCCCTGCATGCGCGGCGCCTGCCCTAGAAACGCCCGCGCCCGCCGCCAGCCAGACGTACAGCTATAGCAATCTCGAATACTCCGAATCGGCCAGCACCGCGCTGGCCGAAGAAGTTGCGCTGGCGATTGCCTTCAACGGCATCAGCCAGGCGGTCATGCTGGTGACGCCCACGGACCTGGAAGATTTCATCGTCGGCTTCAGCCTGGGCAGCGGCATCATCCAGGACGCCACGGACATCTACGACCTGCAACTCAGCGGCTCGGGGTCGGCGCAATACGCGCAAGTGACCATCGCCAACCGCGCGTTCTGGAACCTCAAGCAGCAGCGTCGACAACTGGCCGGCACCAGCGGTTGCGGGTTGTGCGGTGTGGAAGCGGTCGAGCAGGCGTTGCCAGACCTTCAGGTATTGCCCGGCGCCCCGTTGCCACCGGTCGAATGGCTTGATGGCCTGCGCGAGCGCATCGGCGCCTTCCAGCCCTTGGGCCAACATTGCGGCGCCGTACATGCGGCGGTGTTCATGAACGACAAAGGCGAGTTGCTGCTCGGCCGTGAAGACATCGGCCGACACAACGCCCTCGACAAACTGATCGGCGGATTGATCCGGCAAAAAATCCCGACCGCTGGCGGCCTGGCGATTGTCACCAGCCGCTGCAGCCTCGAATTGATCCAGAAAGTCTTGCGCGCCGGCATCCAGACCCTGGTCAGCCTGTCGTCGCCCACGGGCCTTGCCGTGCAATGGGCCCGTCGCCACAACCTCAATCTCATCCATCTGCCACAGAAGAATGCACCGCGGGTCTATAGCCCAACGTTGGAGAAACAAGCGTGAGTCAACACCGTCAAGCCGACCAGACACCTGTCCCTCGCTATAAGCCCTACAAAGGCCCGGCCGGTGGATGGGGCGCACTGATCAGCGTCGCCCAGGCCTGGCTGACCAGCGACAACGCGCTGAAAAACCTGCGCATGATGCTCAAGACCAACAAGAACGGCGGCTTCGACTGCCCTGGTTGCGCCTGGGGTGACTCCAGGGAAGGCGGCATGGTGATGTTCTGCGAGAACGGCGCCAAGGCGGTGAACTGGGAAGCGACCAAACGCCGTGTCGATGCCAAATTTTTCGCCAAACACAGCGTCACGTCCTTGCTGGAGCAAAGCGACTACTGGCTCGAATATCAGGGCCGCCTGACCGAGCCGATGAGCTATGACGCCGAGACCGATCGCTACAAGCCGATCAGTTGGGACGCCGCGTTCGCGCTGATCGCCAAACACCTGAACGGCCTGTCGAGCCCGGATCAGGCCGAGTTCTACACCTCGGGCCGGGCCAGCAATGAAGCGGCGTACCTCTATCAGCTATTCGTGCGCGCCTACGGCACCAACAACTTCCCCGACTGCTCGAACATGTGCCACGAGGCCAGCGGTGTCGCGATGTCGCAAAGTGTCGGGGTCGGCAAAGGCACCGTGACCTTCGACGACTTCGAACACGCCGATGCGATTTTCGTCTGGGGCCAGAACCCCGGTACCAACCACCCACGGATGCTCGAACCATTGCGCGAAGCGGTGAAGCGCGGCGCGCAAGTGGTGTGCATCAACCCGCTGAAAGAGCGTGGCCTGGAGCGTTTCCAGCACCCGCAGCACGCGTTCGAAATGCTCACCAACGGCGACAAACCGACCAACACCGCGTTCTTCCGCCCGGCACTGGGCGGCGACATGGCGATCATGCGCGGCATGGCGAAATTCCTCCTGCTGTGGGAGCGCGATGCGCAGAAAACCGGTGCCCCGGCGGTGTTCGACCACGACTTCCTCAATGAGCACAGCGTCAACGTGCTGGATTACCTGGCCGTCATCGACGACACCCCGTGGGAGCAGATCGTCGAACAGTCCGGCCTGAGCCTGATAGAAATCGAGCAGGCGGCGCGCATGTACGCCAAGGGCAAGAACGTCATCATGTGCTGGGCTATGGGTATCACCCAACACCGTCATTCGGTGGCGACCATCCAGGAAATCGCCAACCTGATGTTGCTGCGCGGCAACATCGGCCGACCGGGTGCAGGCCTATGCCCGGTCCGTGGTCACAGCAACGTGCAGGGCGACCGGACCATGGGCATCAACGAACGCCCTCCTGTCGCGTTCCTCGATGCCCTGGAGCGGCGCTTCCAGTTCAAGGTGCCACGCGAAAACGGCCACAACGTGGTCGAGGCGATTCATGCGATGGCTGAAGGGCGGGCGAAAGTCTTCATCGGCCTGGGCGGCAACTTCGCCCAGGCCACGCCGGACAGCCCGCGCACGTTCCAGGCTCTGCAAAACTGCGACCTGACCGTGCAGATCAGCACCAAGCTCAACCGCAGCCATTTGACCCACGGCAAGGACGCGCTGATCCTGCCGTGCCTGGGCCGCACCGACATCGATATCCAGGCCGAAGGCCCGCAAGCGATCACCGTCGAAGACTCGTTCAGCATGGTCCACGCCTCCAATGGCCAGCTGCAGGCGCTGTCGAACCAGATGCGCTCGGAGCCGGCGATCCTGGCCGGCATCGCCGCCGCGACCCTGGGCAGCCACCCGGTGGACTGGAACTGGCTGGTGGCCGACTACAGCCGCATCCGCGACCTGATCGCCGAGACCATTCCCGGCTTCAAGGACTTCAACGAGAAGATCAAAAACCCGGGCGGTTTCTACCTGGGCAACAGTGCCGGTGCACGCAAGTGGAGCACCGCTTCGGGCCGGGCCAATTTCCGCTCGAACGCACTGCCCAAAGACCTGGTGCACGAACGCACCCGCGCCACCGGGGTACTGCCGGACCTGATCATGCAATCGATGCGTTCCCACGATCAGTACAACACCACCATCTATGGCCTCAACGACCGTTATCGCGGCGTGAAGGGTCAGCGGGACGTGTTGTTCGTCAACGAAGCCGACATCATTCGTCTGGGCTTCAAGCCGGGGCAAAAGGCGGACATCGTTTCGCTCTGGGACGATGGTGTTGAACGTCGGGTGAAAGGCTTCACACTGCTGGCGTTTGATATCCCGGCCGGGCAGGCGGCGGCCTACTATCCGGAAGTGAACCCCTTGGTGCCGCTGGAAAGCACCGGTGATGGCAGCCATACGCCGACATCGAAGTTTGTGGCGATCCGGTTGGAAGCGGCGAGTGAGACCGGGTTGATCATGGCCAGGTCTGCGTAACGCTTCGTCTGTGCCGACCACATCGCGAGCAGGCTCGCTCCTACAGGAGACCGCATTCCAATGTAGGAGCGAGCCTGCTCGCGATGGGGCCAGACCAATCACCAAAAACTCCGGACCCTGCACTTTCCTTTCGCCCACAAAAAAGGCCGCTTTCTTATGAAAACGGCCTTTGCGAAGTAGTAAAAGACCTGCAAAAAAACGTTAAGTTCCGCCCAAAAAACAGTAACTTGCAATATTGTATACAGGTCGTGTTATTCGTCGGATTTCGATTGTCACGCCCATTCCAGAGCCTCAGGATCGCGCCGTCATCCCCTAGAGGTTCCTCCATGAAGTTCTCCTCGATTCTCTTGTTGTCCCTTGGCCTGGTCAGCGGTATCGCGTCTGCTGGCGGCACCACCGAAGCCGGTGTAGGCGGCGCATTGGGCGGGGTTTTAGGCTCGGTCGTCGGTCAGTCGTTAGGCGGCAGTACAGGTTCCACCATCGGCGCGGCCCTGGGTGGCGCGGGTGGTAGCGCCGTCGGCGCAAACAAGCACAGCCGTGGCGAAGCAGCCCTTGGCGGTGCGTTGGGTGCAGCCGGCGGTAACGTAGTCGGCCGCAGCGTGGGCGGCACCACCGGCAGCCTGATCGGCGCCGCAGCGGGCGGCGGCGCCGGTGGCGCGCTGGGTAACTACATGGGCAAAGAGTACGATCATGATGATGACGGTGATCGTCGTTACTATGGTGGTCGTGATGATCGTCGTTACTACCGTGGCGGCCATCCGGGCCGTGGCCATGCCTATGGCCATCGCAAGCACCACAAGTACTACCGCGACTAAGGCCTCGAGCGCCTCGCTGGTAAGTACTACAAAAATCGCAGCCCAAGGGCTGCGATTTTTTTTGCCTTACTGAACCACCAGACGCTCCAGCGCCCCGCGCAATCCTGCAGGAATCGCCACGGGCTGATTCGACACACGATCGACAAACACATGCACGAAGCGCCCCGCTGCGCAGGCCTCGTCCTCCCCTTGCTTGAACACGGCCAGTTCGTATTGCACCGAACTGTTGCCCAACTTGCCTACCCGCAGACCAATCTCGATCCGGTCCGGGAAAGCAATGGAAGCAAAGTAATCACAGGAAGAACTCACCACGAACCCCACCACCTCACCGTCATGGATATCCAGGCCGCCGACTTCGATCAGGTAAGTGTTCACCGCCGTATCGAAGAAGCTGTAGTAGGTAACGTTGTTCACGTGACCGTAGGCGTCGTTGTCGTGCCAGCGGGTAGTGATGGGCTGGAAGTGCGGATAATCGGTGCGTTGGGGCATCAGCGTTGATTCCTGAGTGGGTTCGCCAGTCTAAGGCGAAACTGCGTTGTATTCATCGCGAGCAGGCTCGCTCCTACATTGGATCTCGACCAGGCGCACTAGCTGTCTTCACCCGATCACCTGTGGGAGCGAGCCTGCTCGCGAAGGCGCCCTCACAGGCGCCGCTTCAATCACTTGTCAGCAAAGCCCTTGCCAGCCGCCGCCAGCTCACTAATCAACCGCGCCGGTTGCCAGTGATCGCCCTGACGTGTCTCAAGGTCCATCAAGCGCCGGTGAATGTCCGCCAGCCCTTGCTGATCCGCCCATGCCATTGGCCCGCCCTTGTCCGCCGGAAAACCGTAACCGTTGAGGTAGACCAGATCGATATCGTGAGCCGACCCGGCGATGCCTTCCTGCAGGATCTTCGCGCCTTCGTTGACCAGTGCCAGCAAGCAGCGCTCGAGAATTTCTTCCGGGCCGATCTCGCGGCGCTGGAACCCCAGTTCCTCACTGACCTGAAGCACCAGTGCGTCGACCAGCGGATCGTGTTCGGCCTGACGACTGCCCGGTTCATAGTGATAAAAGCCGTTGCCACTCTTCTGGCCGAAACGTCCCTGCTCACACAAACGGTTATCCACCTGAACCTCCGGTGCGTCCTGCCCGATCCCGGATAACTGGCGCGAGCGCCATTGCAGGTCGACGCCCACCACGTCGAACATGCGGAACGGCCCCATGGCGAAACCGAAGCCTTGCAGCGCTGCGTCCACCTGGTAAGGATAAGCGCCCTCCAGCAGCATTTTTCGCGCTTCGAGCACATAGGTGTTGAGCATGCGGTTGCCGATGAAACCGTCGCAATTTCCCGCCACCACACTGACCTTGCCCATGCGCCGGCCGAGCGCCAGCGCCGCGTCGAGCACCGCCGGTGCAGTCTGCGCGCCACGGACGATTTCCAGCAGCTTCATGATGTGCGCCGGGCTGAAGAAGTGCAGGCCCAGCACTTGCTGCGGCCGGCGTGTGGCCGCGGCGATGGCATCGATGTCCAGCGCCGAAGTATTGCTCGCCAGAATCGCTTCCGGCTTGAGCAGGCCATCGAGTTCGCGGAAGATTTTCTGCTTGAGCTCAAGGTTTTCGTACACCGCTTCGATGACCAGGTCGACATCGCGGATGGCCGTATAACCCTCTGCCGCCGTAACGCGCGCGACACGGGCATCGGCTTCGCTCTGATCAATACGCCCCTGACGCACGTTGTGGGCGTAGGTGTCCGCTACGGTGGCCAGCGCTTGCTCCAGCATTTGCGGATTGTTGTCGACCCACTGCACGGCCACCCCGGCGTTGGCCAGGCACATGACAATGCCACGGCCCATGGTGCCCGCGCCGATGACGGCGGCGCGCTGAATATTCGACGGTGTCTGGCTCATGTTTTGTTCTCTTGTTGGCGATCCGAAGACAGCCACCACCATAGTCAGCCACCGGGTTTTTTTGAAATTTATTCCTGTGATGAGCAACATTCAGCGGATGGATGTGCCCCTTTGAGTGCACCGCAAATCCCTGTGGGAGCGAGCCTGCTCGCGATGGCGGTGTGTCAGTCGCCATCACTGTTGAATGTGCCGGCCTCATCGCGAGCAGGCTCGCTCCTACACTGACCGTGTTTCAACCAGGTAGATGTTGCTCGGCCCACTCCCGCACCCCGGCATACGGATAATCTTCCAGCGCCGCAAACCCGGGAATCGACCGCGCCTTGAGCTTGGTGAACAGCGGCACGCTGATCCCGCACAGGAACCGTGTCACGCGTTCAGCCGAGGGGACGTTGCCCGTGTGCTGCTCGTGCCTGTGGATAAAACCGCCACACAGCGACTCGAAATTCTTATCCACAAGCGCCGGCAACTCCGGTGGTGCCGGTAGCCGCGCCACTTGCCCATGACACACCGAACAATGCCCGCATTGCTGCGGGGCATTGTGGTCGCCAAAATACTCGGCCAGGCGATAACCCAGGCAACGGTCGGTGGCGAACAGGTCAAGCATCGCGTGAATCCGCGCAACCTCGGTGCGCTCATGCCGAGTGAAATAGCCGTGCAGTTCCTCGCTCAACGTGACGTTGTCGATCCCGCTTTGCAGCACGCTGTAGACCTCGGTCATCTGCTTGCTTTCGAGCTCCACCCAGCCCTTCTCCTGGAAATAATCCAGTGCCTTGACCACCCGACTGCGCTCGGCCCGATGCTGCTCGTACAACGCCTCGAAATTCACCGTGGCCCAGGTCCTGGCGCGGCTGGAAGTCTCGATGATCGCCGCGACAAAATCCCTGCGCTCGCCTTCAAAATGCGCCAATAGCGCCTCGGGCTCCTGCACATACTTGAAACGGTACTCGGCGTAGTAGGCGTAGCGCGGGGCGATCAACCCGCGCAATTCGAGTTGCACCAACAAGGTCTTGAGCGGCAACTGGCGAATGTTGCTCTGATCGGCCAACGGCCCCAGCAGAAACTCCCACTGCCCTTCAGTGGCTGCGGCATGCATCTCGTCAAGCACGCAACGGATGCCATCCAGCTCGGGCGTATCGCCATAGACGAAGTTCTCCAGCACGTTGAGGCTGTCGCGGTTGGCCAACACCAGGCAGTCCGACGGCTGCCCGTCACGCCCGGCGCGGCCGATTTCCTGGCTGTAGTTTTCGATGGATTTGGGCAGGTCGAAATGCACCACGTTGCGGATGTCACTCTTGTCGATGCCCATGCCGAAAGCGATGGTGGCGACGATGCAATTGGACTGCCCGCCCATGAAGCGACGCTGGATCGCTTCCCGTTGCTCATGGGGCAACCCGGCGTGATAGGCCTCGGCCTGAATGCCATTACGGTTCAGGTGTTCGGCGATGTGCTCCGCTGTTTTCTGCAGAGTGACGTAGACAATGCTCGGCTGGTCCGGACGCTGGCTCATCCACTCGACCAGGCGTCTACGCTTGTCCGCTCCGCGAACCGGCTCCACCAGCAAATTGAGGTTCGGGCGATAGAAACCTGTGGTCACCACATCGTCGGCGGCGATGGCGAATTTCGCCTGCATGTCGTCGATGACCTTCGGCGTCGCCGTTGCGGTCAACAGCAATACCTGCGGGATGTTGAACTGGCGTTGATAGTCGGGAAGCTTGAGGTAGTCCGGGCGAAAGTTATGCCCCCATTCGGAAATGCAGTGCGCCTCGTCCACCACCAGCAGTGAAATCGGTACTTGCTGCAAGAAATGCCGGAAGCGCTCGTTCTTCAGGCGCTCCACGGAGATCATCAAAATTTTCAGTTCGCCGGATTTTGCCCGGGCCATGACGTCGCTGACGTCATCGCGGCTCTGGGCCGAATCGATACTGCCCGCCGAGATGCCGTGGCGTTGCAGGAACGCCAGTTGATCCTGCATCAACGCCAGCAACGGCGAGACCACCAGCGTCAGGTGCGGCAGCAACAGCGCCGGCAATTGGTAGCAGAGGGATTTGCCGGAACCGGTGGGAAAAATCGCCGCCGCCGAGCGCCCCGCCAGCACGGCACTGACGGCCGCCTCTTGACCGGGGCGAAACTGTGGATAACCGAAAACCTGTTCCAGGGTGTTGTGCATAAGCTGTCACTCCGTTGACCGCTGCGGTGTCAAAAGCCTAGCCGGCGATCACAGCGAGTCGAGAAAAGGTCGGCGGCAAAAACGATTCAGGATGATACCGCGGATGATTCACTGATAACCCCGTAGGCATTTTTACCGCCAGCGGCTTCGTCACACAAACTTCCGACAGTGTGTAAGCCTTATCCTCGGAACACGATAAATCCCCTACAAAACCTGTCCATTTCAGCCGTCTTGTCGCGCACCGCCATGCCCTTCTATAGTTTCCGGCGCGGCTGAAATCAGTGTCTCGGCCTGCCGGGAACACTTGCCGATTTCGCACAGGACCCACTCGATGAAAAAAACCGACACGCTGACAGCCCGCTATCACCCGCTCAAGACCCGCTACAGCGAAACCCCTGTGCTGGTCATCGATACCGAGGCCGACCCCTTCGAAATCCTCGACGCCGCCCGACAACGCATCCGCGCCGCCAGCGACCTGCTAGAAACACTTTATTGCACGTGTTTCAAACAGGCCGAAGCGAGCGACATCCCGAAGATCGTCGGCGCCCTGTACCTGCTGACCCAGGACGGCAACGACCTGCTCGACATCGCCCGACAGCGCTTGCCGAAGCTCACCGGCTGAAAAACACCACAACCGCCTGTGGGAGCGAGCCTGATCGCGAAGAACGATAACGCAGTGCACTTGTGGATAAGTCTGTCAGCAACGCCCTATCAAAGCTTCGGCAAGGTCCTACAAAAGAAGACACCCAGTCGCCTATCGCGACTAACAACGAACATTTACTGTCTCCCCATCGCTGCAAAATCAGCGATCAGGTTTGGTCACCTGAGAACAACGCACACATGTGTGCCATCATTCGCGCCGCGGACATCTATGTCCTCGTAGTGCATTGCTATGGCGGCTGTGTGCGGGACGCCCTCGGGCGAGCCGGGTTGTTGTTCTCGGTTGACCAAGCCTGCGCACAGTCCGCCTCCCATCGTTTGGTCACGGTGCTGGCGGTTACTTAACAACAATCCGAGTACCTCTGATGCCAACTCTTAATCCGTTTCCAAATCGCTACCGTCCGCTGCAAACAAATCTCACCGACACCACACCGCTAATCATCGACACAGAAGCCAATCCCCAAGACATCCTCGAAGCCGCCCTCCAGCGCATCCGGGCCTCCAGCGACTTGCTGCAAACCCTGCACTGCCAATGCTTCAAACAAGGCGACCTCGAAGACATCCCACACATCACCCACGCGCTCTACCTGCTGACCCAGGACGGCTGCGACCTGCTTAAGGTTGCCCAGCAACGCATGCTGAACTGGAAAGCGCCAGTCTGACGTCATTCACCAGAGTACCAAGTGGCATTATTCTGGCTGTTTAAACACAAAAACAGCTGGAATAATGGCAGTTAGCATCCCTTCATTAAGGAAATCAGCGTCACGAAAATGGCGTCTTTTTCAATGTCCCAACCGCAGCTCACATTTTCCTTTAAATGCTATTATTCTGGCAGTTATAGCGCATTAATGAAGGAATATTGGCATATGGCCAAGAAGACAGCTCCGCTCTTGCCCGCCGCTTCCAGACTACTTTTCGAGTTCGGCGAGCGACTGAAACTCGCTCGCCTGCGCCGCAAACTCACGGCTAAACAAGTCGCCGAGAGGGCGGGCATGTCACTGACAACTTTGCGCTCCCTGGAGTCAGGTGGGTCAGGGGTGACCATCGGAGCCTACCTGTCTGTCATGCAAGTTCTGGGTCTGGAAAAAGACTTGAGCAAACTCGCGGCATCCGATGAAGTGGGCCGTCAACTGCAGGACGCGCAACTGAAATCCAGGACCACCTCCGCCACAGGCTCAAGCCAGCGAGCACGCAGAACGAGTGCATTGAAAAAAAATGCTCCAATACCTGAAAAAGGCACTGGAGTGATTGAAAGTGCCACCACAGCAGATCTATCCGCTGACTACCCCTTCAACACCCACTCGCTTTCCAATCTATTGACCAAGAAAAAAACCAAGTCCACGACAGGTGAGAAATGACTGAGATTGCGGTGTATGCCGATTGGGAGTCCTTGAGTGGACCCAGACGTCTCGGCTTCCTGCATGCCCGAAAGGCCCGCTCCACAGAAGTCTTCGAATTTGAGTACGACAAGGCTGCGCTGGCAGATCCCGAGTTGAACTTCACACCCCTGGACCCTCGAATCGGGCTCTATGAAGGTCGTCAGTTCCCGGGGCAACATCAAAACCGATTTGGCGTGTTCGCTGATTCAAGCCCGGATCGGTGGGGTCAATTACTGATGAAGCGACGACTGGAACGCGATATCCGCGACGGCCTGGCTGCCAAAAGCAGCAAGCTCCACGAGTCAGATTTCCTGTTAGGCGTACATGACCTCTATCGGGTCGGTGCGATCCGCTACAAACTCAATGACCAAGGCAACTTTCTCGATGATCGTGATGGCGTGGCCGCCCCACCCTTCATTGAGTTGCGGGCATTGGAGCAAGCAAGCCGCGCTTTGGAAAACGATCCGGACAACACCTCACTCGATGGCCGCGAGTGGCTGAGAATGCTGATCGCACCTGGAGGCTCACTGGGTGGCGCCCGCCCCAAAGCCAGCGTTGCAGACGAGCAGGGTCACTTGTGGATTGCCAAGTTCCCCAGCACCCGCGATGACTATGACATTGGCGCTTGGGAACTGGTGGTCAATGCCTTGGCCAATCATTGTGGTCTGCGAGTCGCGACCGGTATCGCCCGACGCTATGCCAGTGATCATCACTGCTTCATGGTCAAGCGCTTCGACCGCACTGAACGGGGTGGCCGACTGCACTTTGCCTCAGGCATGACCATGACTGATCGCATTGACGGTGACGATGCCTCAGTCGGCGCGAGCTACCTTGAGTTGGCTGAAGTGCTCATGGAGCACGGCTCGGAAACCAAAGCAGACTTACGGGAATTGTGGTCTCGGATTGTGTTCAACATCCTGGTCTCCAACAGCGACGATCACCTGCGTAACCATGGCTTTATCCTTGATCCGGGTCGTGGATGGCGATTATCTGCCGCCTATGACATGAACCCGGTGGCCTATGCCGACGGCTTGAAGCTCAACATCACCGATACCGATAACGCACTGGATCTGGAGCTGGCCCGGGAAGTGGCAGAGTATTTTCGGGTCAGTCGTGCGGATGCAGAAAACATCATCGACAGCTTCAAAGAAGTTGTCAGCCAATGGCCAACACTAGCGGGGGCATTGGGGCTATCGAAACGTGAGCAGGATAATATGGCGCCTGCATTTCGATTAGCGGAGCCTACGTCATGAACCTCGCCCCCAACCTCCCGGACGACCACTTGATGCAGCAACTCATGCAATTGCTGCATGAAGAACTCGGCTTCCCCGAACGCAAAACCATCAACCTCAGCACCTCGATCAATTTCGACCTGGGCTGCAACGGTGCAGACGCCCGGCATTTGATCGAAACCCTGGAAGACCACTTCGCCATCGATTTCGTGGATTTCGACAGCTATCGCTATTTCCAGCCCGACGGCTTTGACGTGAATCTAAAGCGGAAGGCCAAGGGTCGCGGCGAGAAGGTGCCATTGACCATTGGTATGCTCTACCAGGCCATCAAGGCCCAACGCTGGGACACGCTGGAGCTGGAAGGCTTGTAGCGTCCAAGGCGCATAACGATAAAGACATCGTGTGGACGTACTGATGGGGTTGTTGGCCGCCTTGCTGTGGGAGGGGCACGGATTTTCTGGTGGGGCTCAATGCCCGAGCGGTGGGGGTCAAGCGCGCTGTTTATTTCGGTCAGGCGCTGGGCTTTGCCATCATGAGCCTGCTGCTGATCGCCGTCCCTGCATTCATTCTGCGGTCCATGTCCACCTCCCTTCAGGTCTGGTTGATCAGCCTTGTCGCGGCTGTGTTGACCGTTATCCGGAGCCCTGGCGTTGTCCAAGGCTTTCGCCCTCGGCAAGGCTTCTATCGTCGCTCCCTTGGTGACGTCCTATGGCGTGGTCTCCACGCTGCTGTCTTGGGCCGGTGGCGAGCACATCAACCTGATCCAGCTGTTGTGTATCGCACTCTGCGTGCTTGGGGTGGTGCTGTCGAGCATTCACTCGGACCCGAAAGTCCTGCACACCACGCAGGCGAGCAGTTCCATTGCCTACGCCTTGCTGGCAGTGCTGTTCTACGGCGCCAGTTTCTGGCTGCAGGGCCGCTTCGTCCTGCCGGCGCTTGGGCCGGTGACGATGCTCTGGCTGGCTTACCTAGTCGGCTTGATGGTGTTGGTGGTGATCGTCCTCAGGATCGAGGATGGCCTGAAAATTCCGCCGCTGAAAAACTGCCTGACGTTGACGGGTACGAGCCTGATGAACCTCAGCGGTGTTTCATCGTTTGCCTGGGGTGCGGTGGCCGGCTCGGTGTCGGTGGTGACGGTGACGGTGACGGTGACGGTGACGGTGACAGTGACAGTGACGGTGATCAACACACTGTCGGGCGGGATTGCGGCGATTCTGGGGTATGTGTTTTTCAAGGAACGGTTGGCGAAGGTGCAGGTGCTGGGGGTTGTGCTGGTGTTGGTCGGGGCGTTTGTGCTGCACTTGAAGGCCTGAGACGGAACTCCACTCGCTTCCTGCGGTATTTAATGGACCGAGGCCAGCGCCCCGCAGCAGATTATCAACTGAAAATTAGTGCAGTCCGCGCTCTGAAGGCGCGGACTTTCTAGAGTTAAATGACTAAAACGCATAAGCCTCTATATTCACTGAGTTTCAAGTTCGAAATCGCAATACAGCCGCATAACTATCAGTACCGTCATAAATTGTCCCTCCAACAAGAATAAAATCTTTATCTTGCATCGCAAGACGCTCGCCTCGGCCACGATAAGGGAACCTCACAACCCCATCTAAACCACTGCCAAACACAGGATCTGCATCGCCGTTTTCATGGAAGCGTCCCACAACACCGTCGGTCCCCCCTGGTTCCCTATACCAAATACCAGCCACAACTATTTTTCCATCTTTTTGTACACTCCCCGAATACCACTCTAACTCAAAAGACTTTGGATAATATTTCTCCATATCCAAAGCTCCATTTTCATTTAGCCTGACAATTACCCCTTCCGACGGAGCATCACTAGGAACTGGAGGAAAACCCGGGGGTCGAGTTCTGCCGACCCCCAAAATCATTCCATCTGACTGGATGGTAAGCCCCCAGATTTCCACATTTTTTTTCTCGGCCAAGAGAAGGCCACTGCCATTAAATGTCGTATCCTCATTACCATCCAAATAAAAGCGCTTAAAAAATCCCGCATTGAACAGGTCAGTCTGTTCCTCGTTGGTTCTATTGCAGCACCCACAAACAACCACTCTTTCATACTCCCCCGTTTTTTGTATACCTAAACCAGTTACTTGAAACATTCTCCAAGGCTCCGGCACAGTAATTTCCGCGAACCCTGTACCTTGAAAGCTGAGATCGAGATTTCCATTGGCTTCAAGTCGAATGAGCTGGTGACGCTTTTCTACCTTGTTAGAATGAGCAAGCAGTATTTTCCCATCCGGCAGCAAAACCATATTCGATTGGCCAGTCGCCCCAGCATACCGGGCCTCGCTTTCGGTAGTGGATGGTTTTTGGTCAACATGTTGATCCTGAATATAATCCAATACTTTCACCCCGTTTACTCCGAAACTAATATCAGGGGTGCCATCCATATTGAACCTTGCTAATGCTGCTGATGTGGAATTTTCAGTACCCGAAACAAGAACTTTTCCATCTTTTTGTACCGCTACGCTAAAAACTTGCGCGGACAACCCCGGCGTAAATTCACCAATAATTCCGCCAGAGCCAAATGTGCTATCAACCTTGCCATCTGCTGTAATCCGAGCTAAGAAGTACCGCCTATACCCGGTAAAACCAGCAACGTAGTAGTAATTTTGATAGCCATTCTTGCCCTCTGCCATGGATTGAAAAAAACCATCCGTATGAAGTCGACAAATGCCATCCTCACCATAATCCTTGTCGATATCCCCAGATCTAAAAAAACTATTAGCTTTTAAATCACTCATTTCCATCACCTCAAATTCACATTGCCCCGAAATTGGGACGCCATAGAATTAGAGGCGGACTACCGAACACCGTCTACTGTCAGTTCTTACAGTAAAAAAGCAAAAAACAAGATCATTTTACTATTAGTACAAGTGCAAAAAGTAATAAGCTTCTGGCATAACGACGGATGAAATCCTCGTTCAAAAAAAACATCAAAAAAAAACAGGAACTCACAGAGAAAGTTAAAAATACAAGTAAAAAAAACGCCCAATGCAAGCATTGGGCGCTTAATTACTTTCAGTATTTACCTCATTCGAGGTAGCACTATAGTCAAATTACAACTTTGGACCAGCAGCCTTGATCGCGTCGCTCACTTCGAACTTCTTGAAGTTCTCGATGAACAGGCCGGCCAGTGCTTTGGCGGCTTCGTCGTAGGCGGCTACGTCGGCCCAGGTGTTGCGTGGGTTCAGCAGGCCAGTCTCAACGCCCGGTACGGCCACTGGCACGTCGAGGTTGATGGTGTCCAGGTGCTCGGTCTCGGCACCGATCAGCGCGCCGCTCTGGATCGCGGCGATCACCGCACGGGTGGTCGGGATGTTGAAGCGTTTGCCGACGCCGTAGCCACCGCCGGTCCAGCCGGTGTTGACCAGGTAGACCTTGGAGCCGAAGCCGCGGATGCGCTTGATCAGCAGCTCAGCGTATTCGCCGGCCGGACGCGGGAAGAACGGTGCGCCGAAGCAGGTGGAGAAGGTCGACTTGATGCCGCTGCCCGAACCCATTTCGGTCGAACCGACCAGCGCGGTGTAACCGGACAGGAAGTGGTAGGCCGCTTGTTCTTCGTTGAGGATCGACACTGGCGGCAGCACGCCGGTCAGGTCGCAGGTCAGGAAGATCACAGCGTTCGGCTCGCCACCGAGGTTCTTCTCGGAACGCTTGGCAACGTGCTCCAGCGGGTAGGCGGCGCGGCTGTTCTGGGTCAGGCTGACATCGGCGTAGTCGGCGTGCTTGGCGTCGTCGATAACGACGTTTTCCAATACCGCGCCGTGCTTGATGGCTTTCCAGATAACCGGCTCGTTCTTCTCGGACAGGTCGATGCACTTGGCATAGCAACCGCCTTCGATGTTGAACACAACGCCTTCGCCCCAGCCGTGTTCGTCGTCACCGATCAGGTAACGGCTTTCGTCGGCCGACAGGGTGGTTTTACCAGTGCCGGACAGACCGAAGAACAGGGTCACGTCGCCTTCTTCGCCGATGTTGGCGGCGCAGTGCATTGGCAGTACGTCGGCAGCCGGCAGCAGGAAGTTCTGCACCGAGAACATGGCTTTCTTCATTTCACCGGCGTAACGCATGCCGGCGATCAGCACTTTCTTCTGTGCGAAGTTGAGGATCACGCAGCCGTCGGAGTTGGTGCCGTCACGCTCTGGCACGCACTCGAAGTTGGCAACGTTGAGGACCTGCCACTCGTCACGACCCGCCGGGTTGTACTGAGCAGGGTTGATGAACAGGCAACGGCCGAACAGGTTCTGCCAGGCAGTCTGGGTGGTCATCTTCACGGCCAGGTAGTGCTCGGAAGCCGCACCTACATGCACGTGGGAAACGAAATGCTCTTGCGCGTTGTTGAATGCCTCAACGCGAGCCCACAGGGCGTCGAACTTGTCGGCCGGGAACTTGCGGTTGATCGGGCCCCAGGCGATGGCGGCCTGGGTGCTTGGCTCTTCAACGATGAAACGGTCGACTGGCGAACGGCCGGTACGGTGACCGGTACGAACAACCAGTGCGCCGGTATCGGCAAGCTCGCCTTCACCGCGGTTGAGGGCTTCTTTAACCAGATCATCAACACTCAGATCGGTGTACACGGCATTGTTGGCTTGCGTCATGAGGTTCCCCGTCGGCCAGTGGCCGAGTGCTCCAAACGTTTTTGTAGTAGAAAGTCGTGCACTACTACCGCGAAAAAAGTGGGCCGGATTATGCCAGAAAAGCCCAAAAAGAGTAGGCCCCTCCTGTCGTAACGGCGTTAATCCGGCGCAAGGCAGTGAATTTACCTGCGCTGAACCGTTTTAGTGACGGGTATCTGACGGCGTCTCGATACCCGCGCCGGCGAACAATTGAGTGACATCGGCCGCGTCAAACAGGTAGCGCTGGTTGCAGAACTGGCAATCGATTTCGATGTTGCCACCGTGTTCGACCACCAATTGCTGCGCGTCTTCCATACCCAGACTGACCAGCGCATTGGCCGAACGTTCGCGCGAGCAGCTGCAACGGAAGCGCAGCTTCTGCACATCGAACAGACGCACCTGCTCGTCGTGGTACAGGCGATGCAGCACGGTTTCATTGTCCAGGCTCAACAGCTCGTCGGCAGTCAGCGTACCGCCCAGGGTGGTGATGTGCTGCCAGCTGGCGGCGCGTTCGTCTTCGTCTTTCAAACGGTCGGCCGGCAGTTGCTGCAGCAACAGGCCACGGGCACGACGACCATCGGCGCAGAGCTTGATGCGGGTGCCAATCTGCTGGGACATGACGAAGTAGTTGGTGAAGCAGTCGGACAACGTTTCGCCATCCAGGTCGACGACGCCCTGGTAGCGTTGGCCCCGTTTCGGGTCGACTGTCAATGTCAGCGAGCCGTCCGGCATCAGGTCAGCCAGGGTAGCGTCGGGGGCAATGCGGTCGGCCTCGTAACGGGCCAGGCCACGGATGTCGCGCTCGCTGGAGCATTCGATCATCAGCAACGGGATAGGGCCTTCGGAGCGTGCCTGCAGAATCAGCAGGCCATCGAATTTCAACGTGCCGACCAGCAACGATGCGGCCGCCATCAGCTCGCCGAGCAGTTGCGCGACCGGCTGCGGGTAGGCGTGTTTGGCCAGGACTTCGGCGTAGCTGAGCTCCAACGAGACCAGCTCGCCACGGGTGTCGCTGTCATCGAAGATGAAGCGTTGGGTGAAGTCGTTATCCGCGTGATCGGTCATAGGTCTGGGTATCTGAAGTAGTGAAAATGGTTACAGGAAACAAGAAATTGACCTTGCGCCACCCCTCGGGTGCGCAACGTTCAGCCATGAAAGGCATTTTATGAACAATCCGGGCCTGATCCAAGCAAGGTGGAACAGGCGCTGATGGGTTCCGGGTCGTTTCCCGCTCTGTACTGCTGGCAATGTGGTTATGGCCTACAGGTCAGAGACTGTGTGTGATTTTCGACGAGCGGCAATATCGTCCATGCGATGCACTGCTGGCCAGGCACAGATATGGATGCGCAGCGGGTCAATTGCAAGTCTTGGCCTGAAGGCACGGTGAAACCTGGCGAGTGCGCGGCACTCGCCCGAGAAATATCTGTATCAGTCGTCGTTACTGCTGCCACGAAACTTGAACAGATCCCGCCGCTGTTTTTTGCTCGGCTTACCGTCGGTACTCACGCCCAGGGCTCCGGCCTTTCTTTGCGCCGCGGCCTCTTCGCGCTTGGCGATGCTGGCCAGGGTTTCGGCATACAAGGTTTGCGCCTGCGGTGCGCCACGACGAACGATCGACAGTGCCATGACTACCACCGTACGCTCCTCGAAACCGGTGCGAATCACAAATTCGTCGCCAATACGCGGCTCTTTACCCGGCTTGCAGCGCTCGCCCCGGCAATGCACCTTGCCGCTTTCAATCGCCGCCTTGGCCAGGGCACGGGTTTTGTAGAATCGTGCAGCCCACAACCATTTATCGAGGCGGACTTTGTCGTCCTCTTCGTTTTTTTGTGCCATGGAATTTCCTCATTCTGAAATATTGGTGAACTGTACTACCGTTTCTGACGTACCAAGAATTTCACCGGCTCGCATTACAATGCTGACATTCCATAACCTCCTGGCGAGGCTGGAAATCCGGGCCGTAGATATCTGTCGCCTTTTAATCATTATTCTGCGTGAATACCGCGAATCCGGCCGCATGCGGCCCGAGCGGTTTCTACCGGTTGAGCACTATTGAAGACATTTGACCATTTGACCGTTGTCGGTCTGCGCGAGTGGGTGGCGCTCCCGGATTTGGGAGTCGCCGGCCTTCGGGCAAAAATCGACACCGGTGCCAGCACCTCAAGCCTCCACGCCACCGAAATCGAGCCGTTCGAGCGCGATGGTGAGCAGTGGGTGCGCTTTACCGCCCACCTGGGTTCCGTCGTACAACTGCGCCACCGACGCTGCGAAGCTCCGTTGGTGACGATGAAAACCATTAAAAGCTCAAACGGTCACGCGCAGGTGCGATACGTGATCAGCACTACCCTGGCCCTTGGTGATCGGGTCTGGCGGGTCGAGTTCACGCTCGCCTGCCGCAAGTCCATGCGTTATCGCCTGTTGCTCGGTTCCAAAGCCCTGATCCACGGCCAGTTGGTGGTCAATCCGGGCATCAAGTATGTACAAGACAAGCCGGTGTTCCCGGTATCTACCTCCTCCACAGGTGTTGCATGAAGATCGCTGTGCTGTCGCGGAATCCGCGTCTGTATTCCACCCGTCGTCTGGTCGAAGCCGGTACCGAGCGTGGCCATGAAATGGTGGTGGTCGACACCTTGCGCGCCTACATGAACATCGCCAGCCACAAGCCGCAGATCCACTACCGCGGCAAACCGCTGGAGGGTTTCGATGCGGTGATCCCACGGATCGGTGCATCCGTGACCTTTTATGGCTGCGCCGTGCTGCGTCAGTTCGAAATGATGGGGGTGTTCCCGCTTAACGAATCGGTGGCCATTGCCCGTTCGCGGGACAAGCTGCGCTCGCTGCAATTGCTGTCCCGGCGCGGGATCGGCTTGCCGGTTACCGGGTTTGCCCACTCCCCCGATGACATTCCCGACCTGATCGAAATGGTCAACGGCGCGCCGTTGGTGATCAAGGTGCTGGAAGGCACCCAGGGCATCGGCGTGGTGCTGTGCGAAACCGCGACGGCGGCAGAGTCGGTAATCGAGGCGTTCATGGGCCTCAAGCAGAACATCATGGTTCAGGAGTACATCAAGGAAGCCGGTGGTGCGGACATTCGCTGCTTCGTCGTCGGCGACAAGGTGATTGCAGCGATGAAGCGCCAGGCCAAGCCCGGCGAATTCCGCTCAAACCTGCATCGCGGTGGCAGCGCGAGCCTGATCAAGATCACACCGGAAGAGCGCATGACGGCGTTGCGTGCGGCGAAGGTCATGGGATTGGCGGTGGCGGGTGTGGATATCCTGCGTTCCAATCACGGGCCGTTGGTGATGGAAGTGAATTCGTCACCGGGGCTTGAGGGGATTGAGACCACCACCGGGAAGAATGTGGCAGGGATCATCATCGAGCATCTGGAGAAGAATGGCGGGCCGAATATGACGCGGACCAAAGGGAAGGGTTAAGCCTCAAGCTTTGTGGCGGCAGGGATGCCGCCATCGCGAGCAGGCTCGCTCCCACAGTGGATCGTTGGCGGATGCAAATTTAGCATCCAACGCCAATCAGTGTGGGAGCGAGCCTGCTCGCGAAGAGGCCCTTTGCCTCACCGAAGAACTACGGCCTTAAACGGCATCCCGCGGCAGCATCAACCCCAACGGCAACCGCACCCGCGCTTCCAGCCCTCCGCCCGAGCGGTTACGCAACTCAACGTTGCCGCCATGCATCGAAGCAATCCGCTTCACGATTGCCAATCCCAACCCGGTTCCCTTGCCACCCCGGGCACGATCACCCCGGGTGAACGGGTTGAAAATCGCCTCCAGCTCCGAAGGATCGATCCCGGCGCCACGGTCCATGACGCTCAGCACCACATACGGCGCGCTGGTGTCCCCGGATACATACGCTGCTACCTCCACACCGCTACCGGCATGATGCAACGCATTGCCGATCAGGTTGTTCAGCAGTCGCTTCATCGACACACGACGCAATGGGAACGGCTGGATGGGTTCCAGACGCAATCGCACTTTTTCTTCGGTCTGGTTATACGGTGCAGCAACTTCACGGACCAGGTCGCTCAGGTCAACCTCTTCCACCGACTCGTCGCGCCCGTCACGAATGAACGCCAGGAACTGATCGAGAATCGCGTCCATGTCTTCAATGTCACGCACCATGTCATCGGTCAGGTCGGTGTGATCGCCCATCAGTTCCAGGGACAGGCGCAAGCGGGTCAGCGGCGTGCGCAAGTCGTGGGAAACCCCCGCCAGCATCAGTTCACGCTCGCGACCGGCCTGCTCGACGTCTTCGGCCATCTGGTTGAAGGCGCGGTAAACCTCGGTCATCTCACTCGGCGTATCGCTGATTGGCAGGCGCACGCTGCGGCCCTGGCCGAGTTGCCGCGCGGCATACACCAGACGCTTCAAAGGTTGATTGAGCTGGCTGACGAAGATCCAGGCCGAAGCGGTGGACAGCAGGCCAATTGCGAGGAACCAGCCCAGCACGTTCCAGATTTTCTGGCCGCGCAACGGATGGGGATAAAGCGGTACTTTCAACCATCCATCGCCCAGGCTTGGCGCCCGGACCCACAGCGCCGGTGGCGAATGCATGCGCAGCCGCACTTCAGTATCGGCACCCAGTTCCGCCTGCATCTGCCGCTGATAGATCTCGCTGTAAGGCCAGTGCTGTTCACCTTCCGGCACGCCGGCACCCACCACCCGGATCAGGGTCGCGGCCTCGGCGATCTTGCCGCGGTTTTCTTCATCGGCAGCCCAATAGGCACGCAGCGTCAGGGCGACACCGTGGCTGTACTGGCGGTCCACCAGCACGTCTTCGTTCATCAGCAGATAAACCAGGGTCAGTGCCTTGGAGAAGAGTACGACGATGAGCACCAGCCAAAGGGTGCGGGAGAAGAAGCTCTGGGGGAACCAAACGGGGGTTTTCATGGATAACCGTTAAACACTTGCAGGAGCGAGCGATGCTCGCATATTGCGGATCGCGAGTCTGCGGACAGGATCGATTGATCCGTTGTCCGCATGACCCGCTCCTACAAATCGCCAATCACTTGGTGGCGGTACCATCCGGTACAAACACATAACCCACGCCCCAGACAGTCTGGATGTAACGCGGTTTGGACGGATCGGGTTCGATCATCCGGCGCAGACGGGAAATCTGCACATCGATGGAGCGCTCCAGGGCATCCCACTCGCGGCCACGGGCCAGGTTCATCAACTTGTCGCGGGTCAGCGGTTGACGGGCGTTCATTACCAGGGCCTTGAGCACAGCGAATTCACCGGTGGTGAGCATGTGCACTTCTTCGCCGCGCTTGAGCTCGCGGGTGGCCAGGGACAACTCGTAGTCACCGAAGGTCACGCTTTCGTCTTCGCTGCCCGGGGCGCCAGGCACCGGAGCCGACTGACGACGCAAGACCGCCTTGACGCGAGCCATCAGCTCATCGGGGTTGAACGGCTTGGCCAGGTAATCGTCGGCGCCCAGCTCCAGGCCCTTGATACGGCTCAGTTCGTCGCCCTTGGCGGTGAGCATGATGATCGGAATCTGGTTGTTCGCGCTACGCAGGCGGCGGCAGGCGGTCAGGCCGTCTTCGCCGGGCAACATCAGGTCGAGGACGACCAGGTTGAACACTTCGCGCGCCAGCAGGCGATCCATTTGCTCAGTGTTCGGTACGGCGCGGGCGCGGTAGCCCTTGCTGACGAAAAAACGCTCCAGCAGGCTGCTGAGCCCCGGATCGTCGTCAACGATAAGAATTTTTTCGCCTTCAGCAGTTTGTGCAGTGCTGCTCATTGGATGCTCCTTTGATCTCGGCACGCATTATGGCGTAGCTGCCGTTATACGCACCGTGTGCATTGTTAGCAGATTTTTCCTCTAGCGCCAGAAAACCGGCCATTGCACCTGCAACCCGCGATGTCCCCGAATGCCGGAACGCTGGTTATAATGCGCGGCCTTTTGTGTCAGGCAACATCAGACAGGTACTACAGACGGACACCATTTATTTTCATGGCGTCGGCAGTAATTGTTCGATTTCACGGGTCAACGGGATACCTTTTGATCCAGGTAGCGGCGCAGGCCAGGCCGCTCAACCAGACTCGTCAAGGCCCTATCTCTGCGCCTGCGAGCCTGCTTTCACAATTTGTCAGGTGGTTTTATGGACAGCATCAACAGCCGCATCGCCGAGGAACTCGGTGTACGCCCACAACAGGTCGAAGCGGCCGTCGCGCTACTCGATGAAGGCTCTACCGTTCCCTTCATCGCCCGTTACCGGAAAGAAGTGACCGGCAGCCTCGATGACATCCAGTTGCGTCATCTGGAAGAGCGCCTGCGCTATCTGCGAGAACTCGACGAACGGCGTACCAGCATCCTCGCCAGCATCCAGGAGCAGGGCAAGCTGACCCCTGCACTTGAACGCGACATCAAACTCGCCGACACCAAGACCCGTCTCGAAGACTTGTACCTGCCGTACAAGCAGAAGCGCCGCACCAAGGGCCAGATCGCCCTGGAAGCCGGCCTCGGCGAGCTGGCCGACGGCCTGTTCAACGACCCGTCCCTGAGCCCGGAAACCGAAGCCGCACGCTTCATCGATGCGCAAAAAGGCGTGGCCGATGTGAAGGCCGCCCTCGAAGGCGCCAAGTACATCCTGATGGAACGCTTCGCCGAAGACGCAGGCCTCTTGGACAAGCTGCGCAACTACCTCAAGCAGGAAGCCACCCTCAGTGCCCGCGTGATCGCCGGCAAGGAAGAGGAAGGCGCCAAGTTCCGCGACTATTTCGAACACGACGAACCGCTCAAAAGCATGCCGTCGCACCGCGCGCTGGCGATTTTCCGTGGCCGTAACGAAGGCATCCTCAGCTCCGCGCTGAAAGTCGGCGACGAACTGCCGGGCACCATGCACCCGTGCGAAGGCATGATCGGCCAGCAATTCGGCATCCAGAACCAGAACCGCGCCGCCGACAAATGGCTGGGCGAAGTGGTGCGCTGGACCTGGAAGGTCAAGCTCTACACCCACCTGGAGACCGATCTGCTGGGCGAGCTGCGCGATGGCGCGGAAACCGAAGCGATCAACGTATTCGCCCACAACCTGCACGACCTGCTGCTGTCGGCCCCGGCCGGCCCGCGCGCCACTTTGGGCCTCGACCCGGGCCTGCGTACCGGTTGCAAGGTCGCCGTGGTCGACTCCACCGGCAAGCTGCTGGATCACGCCACGGTTTACCCGCACGTGCCGCACAACAAGTGGGACCAGACCCTCGCCGTGCTCGCCGCCCTGTGCGCCAAGCACTCGGTGGACCTGATCGCCATCGGCAACGGTACTGCCAGCCGCGAGACCGACAAGCTGGCCGCTGAACTGATCAAAAAATACCCGGCCATGAAGATGACCAAGGTCATGGTTTCCGAGGCCGGTGCATCGGTTTACTCGGCATCGGAGCTGGCCTCCAAGGAATTCCCGGACCTCGACGTGTCGATCCGTGGCGCCGTGTCGATTGCCCGTCGCCTGCAAGACCCGCTGGCCGAGCTTGTGAAGATCGATCCGAAATCCATCGGTGTCGGCCAGTACCAGCACGACGTGTCGCAACTGAAACTGGCCCGTGGCCTGGATGCGGTGGTCGAGGACTGCGTGAACGCCGTCGGCGTGGATGTGAACACCGCGTCCGTAGCGCTGCTGGCACGGATCTCCGGCCTCAACGCGACCCTGGCGCAGAACATCGTCAGCCACCGCGACGAGCACGGTGCGTTCAAGACTCGCGCGGCACTGAAGAAAGTCGCGCGCCTGGGCGAGAAAACCTTCGAACAGGCCGCCGGATTCCTGCGCGTCATGAACGGCGAAAACCCGCTGGACTCGTCGGCCGTTCACCCGGAAGCCTATCCGCTGGTTCAGCGCATCGCCGCCGAAACCGACCGTGACATCCGCTCGCTGATTGGCGATGCCACGTTCCTCAAGCGTCTCGACCCGAAGAAGTACACCGATGAAACCTTCGGTCTGCCGACGGTCACCGACATCCTGCAAGAGCTTGAAAAGCCTGGACGTGACCCGCGTCCCGAGTTCAAGACCGCCGAGTTCCAGGAAGGCGTCGAAGACCTCAAGGACCTGCAGCTGGGCATGATCCTCGAAGGCGTGGTGACCAACGTGACCAACTTCGGTGCCTTCGTCGATATCGGCGTGCATCAGGACGGCTTGGTGCACATCTCCGCGCTTTCGGAGAAATTCATCAAGGATCCTCGCGAAGCGGTGAAGGCCGGTGACGTGGTGAAAGTGAAGGTCATGGAAGTCGACATCCCGCGTAAACGCGTGGGCCTGTCGATGCGCATGAGCGACACACCGGGCGAGAAAATCGACGGCGCTCGTGGTGCGCGTCCGGGGTCGGCGCCGCGCCAGTCCCAGAACACCGCACCACGCAAGGAAACCACCGCAGCGGCTCCGAGCAACAACGCCATGGCTTCGCTTTTCGCCAACGCCAAGCAGTTGAAGAAACGCTGATGGACATTCCCGCCGGGCTGACCGAAAGCGCGTTTTTCAAGCTGCTGGGCTGCCGCTTGCACAGTCTGGAAACCGGGGTGGCGCAAGTCGCCCTGGCGCTGGAGCCCGAACTGCGCAATCGCGGCGGCAAGCTGCACGGCGGGGCCTTGTTCAGCCTGGTGGACATTGCCATGGGGCTGGCCTGCTCCAGTACCCACGGCTTTGACCAGCAGAGCGCAACCATCGAGTGCAAGATCAACTACATCCGCGCCGTCTCAAACGGCGAGGTGATGTGCACGGCGCGGGTGATCCACCCGGGTCGCCGCACATTGGTGGTCGAGGCCGATGTGGTGCAGGGCGACAAACTGGTCGCAAAAGCACAAGGCACGTTCGCTGTCCTGTAGCTACTCGTCATCATTTTGAGTTAATTTCGGCGTTGTGACCGCAGCGTCGGAGTTTCCTGTGGGAGCGAGCCTGCTCGCGAAGGCGATGTGCCAGTCGAGGTCGATGCTGACTGATACTCCCTCTTCGCGAGCAGGCTCGCTCCCACAGGGATTGTGCAATTCCTGACCGATCGGCATGAGGCCTGTGCGGCGCCAAAACCAGGCGAAAACGCCAGTTTTAACTTCACCCTTGTAGACCGTCTTGCCCACCCCCATATTGGGGCGACTGACGCGTGAAGGAATCCAACTTGAGCGAACTTCTCAACCGCCGCCTGGCTCTGCTCGGCGAGCGCGCTAACCTCTCTCTGCTCGAACAGTGCCTTCACGGCATCGAACGTGAATGCCTGCGCGTGACCGATGAAGGTCGCCTGGCGCAAACGCCGCACCCGGAAGAATTGGGTTCCGCGCTGACCAATGAACAGATCACCACCGACTATTCCGAGTCGCTGCTGGAGTTCATCACCCCGGCCCTGCCCGATCCTGCCGATACGTTGGCGAGCCTGGACAGCATTCACCGCTTTGCCTACAGCAAGCTCGGCAACGAGTATCTGTGGAGCCCATCGATGCCGTGCCCGTTGCCGGCCGAGGAAGACATCCCGATCGCCTATTACGGCACGTCCAATATCGGGCAGCTCAAGTACGTGTACCGCAAGGGCCTGGCCCTGCGTTACGGCAAGACCATGCAGTGCATTGCCGGCATCCACTACAACTTTTCCCTGCCGGAAAAACTCTGGCCGTTGCTCAAGCAGGCCGAAGGCTTTGTCGGCACCGACCGCGATTTCCAGTCGTCGTCCTACATCGCGCTGATCCGCAACTTCCGCCGCTACAGCTGGCTGCTGATGTACCTGTTCGGTGCTTCACCGGCACTGGACGCCGGCTTCCTGCGCGGTCGCTCGCACCAGTTGGAACAACTGGACCCGCAAACCCTGTACCTGCCGTACGCCACCAGCCTGCGCATGAGTGACCTGGGTTACCAGAGCAACGCCCAGGCCGGCCTGACGCCGTGCTACAACGATCTGAACAGCTACACCGACAGCCTGCGCAAAGCGGTGGCCACGCCGTATGCGCCGTACGTCGAAGTCGGCACCCACCAGGATGGCGAGTGGGTGCAGCTCAACACCAACATCCTGCAGATCGAAAACGAGTACTACTCCAACATCCGTCCGAAACGCGTGACCTACACCGGCGAGCGCCCTATCCAGGCGCTGATGGCCCGTGGCATCCAGTACGTCGAAGTACGTTGCCTGGACATCAACCCGTTCCTGCCGATGGGCATCGACCTTACCGAGTCGCGCTTCCTCGATGCGTTCCTGCTGTACTGCGCGCTCAATGACAGCCCACTGCTGACCAACACCAGTTGCGGCAACGCGACCTCGAACTTCCTTAGCGTGGTCAAGGAAGGTCGTCGCCCGGGCCTGCAACTGCAACGGGACGGCCAGCCGGTTGACCTGAAGGAATGGGCCGGCGAGCTGCTGGAAAAAATCGCGCCTCTGGCGGCGATGCTCGACCAGAGCCATGGCGGTGATGCCCACAGCAAGGCGCTGGACACCCAGATGGCCAAGGTCCTGGACCCGTCCCTGACACCGTCGGCCCAGGTATTGGCGGCGATGGCCGAGCACAATGAAAGCTTCGCCCAGTTCTCCCTGCGCCAGAGCCAGGCCCACGCCGAGTTCTTCCGTAGCGAACCGTTGCCGGCTGAGGAACAGGCGAAGTTTGAACAGCGGGCGCGTTCGTCGCTGGCTGAGCAGGCTGAACTGGAGCAGAACGAAGTCGGTGATTTCGATGTGTTTGTCGGGGCGTACCAGGCGAGCATTCTGGCGATCAGCAACTGATCCTCGAAGGTCCTGCGGACCTTATCGCTAGCAGGCTAGCGCCCACAGTGGATTTTCAGTGTCGCACAATTGTGTGAACACCCTTGAACCCTGTGGGAGCCAGCCTGCTGGCGATTGACCGCAAAGCGGTCGCTCTTGGAATATTCCTCTCATAAGCTAATTCGAAAAAGTTATTTATTTTCGAATTCTTAGATCATTTAGTCTCTTTCTCACGCCGACGCTCGGTCGCCTGACAAGGAGCTTTCTGATGAAACTGACTTTCCCTCTTCGCTTGCTGGCGGCCGCTTCCTTGGCAACCGCGAGCTTTTTTGTCCAGGCGGCCGACTTCACCGTCGCCTACCAGACCACCGTCGACCCGGCGAAAGTCGCCCAGGCTGACGGTGCTTACGAAAAGGCCACCAAGGCCGACATCAGCTGGCGAAAATTCGACAACGGTGCCGACATCATCGCCGCCATCGCCTCGGGCGACGTGCAGATCGGCTATCTCGGCTCCAGCCCCCTGACCGCTGCGATCACCCGTAAAGTGCCAGTGGAAACTTTCCTCATCGCCACCCAGATCGGCGCCGCCGAAGCCCTGGTCGCCCGCGACGGTTCCGGGATCAAGACCCCGCAAGACCTGATCGGCAAGAAGATCGCCGTGCCGTTTGTATCCACCGGCCACTACAGCCTGCTCGCCGCGCTGAAACACTGGAACATCGACCCGTCGAAAGTCACCGTTCTCAACCTGGCTCCACCCGCGATCATTGCCGCCTGGAAGCGCGGTGACATCGACGCCACGTACGTATGGGATCCGGCCCTCGGGGTCGCCAAGGAAAATGGCAAGGTACTGATCACCTCCGGCGAGCTGGCCAAGTTCGGCGCACCGACCTTCGACGCCTGGATCGTGCGCAAGGATTTCGCCGAGAAGCACCCGGAGATCGTCACCGCGTTCGCCAAAGTGACCCTCGATGCCTACGCCGATTACCGCAAAGACCCGCAAGCCTGGCTCGCCAACCAGGGCAACGTCGACAAGCTGGTAAAACTGTCGGGTGCCAAGGCCAGCGACATTCCGCTGCTGCTACAAGGCAACGTCTACCCGCTGGCGGCTGACCAAGTGCTCAGCCTCGGCGTGCCGACCACCAAGGCCATCACCGACACCGCGGCGTTCCTCAAGGAACAAGGCAAGGTCGAAGCCGTGCTGCCGGACTACGCGCCGTACGTCAGCGCCAAATTCATCACCCACTGATCGGGAGTCAAAGCGATGGCCTTGCTACAGCTGGAGCGCATCAGCGCACAGTATCCCGGCAGCCCGGAACCGGTGTTGGCGGATATCTCCCTGAACCTGGGGCCCCGGCAATTGCTGGTCGCCCTCGGCCCGTCCGGCAGTGGCAAGACTTCGCTGTTGAACCTGATTGCCGGTTTCGTCGAACCCAGCGCCGGGCGCATCACCCTCGACGGCGTGCCCGTCAAAGGCCCGAGCGCCGAGCGCGGCGTGGTGTTCCAGGACGACGCGCTGCTGCCGTGGCAAGACGTGCTGGCCAACGTCGGGTTCGGCCTTGAGCTGGCCGGTATCGCCCGGGACAAACGCGAAGCTCGCGCCAGGGAAATGCTCGCCCTGGTTGATCTTTCCGGTTTTGAACAGCGCCGCATCTGGCAGCTTTCGGGCGGCCAGAAGCAGCGTGTCGGCCTGGCCCGCGCCCTCGCCGCCAACCCGCGCGTGTTGCTGATGGACGAACCTTTCGGTGCCCTCGACGCCTTCACCCGCGAGCAGATGCAGGAGCTGTTGCTGCAGGTCTGGCAACGCACCGCCAAACCGGTGTTCCTGATTACCCACGACATCGAAGAAGCCGTGTTCCTGGCCACCGACCTGATTCTGTTGGCGCCCAACCCTGGGCAAATCGTTGAGCGCCTGAGCCTCGATTTCGGTCAGCGTTATGCCGCCGGTGAATCGGCTCGCTCGATCAAGTCGGACCCGCGTTTTATCGAAACCCGCGAACACGTACTCGCCAAAGTGTTCTCCCAACGCAGCGCCGCCCAGCGGCAGGAGCGCGCATGAGCAGTTACGAAATTCCCGTCGCAGCGATAACGCCAGGCTCAGCCGTGATTGCGGCAAGTCGGCGTTTGAGCACTCGCTGGATCAGTGTGCTGACGCTGGTCGTTCTCGTTGCTATTTGGTGGGCCGTGACGGCGACCGGCTTGATCGAGCCGCTGTTCCTGCCGCCGCCCTCCGCCGTGCTGCAAAAAGGCGGGCTGCTGGCGACCTCGGGTTATATGGATTCAACCCTGTGGCAGCACCTGGGCGCGAGTCTGAGCCGTATCGGCCTGGGCCTGGGCTTTGCGATTCTCACCGCCGTACCGGTGGGCATCGCCATCGGTGCCAACCGTATCGCCCGTGGTGTGCTCGACCCGCTGATCGAGTTCTACCGACCGATTCCGCCGCTGGCTTATCTGCCACTGATCGTGATCTGGTGCGGCATCGGTGAATTGTCCAAAGTGCTGCTGATCTACCTGGCGATCTTCGCCCCGATTGCCATCGCCACCGCCACCGGCGTGCGCACGGTCGACCCGGCCAAATTGCGTGCCGCGCAGTCGCTGGGCGCAACGCGTGTGCAGTTGATTCGCCACGTCATTTTGCCGAGTGCCTTACCGGACATTCTGACCGGTGTGCGCATTGGCCTCGGCGTGGGTTGGTCGACACTGGTCGCCGCCGAACTGATCGCGGCCACCAGCGGTTTGGGCTTCATGGTGCAATCGGCCGCGCAGTTTTTGGTCACCGATGTGGTGGTGCTGGGGATTCTGGTGATCGCACTGATCGCCTTCGCGATGGAGTTGGGCCTGCGTGCCCTGCAACGCAAGCTGGTGCCGTGGCACGGCCAAAATCACTGAATATTGAACACCCCTGTAGGAGCGAGCTTGCTCGCGATGGACTCAAGAGCGCCGCGTTTAGCCAGTAAACACGCGTTATCGTTAACGACCATCGCGAGCAAGCTCGCTCCTACAGTTGGCACCTGCGGATTGAAGAGAACCACCATGAGCCACCTGACCATCGTCCCCCTAAGCTCCGCCCTCGGCGCACAGATCAGCGGCGTCGACATCAGCCAGCCGCTGAGTGCGGAACAACGCGACGCTATCGAGCAGGCCCTGCTCAAGCATCAGGTCCTGTTCTTTCGCGACCAGCCGATCACGCCACAGCAACAGGCGCGATTCGCCGCGAATTTCGGCGACCTGCACATTCACCCGATCTACCCGAATGTGCCGGAGCAACCCGAAGTACTGATCCTCGACACCGCCATCACCGACGTGCGCGATAACGCGATCTGGCACACCGACGTCACCTTCCTGCCGACCCCGGCCATGGGCGCGGTGCTCAGTGCCAAGCTGCTGCCGGAGTTTGGCGGCGACACGTTGTGGGCCAGCGGGATTGCGGCGTATGAAGCCCTGTCGACGCCGCTCAAAGCCTTGCTTGAAGGGCTGACCGCCACCCACGATTTCACCCGTTCGTTCCCGCTGGAGCGCTACGGCAACACGCCCGAGGCGCTGGCCCAGTGGGAAGAAGCACGGCGCAAGAATCCACCGTTGTCACACCCGGTGATCCGCACACACCCGGTGAGCGGGCGCCGCTCGCTGTTCGTCAACGAAGGTTTCACCTCGAAGATCAACGAGCTGTCGGAAACCGAAGGCGAGGCGATTCTGAAGTTCCTGTTCGCCCATTCAACGCGGCCGGAGTTCACCATTCGCTGGCGCTGGCAGCAGGACGATATTGCATTCTGGGACAACCGCGTGACCCAGCATTACGCGGTGGACGATTACCGACCGGCGCGGCGGGTGATGCAGCGGGCGACGGTGTTGGGGGATGTGCCGTTTTTTCGCTGAACTCTGATTTTTTTGTTGGCCGATCCGGCCCCTTCGCGAGCAGGCTCGCTCCCACAGGGTATGTGCTTGACGCAGATCCAATGTGGGAGCGAGCCTGCTCGCGATGGGGGCGGAACAGACGCCGGCAAATTACTCAGCCGTCGAAGGCTTCTCCCAAAGATTGATCCCGCCCTCTTGGGCAAACCGGTCAATCTCCGCCAGTTCCTGCGCACTGAAGCTCAGGTTCTTCAGCGCCCCGACGTTCTCGATGATCTGCTCCGGCCGGCTCGCGCCAATCAAGGCCGAAGTGACCCGAGGATCGCGCAGGGTCCAGGCCAGCGCCAGTTGCGCCAGGCTCTGGCCGCGACGCCTGGCGATTTCGTTGAGTGCCCGCACCTGGGCAATGTTGGCCTCGGACAAGTGCGACGCCTGCAACGAACCACCGCCCGGACGGTTGACCCGCGCATCCGTCGGCACGCCGTTGAGGTATTTGTCGGTCAGCAAACCCTGGGCCAGTGGCGTGAAGGCAATCACACCGGTGCCGAGTTCGTCAGTGGTATCGAGCAGGTCTTTTTCCACCCAGCGATTGAGCAGGTTGTAGGCCGGCTGGTGAATCAGCAGCGGCACCTTCCATTCTTTGAGCAACGCCGCCATTTCGCGGGTTTTCACCCCGGAATAGGACGAGATGCCGATGTACAGCGCCTTGCCCTGCTGCACTGCGGTGGCGAGTGCGCTGGCGGTTTCTTCCAGTGGGGTGTCCGGGTCAAAACGGTGGGAGTAAAAGATGTCGACGTAGTCCACGCCCAGGCGCTGCAGGCTCTGGTCGAGGCTGGCCAGCACGTACTTGCGCGAACCGCCGCCCTGACCGTATGGACCAGGCCACATGTCCCAACCGGCCTTGCTGGAAATGATCAGTTCGTCGCGGTACTGCTTGAAGTCTTCACGCAGTAAACGGCCGAAGTTGATCTCGGCGCTGCCGTACGGCGGGCCATAGTTGTTGGCCAGGTCGAAGTGGTTGATGCCCAGGTCGAATGCCGTTCGCAACAACGCGCGCTGGGTATCGATCGGCGTACTGTCGCCGAAGTTGTGCCACAGGCCCAATGACAACGCCGGCAGCACCAGCCCGCTGCGGCCCACGCGGCGGTAGGGGATGGAGTCGTAGCGGTTTTCGGCAGCGGTGTAAGTCATCGAATCCTCTCTTGTCGGTCTTGAATCTGGTATCGACTGCTTCGCCAGTCGCCCAGCATACGCCCGGACAAACGTCAGAAAACCCCTGATTCGACTAATGGCTGAAACGTTTCATGTATTTCCCCGCCAACACACTACCGCTCCCCCGCAAACACCTCCCCCAACCAGTCCACAAACACCCGGACCCGGGGCGACATGTGTCGGTTGTGCGGGTACAGCACTGAAACCGGCATTGATGGCGGAGGGGTGTCTGTGAGGATTTCCTTGATCAACCCTTGGGCAATTTGCGTTTCCATTCGGTAGTGCGGGCACTGGATCAGGCCCAGCCCGGCAATCGCCGAGGCAGCGTAGATTTCTGCGCCGAACACCGAGACCGCGCCGTCGATGGCCACTTCCTTGAGTTCACCGTCCACCATGAATTCAAACGGGAACAACTTGGCCGTCGTGCGTGAAACGTAGTTCACCGCACGGTGCCGGCTCAGGTCGGCAAGGCTTTTCGGTTCGCCGTATTGGCGCAAATAGGCGGGGCTGGCGCAGGTGATCTGACGCAGGTTGGCGACACGTTTGCCGATCAGCGTGGAGTCACCCAATGTTCCTGCGCGCAACACGCAATCGATACCTTCGGTGATCAGGTCGACCTGGCGGTCAGCCTCGCTGATGGACAGCTCAATGTCGGGATAACGCGCCATGAATTGCGGCAATGCCGGGATCACGAAGTGCTTGGCCAATGTCCCATGCAAGTCCACCCGCAGCCGCCCCTTAGGCGCCACGCCGCGAAACGCCAACTCCGCCTCTTCCAGCTCTGCCAGCAGTTGCACGCAACGCAGGTAGTACGCCTCGCCATCCAGCGTCGGGCGCACTTTACGCGTGCTGCGCTCCAGCAAACGCGTACCCAGCCAGGCCTCGAACTGATTCAAGGTGTGGGTCAGTGTCGCGCGTGGCAGGTTCAGGTCATCGGCAGCCTGCGTGAAGCTGCTGCGCTCGTAGATCCGCACAAAAACCTTCATCGCTTTGACTTGGTCCACAGCTCACTCCAGGCGCTCGATTGTTGGCGGTTATTGAACAGTCAAGGCAACTCTCGTGCATTTATCGACCTGAGTAAACATGTGAAATTGGCTTCACACCCGTCAACAGGAACACCAACATGACTCATCAAACTCCGAAAGTTGCCATCGTGACCGGCGCCTCCCGCGGCATCGGCGCGGTCATCGCCAAACAACTGGCCAGCGAAGGTTTCGCCGTTGCCATCAACTACGCCAGCAGCGCCACCGAAGCCTCGAGACTGGTGGTGGAGCTGCGTCAGGCCGGTCACCAAGCCATAGCGATCAAGGCTGACGTGGCCAATGCCGATGACGTGCGCCGGATGTTCGACGAGGTTGAAACCCAGTTCGGCAAGGTCGATGTGCTGGTGAACAACGCCGGCATCCTCAAGGTCCTGCCGCTGGCGCAACACAGCGACGAACTGTTCGAGCAGACCTTCAACATCCACGCCCGCGGCACCTTCAATACCCTGCGTGAAGCGGCGACCCGCCTGAACAGCGGTGGCCGGATCATCAACTTCTCCAGCAGCACCGTCGGCATCAACCTGCCGGGCTATGCGGTGTACATCGCCAGCAAAGCGGCGGTGGAATCCCTGACCCAGGTGTTCGCCAAAGAAATGCGCGGGCGCAACATCACCGTCAATGCGGTGGCCCCGGGGCCGGTAGCGACTGAGCTGTTTTTGCACGGCAAGAGTGAGGAGCAGATTCAGAGTTTCGCGAAGATGGCGCCGCTGGAACGCCTGGGTCAGCCAGAAGACATTGCCCGAGTCGTGTCCTTCCTCGCCGGGCCGGATTCGACTTGGGTCAATGGGCAGATTTTGCGGGTCAATGGTGGATTGGTTTAACTATGCTCAGACAAATACCGCAGTGACCCTATCGCGAGCAGGCTCGCTCCCACAATGATCTGGTGTACACAAATCTACTTTGTAGGAGCGAGCCTGCTCGCGATAGCGGCCTCGATGGCAGCACACATCTGAAGGCAGAGCCCACCATGCACACCACCATCATCATCACCTTCGGCCTGATCCTCCTGGCGCTGATGCTCTACATCGGCGAGAACATCGGCTTCACCCGCCAGACCCTGGCCTACAGTTTTATCGTGCTGTGGCTGGCGCTGACGCTGATCAATGGCGCAGTCGGCATCGTGCATGCCGGCCAGCCTTTGAGCACCGAACTGGTGGTCGGTAGCGCCGTGTTCGGTGTCCCGGTGGCGGCGCTGGTGTTGTTCATGGTGTTGACCACCGAAACGTGAAGGCCTTGATCAGCGCACAAGATGCAGAAACTGCATGTGCCGCTCGTACTGGTCGAGGATGTCGTTGATGATCTGCTCCTTGGTGTAGCCCACCAGGTCGTAATCCTGACTTCCCTCACTCAAATGCACTTCAGCCCGGTAGTAGCGGCGATTGTTGAGTTGCTTGGAACCCATGCCGCCACGGGCAAACGATGGCGTGAAATAGCCGCGCATCTGCACCTGATAAACGAACGGATGCTGATCGCCATGACCGATTTCCAGGCTGACACTGTCATGGGCCGGGTCCGGGTGCAGGGCCACGTGCAAGCCTTTTTCGCGGAACACCGCAGACACCTCTTCAATCGCCGGACGCACCGTCGTGTCGAGGAAGCGATAGACCTCATCCCGCGACGGGAAATGCACCGCCTGACTCAAACGCTGACGCCAACCACCCCGCCGCGAGCCGGACACCGGTGCCAAGGAATGCATCTGCGCAATCTGCTTCTGCGATTCCAGATAAAACGCTTTGTGCAGCCCCCACATCATCAACAGCAAGATCAGCGAGAACGGCAGCGAGGTCAGGACCACCGCCGACTTCAACGCATCGATGCTGCCGGAAAACAGCAGCGCGCTGGTCACCAATGCGGTCATCGCGCCCCAGAACACTCGCAGCCATTTCGGCCCGTCTTCATCCGGGTTGCCGCCCTTGGCGGACAGCGTCGACAGCACCACGGTGCCGGAGTCGGCGGAGGTGACGAAGAACACGAAGCTGATGAACACCGTGACCGCAATGACGGTTTTGCTCCACGGGTAGGTTTCCAGCAGCAGATAGAGCGTCATCGACGGATTATCGATGGCCGACATGCCGAGCGCGCTCATGCCATGGTTGAGCACCTGATCGATGGCACTGTTGCCGAAGATCGACATCCACGCCAGGGTGAAGCCGAGCGGGATCAGCAATACGCCGAAGACGAATTCACGGATGGTGCGGCCACGGGAAATCCGTGCGATGAACAGGCCCACGAACGGCGACCAAGCAATCCACCAGGCCCAGTAGAACACCGTCCAGCCGCCCAGCCAGTCGCTGGGTTTGTCGTAGGCGTAGAGGTCGAAGCTCTTCATCGGCAAGGCGCCGAGGTAATCGCCGAGGTTCTGGATCAGGGTATTGAGCAAGTGCTGCGTGGGGCCGGCGAACAACACGAACAGCAGCAGCGCACAGGCCAGCAGCATGTTGATGTCGGACATCACCCGCACGCCCTTGTCGACGCCGGATACGGCAACGATGATCGCAGCCCCCATCATCAGGGTGATCAGGCCGACCTGAATCCATTGGGTGTGGGCGATGCCGAACAGGTAGTCCAGGCCCGAGTTGAGGTGCAACACACCGAAGCCCATGTCGGCACCGAGGCCGAACACCGTGGCGATGATGCCGAAGCCGTCCACCGCATAACCGATGGGGCCGTTGATGCGCTTGCCGATCAGCGGGTACAGCGCCGAACGCAGGGCCAGAGGCAGGTTATGCCGGTAGGCGAAGTAGGCCAGCGCCATGCCGACAAAGGCGAACACGCCCCAGCCATGCAGGCCCCAGTGCAAAAACAGAATCTGCATCGCCTGACGCGCCGCATCCGCCGTACCGGCCTCGCCTTGGGGCGGTTGCAGCATGTGGGTCAGCGGCTCGGACACGCAAAAGAAAAACAGGGTGATGCTGATCCCGGCGGCGAACAGCATGCCGGCCCAGGACAGATAGCTGAATTCGGGTTCGTCGTGGTCGGCACCGAGCTTGATCTTGCCGTAGCCGGACAAGGCGGTGACCACCACGAAGACCAGATACAGGGTCATCGCCAGCAGGTAATACCAGCCGACCGTATTGGCCGCCCAGTTTTGCGCCGCCAGCAACCAGGCACCGGCTTGTTCGGGCATGGCGATGACAACGACACCAAACAACAGAATGAAACTCGCCGAGAACCAGAATACCGGCGGATTCATGCGGATCAGGCCGCTTGGAGGGATGGACGATGCACTCATGTTCGGTGCACCTCGAAGGGGTAAAACGTGGCTGTAGAAATCGGACTCAGCAAAGGCAAGCCTCCTGTTGTGAGCGGGCAGCGAACCGCCGGTTTAACTTGAATGAACGTTCAAGTTAAACATGGATAGGGGGCTAAGGACTAATCGCAGGGCTCGGCGGTGATGTTCTTACGCTAGCTCAAGGGAGGAAATACGTAGGATTTAAAAGCTTCGCGAGCAGGCTCGCTCCTACAGTGGATCGGGTTGAACACAAAGGCTGTGATCGACGGAAAACCCTGTGGGAGCGAGCCTGCTCGCGATGAGGCCAGAACTGTCAGCGAAGATTCCGAATCTTACTTCTGCGCCCCATCATCCAACTGCAGATTCGCCTGGGTCAGGTTGCTGCCCGCCGGCACGCTGCGGGTCAGCCAGACGTTACCGCCAATGGTCGAGCCCTGGCCGATGGTGATCCGCCCGAGAATCGTCGCCCCGGCATAAATCACCACGTCATCCTCGACAATCGGGTGCCGTGGCTGGCCTTTCTGCAACTGACCGTCTTCGTCCGCCGGGAAGCGCTTGGCGCCCAAAGTCACCGCCTGATAAATCCGCACGCGCTCGCCGATGATCGCCGTCTCGCCAATCACCACACCCGTCCCGTGGTCGATGAAGAAACTGCGGCCGATCTGCGCACCGGGATGTATGTCGATGCCGGTGGCCGAGTGAGCGATTTCCGCACTGATCCGCGCCAGCAGCGGCAACCCGGCACGGTACAAATGGTGGGCCAGACGATGGTGAATCACCGCCAGAATCCCCGGGTAGCACAACAGCACTTCATCGACACTACGGGCCGCCGGGTCGCCGTGATAAGCGGCCAACACATCGGTGTCCAGCAGGCTGCGCAACCCAGGCAAAGCAAGGGCGAAGTCCTGGATGATCTGAATGGTTTTGGCTTCGACTTCCGTCTCGGCCTGGGCACTGTGGCGAGCGGCATAACGCAATTCGAGGCGCGCCTGGGCCAGCAGCGCATTCAGCGCCACATCGAGCGTGTGACCGACGTAGAAGTCTTCGCTCTCTTCGCGCAGGTCAACCGGCCCCAGGCGCATCGGGAACAACGCACCGCACAGGGCTTCGAGAATGTCTGCCATGGCTGCGCGGGAAGGCAATTCGCGACCGCCCTGCTCGCCGGTGGCCCGGCCGTTTTGTGCACGCCACTGTTCACGTGCCGTGCGCAGCTGGCTGACGATGGTTTGCAGTTGCCAATGGCTGGAACGCTCACTCACGGTAAAAACTCCTCACGGGCGGTCGGACTGTCTGACCGCACTGACGGCGATTACTTTACGGCAAGGGTCGCGAGGCAAATTAAGAACCAATAGTGCTGTGCTCAGTTCGATTGGCTATAAGCGATTGGCGGTTGCCTCGGCTTTTTGGCGTGCCTATAGTCCTGAGATCTTCAACCGCCAGTACGGACTCATGATCAAACAACAGCTCGCCCGCTTTAACCGCCTCGACCTGCTCGGTCAGCCCACCGCCCTGGAAAAGCTCGAACGCCTGTCGACCTGGCTGGGCCGCGATGTGTACGTCAAGCGCGATGACCTGACGCCGCTGGCAATGGGCGGCAACAAGCTGCGCAAACTCGAATACCTGGCCGCCGATGCCTTGGCCCAGGGTGCCGACACCTTGATCACGGCGGGCGCGCTGCAATCGAACCACGTACGCCAGACAGCCGCCATTGCCGCCAAGTTGGGTCTGGGCTGCGTAGCCCTTCTGGAAAATCCTCTCGGCACTGACGACAGCAATTACACCGGCAACGGCAACCGGCTGCTGCTCGACCTGTTCGATGCCAAGGTCGAACTGGTGGAAAACCTCGACAACGCAGACGAGCAACTGCAAGCCCTGGCCAACCGACTGCGCAGCAACGGCAAGAAGCCGTACCTGGTGCCGATCGGTGGCTCCAATGCGCTGGGCGCACTGGGCTACGTGCGCGCCGGGCTGGAACTGGCCGAACAGATCAAGGACACCGGCCTGAAGTTCGCCGCCGTGGTCCTGGCTTCGGGCAGCGCCGGTACCCACAGCGGCCTGGCACTGGCTTTGAGTGAAGCATTGCCGGATCTGCCAGTAATCGGTGTGACGGTTTCGCGCAGCGATGAAGATCAGCGGCCAAAGGTTCAAGGCTTGGCCGAACGCACCGCCGAGTTGCTGGGCGTCAGCCTGCCGGACGCTTTCAAAGTCGAGTTGTGGGATGAGTATTTCGCCCCCCGTTATGGCGAGCCGAATGCCGGCACACTGGCGGCGGTGAAGCTGCTGGCGAGTCAGGAAGGCTTGCTGCTGGACCCGGTCTACACTGGCAAGGCCATGGCGGGTTTGCTGGACGGGATCGGGCGTCAGCGTTTCGACGAGGGGCCGATTATCTTCCTGCACACCGGCGGGGCACCGGCACTGTTTGCCTACAAGGATTTCCTGTAGGAGCGAGCTTGCTCGCGATGGACGACAGGGCACCGCGGGGTGTCAGGTTGCCAGCGTTATCGTTGACGTCCATCGCGTGCAAGCACGCTCCTACAGTAAAAACGCAAGCTATTCCAAAGTGGAATAACCAGAAGATTAATTATTATTTTCCAATCTAAAAACGCCATCATATAGTCACGCTACAGGCGAATTTCCCGAGAGACGCATACGCTGCTTTAAGGCAGGATAGCGCTGTCGCTTAATTCCCGATTTCGCCAAATTTTCACAAAAGCGTCTTCCATAAGAAAACACAGGGGCTTGTCATGAATTTTTCCGCACTACGTCGCAATCTGCTGGTGGGTTCGCTGGGCCTGGCACTGAGCGCCGGCCTGATTGGCCAGGCGGTTGCCGGTGAGCAGTTGCAACAAATCAAGGACAAAGGCGTGATCAACGTCGGCCTGGAAGGCACCTACCCACCGTTCAGTTTCGTCGACGCCGACGGCAAACTGACCGGCTTCGAAGTCGAGTTCTCTGAAGCCCTGGCCAAAGAGCTGGGCGTGAAGGTCAAGCTGCAACCCACCAAATGGGACGGCATCCTCGCGGCCCTGGAATCCAAGCGCCTGGACGCAGTCATCAACCAGGTGACCATCTCCGAAGAGCGCAAGAAGAAGTATGACTTCTCCGAGCCCTACACCGTTTCCGGGATTCAGGCGCTGGTGCTGACGAAAAAGGCCGCCGAGCTGAACATCAAGTCCGCCGCCGACCTGTCTGGCAAGAAAGTCGGTGTAGGCCTGGGCACCAACTACGAAGAGTGGGTCAAGGCCAATGTGCCGACCGCTGACATCCGCACCTACGAAGATGATCCGACCAAGTTCCAGGACCTGCGTGTCGGCCGTATCGACGCCATTCTGATCGACCGCCTGGCCGCGCTGGAATACGCCAAGAAGGCCAAGGACACCACCGCTGCCGGTGATGCGTTCTCCCGTCAGGAAGCCGGCATTGCCCTGCGCAAAGGCGAGCCTGAACTGCTGGCCGCGGTGAACAAGGCAATCGATAAGCTGCGCGCCGATGGCACCCTGAAAAAGCTCTCGGAAAAATACTTCAACGCTGACGTCACTCAATAATGGGAGAAGCTTTCCAACTCGCACTGGACTCCGCGCCCTTTCTGCTCAAGGGCGCGTATTACACGGTCATTCTCAGCCTGGGCGGGATGTTCTTCGGCCTGGTGATGGGCTTCGGTCTGGCGCTGATGCGCCTTTCGCGCTTCAAACTGGTGAGCTGGATCGCTCGCATCTACGTGTCGTTCTTTCGCGGCACGCCGTTGCTGGTGCAACTGTTCGTGATCTATTACGGCTTGCCGCAATTGGGTCTGGAACTGGATCCGCTGCCGGCGGCCCTGATTGGCTTCTCGCTGAACATGGCCGCCTACGCCTGTGAAATCCTGCGTGCCGCGATCAGCTCCATCGAACGCGGCCAGTGGGAAGCGGCTGCCAGTATCGGCATGACCCGCGCGCAGACCCTGCGCCGGGCCATCTTGCCGCAGGCGATGCGCACCGCATTGCCGCCACTGGGCAACAGCTTCATTTCGCTGGTCAAGGACACCGCGCTGGCCGCTACCATCCAGGTGCCGGAACTGTTCCGTCAGGCGCAGTTGATCACCGCTCGCACCTTCGAAATCTTCACCATGTATCTTGCCGCCGCACTGATCTACTGGGTCCTGGCCACGGTGCTTTCGCACCTGCAGAACCAGTTGGAAGCGCGGGTCAATCGGCACGACCAGGAGTCCTGACCCGATGATTGTCGTGGAAAAACTGACAAAGCAGTTCAAGGGTCAAGTCGTGCTCAACGGCATCGATCTTGAGGTCAAGGAAGGCGAGGTGGTCGCGATCATCGGCCCCAGCGGTTCGGGCAAGACCACCTTCCTGCGCTGCTTGAATTTTCTGGAAGAACCCACCAGTGGCCGGATCAAGGTCGGCGATATCGAAGTCGATACCAGCCGCCCCCTGAACCAGCAACAGAGCCTGGTGCGGCGTTTGCGCCAGCACGTAGGTTTTGTGTTCCAGAACTTCAACCTGTTCCCTCACCGCACCGCCCTGGAAAACGTCATCGAAGGCCCGATCGTGGTCAAGAAGACACCGCGCGACGACGCCGTGGCCCTGGGTAAAAAACTGTTGGCCAAGGTCGGTCTGGCGGGCAAGGAGGACGCCTACCCGCGTCGCCTCTCCGGTGGCCAGCAACAGCGCGTGGCGATTGCCCGGGCGCTGGCGATGGAGCCGGAAGTGATCTTGTTCGATGAGCCGACCTCGGCCCTCGACCCGGAGTTAGTGGGCGAGGTGTTGGCGACCATCCGCGGCCTGGCCGAAGAGAAGCGCACCATGGTGATCGTTACCCATGAAATGGGCTTTGCCCGGGACGTGGCCAACCGTGTGGTGTTTTTCGACAAGGGTGTGATCGTCGAGCAAGGCGAAGCGAAGGCGTTGTTTGCCAACCCGAAAGAAGAGCGGACAAAACAATTCCTAAGCAAGTTCCTGAACAACAGCCATAACTAACAACCCTGCTCAACAATGGCCATCTTCCATGGACGGAAGTGACACCATCGCAAAAAATACTTTACCAATACCAAACTAACCCCATCCATTCGACATACATATTTTGTACGCATGCGCGGTACATATATATGCACCACTACAATTAATCCCTTTCTCCCAATCTGGTTCCTTTCGCAGCACTCGGTCAACCACGCACACCAAGCCTCCCACTTTTAGCCACTTTCAGCGGAAAAGTTCGACACACCGGCATGGTTTACTTACTAGGCACCGTAGGAACTTTCTGAATAACAGCACACTTCACTCATAACTAATAAATCTCATTGACACCTCTCCCCCCTGACTCTTATCTAGTCTTCGACCAACGTCACTCTTCCCGCCAAACTCATTATTTCAATTAAAAGTAATGAATGGTTTTGCTGTTCGATACTTAGTTTTTGATTTCCCAGAAACGGACTTCGTTGCAAGACTTCAAGGAGACTTCATGAAAAGCACCTCGAACAAATCCGGGCTTGTGGCCCCGACCCTGGCGCAAACCAACAAGACCGGTATCAACGTCACTTGCGCGGCGCACCTGCTGATCGATGTGGCGCCTTACCCCGCCATGGACGAAGGCGACCTGATCGAACTGTTCTGGGACAACTGCTACGTGGCCTCCCGCGTGCTGACAGCCAGCGACGTCGGCCAACCGGTACAACTGCGGGTGCCTGAAAGCTTTGTCGCCAACGGTACCTCGCGCCTTCACTACCGGGTCATGCAGGTAGGTCGAGATGCGGTGATTTCGGCCAGCCGAAACTTGCAGGTCAAACTCGACTGTCCGGGCGGCCAACCTTCCGCGCTGTGCGGCGATGAAAACCAGTGCCTGGCACCGGTGAGCATTCCCGAGGCGATTCGCCGTCAGGGGGTCAACCCGAGCCAGGTCAAACGCGGTGTTCCCTTGACCATCGAGCCGTACCTGAACATGGCCGTGGACGACGAAATCACCCTGCGCTGGGGCGATGTGCGCATGGACCTGCCACGGCTCAAGTGCGCCGATGTGGGTCAGCCGATTCAGGTCTGGATACCGCCGGCCATCATCCTCGAAGCTGGCGAAGACCTGCGGCTGGAAGTGACGTACTGCATTCTCGACCGGGTGGGCAACAACTCCCGCTGGGCGCCGGCCCGTACGCTGAAAATCGGATGTGCAAATACCTATCTGAAAGTCCCGAAGAAACAACCCCTCAAGGCTGCCGAACCCCGTAGACGATGAAAAGGCCTCTGCGGTGGAATCATCCTTCTATCTATATTCCTAAAAGTTAGTTCATAAAATATTTATACACGTTTAGGGTATATAAACCGGACCACCGGACATCCTTGATTTCATGCGCTGCCACAAGCGGCGCTTCCATAAGATGTGAGGTAGGTATGGTCCGGAACACAATCACCCCAGTGCAGATCGCCAGGGCATTGCGTGCAGCCAAGGAGCGGCACTGATGTCCAGTCTGGCAGATGCAAACGTCCAGAGTGATCTGGACATCGCCCCGCTGTTGTTGCCCGCAAAAGTCCTGCGCAACGATGCTCAAGCCATCAACGCGGCCCACGAACTGGCGCAAGTCGCCCGCCTGCAAGCAGCCAAACGTGACCGGCAGCGCAAGCTCCCGTGGTCTGAAATAGAACAGTTCACCCGCAGCGGCCTGGGCAGTATTTCCATCCCCCGCGAGTACGGCGGCCCGCAGGTTTCGTTCGTCACCCTGGCCGAGGTCTTCGCGATCATTTCCGCGGCGGACCCGGCGCTTGGGCAGATCCCGCAAAACCAGTTCGGCATTCTCAACCTGGTGCTCGGCAGCGCCACCGAAGCGCAGAAAAAACAACTGTTCAAAAGCGTCCTGGATGGCTGGCGCATCGGCAATGCCGGGCCGGAACGCGGCACCAAAAATACCCTGGAACTGAAGGCACGCATCACCGCAGACGGCGTCCTCAATGGCCAGAAGTTCTATTCCACTGGCGCACTGTTCGCCCATTGGGTCGCGGTCAAAGCGCTGAACGACGATGGCAAACAAGTGTTGGCGTTCGTCCGGCGCGGCACACCGGGATTGCGCATCGTCGATGACTGGTCCGGGTTTGGTCAGCGCACCACCGCCAGCGGCACGATTTTGCTCAACAACGTGCAGGTCGATCCTGAATGGGTGGTGGATAACTGGCGGATCAACGACACGCCGAACATCCAGGGTGCCGTCTCGCAACTGATTCAAGCGGCCATCGACGCCGGTATCGCCCGAGGCGCCATCGACGACGCCATCGACTTCGTGAAAACCCGCGCCCGGCCGTGGATCGACGCCAAGGTCGAGCGGGCCAGCGATGACCTGTACGTGATCGCCGATATCGGCAAGTTGAAAATCGAACTGCACGCCGCCGAAGCGCTGCTGCGCAAGGCCGGGCAAGTGCTCGATGACGTCAGCGCCGCACCCTTCACCGTCGAGTCCGCCGCCCGCGCCTCGATTGCCGTGGCCGAAGCCAAAGTGCTGACCACCGAGATTTCATTGCTGGCCAGCGAAAAGCTCTTCGAGCTGGCCGGCAGCCGCGCGACCCTCGCCGAATTCAACCTCGACCGCCACTGGCGCAACGCCCGGGTACACACCCTGCACGACCCGGTGCGCTGGAAGTATCACGCGGTCGGCGCCTACCGCCTCAATGGCACGCTGCCTAATCGCCATTCCTGGATCTGACGACCAGAACACTTTTTACCAGAGCTCTGGAGAAACACATGACAAGTTCTCACCCCGTCGCGGTCATCACCAGCGATGAACAAGCCCTGATCGTCGCCAGCGACCTTGCCGAAGACTTCAAGCGCGACAGCGCCACACGCGACCGCGAACGCCGTTTGCCACACCCGGAACTGGAGGTGTTTTCCCGCTCGGGCCTGTGGGGCATCAGCGTGCCAAAGGAATTCGGCGGCGCCGGTGTTTCCAACGTCACCCTGGCCAAGGTCATCGCCTTGATCGCCCGGGCCGACGGCTCCCTTGGGCAGATCCCACAGAACCATTTCTATGCCCTCGAAGTACTGCGGGTGAACGGCAGCCACGAGCAAAAGCAACGCCTGTACGCCGAGGTTTTGGCCGGTCAGCGCTTCGGCAATGCGTTGGCCGAACTCGGCACTAAAACCGCACACGATCGCGTCACCAGCCTGACTCGCGACGCCAGCGGCTATCGCATCAATGGCCGCAAGTTCTACGCCACGGGCGCGATCTACGCCCAGCGCATTCCCACCTCGGTGGTGGATGAAAACGGCGTGCAGCAACTGGCGTTCGTCCCGCGCGACAGCAAGGGCCTGAGCGTGATCGACGACTGGAGCGGCTTCGGCCAGCGCACCACCGGTAGCGGTTCGGTGGTGTTCGAAGATGTCTACGTCGCCGCCGAAGACGTCATCCCCTTTCAGAGCGCTTTCGAACGCCCGACCCCGGTTGGCCCGCTGGCGCAGATTCTCCATGCCGCCATCGACACCGGCATCGCCCGCGCCGCGTATGAAGATGCGCTGCATTTCGTGCGCACCAAAACCCGGCCGTGGATCGACGCCACCCACGAAAAAGCCACGGACGATCCGCTGACCCTCAAGAGCTTCGGCCACTTGAGCATTCGCCTGCACGCCGCCGAGGCGCTGCTGGAGCGTGCCGGTGAATACCTCGACAAGGCCCAGGCCGACACCCAGGCCGAGACCGTCGCGGCTGCGTCGATTGCCGTCGCCGAAGCCCGCGCCCTCAGCACCGAAATCTCCCTGGCCGCCGGCAGCACGCTGTTCGAACTGGCCGGCAGCCAGGCAACCCTGATCGAACACGGCCTCGACCGCCACTGGCGCAACGCCCGGGTGCACACCCTGCACGACCCGGTGCGCTGGAAGTATCACGCGGTGGGCAATTACTACCTCAACGATGAAAACCCGCCACTGCGGGGGACCATTTGATGACCGCCGCGAAAAAGAAAATCCTGCTCAACGCGTTCAACATGAATTGCATCGGGCACATCAACCACGGCTTGTGGACGCACCCGCGCGACACGTCCACCCGCTACAACACGATCGAATATTGGACCGAACTGGCGCAGCTTCTGGAGCGCGGGCTGTTCGACGGTCTGTTCATTGCTGACATCGTCGGGGTCTACGACGTCTACCAGAACTCGGTGGACGTGCCGTTGAAAGAGTCGATCCAGTTGCCGGTCAACGACCCGCTGTTGCTTGTTTCAGCGATGGCGGCGGTAACGAAAAACCTCGGTTTTGGCCTGACCGCCAACCTCACCTACGAAGCGCCGTATCTGTTCGCCCGCCGCCTGTCGACGCTGGATCACCTGAGCCGTGGGCGAGTCGGCTGGAACATCGTCACCGGCTATCTCGACAGCGCCGCCAAGGCCATGGGCCTGAGCGAACAGGTCGAGCATGACCGCCGCTATGACCAGGCCGACGAGTACCTGGAGGTGCTCTACAAACTCCTGGAAGGCAGTTGGGAAAACGGCGCGGTGCTCAACGATCCGCAGCAACGGATCTACGCGCAGCCGGACAAAGTGCACAAGGTCGAGCACAAGGGCGAGTTCTATCAGGTTGAGGGTTATCACCTGTGTGAACCTTCGCCGCAGCGCACGCCGGTGCTGTTCCAGGCCGGCAGTTCGGATCGCGGTTTGCTGTTCGCCGGGCGACATGCCGAGTGCGTGTTCATCAGCGGCCAGACCAAGGCATCGACCAAGGCTCAGGTGGACAAGGTGCGCGCCAGCGCCGCCTCCGCCGGGCGCAATCCCGAGGACATCAAGGTGTTCATGGGCCTGAACGTGATCGTTGGCGCCACGGAAGAGCTGGCCTGGGCCAAGCACGCCGAATACTTGAGCTACGCCAGTGCCGAAGCCGGCGTGGCGCACTTCTCGGCGTCCACCGGGATCGATTTTTCCCAATATGAAATCGACGAGCCGATTCAGTACGTGAAGAGCAATGCGATCCAGTCCGCCACCAGGCACCTGCAAAACAACGACTGGACGCGACGCAAACTGCTGGAACAACACGCCCTCGGCGGTCGCTACATCACTGTGGTCGGTTCGCCGCAGCAAGTGGCGGATGAGCTGGAGTCGTGGATCGCCGAAACCGGGCTGGATGGCTTCAACCTGACCCGCATCGTCACGCCGGAAAGCTATGTGGATTTCATCGAGCTCGTGATCCCCGAGTTGCAGCGGCGGGGCTCGTACAAGACGGCGTACGACGGCGGCACCTTGCGCGAAAAGCTGTTTCAGCGAGAGGCGTTTTTGCCTGAGCAACATACCGGCTCGGCCTTCCGACGCTAAAAGCATCGCGAGCAGGCTCGCTCCTACAGTAGATCTCTGGCGTTCTCAAAACCCCCTGTAGGAGCGAGCCTGCTCGCGATGAGGCCCGAACAGACACCACAAACTTAATGCACTGACTGGATAACTCATCATGAAAAAGAACGACCTCTCCCACCCAGTCAAAGCACTGGCCCTGGCCCTCGGCCTGTTCAGTTCGGTGACCTTCGCAGCCGACGCCCCACTGAAAATCGGCACCACCGCCGCCTTCGCCATTCCCCTTGAAGCGGCCGTCGAAGAAGCTGGCAAACAAGGCCTGAAAGTCGAACTGGTGGAGTTCAGCGACTGGATTGCACCGAACGTCAGCCTGGCTTCAGGCGACATCGACGTGAACTACTTCCAGCACATCCCGTTCCTGGAAAACGCCAAGGCCGCTTCGGGTTTCGACCTGGTACCGTTCGCACCCGGCATCATCAACAACGTCGGCCTCTACTCGAAGAAATACAAAGGCTTCGACGAACTGCCGCAAGGCGCCAGCGTGGCCATCGCCAACGATCCGATCAACAGCGGTCGTGGCTTGCAACTGCTGGCCAAGGCCGGTCTGATCACGCTCAAGCCCGGCGTCGGCTACAAGGCCACAGAAGAAGACATCATCGCCAACCCGAAGCACATCAAGATCCTCCAGGTCGAAGCCGTGCAACTGGTTCGCGCCTATGACGATGCCGATCTGGTGCAGGGCTACCCGGCCTACATTCGCTTGTCGAAAACCTTCGACGCGGGCTCCGCGCTGCTGTTCGACGGCCTCGATCACAAGGAATACGTGATTCAGTTCGTGATCCAGCCCAAGAGCAAAACCGACCCGCGCCTGATCAGGTTCGTCGACATCTACCAGCACTCACCCGCTGTACGCGCCGCACTGGACAAGGCTCACGGCAAGCTCTATCAAGCCGGTTGGGAAAGCTGAACATGAGCGCCGCCATTCAACGGCGACTGGAGCTTCCAGAGCCTCTACGTGCTGAACAAACCGAGCTGCATCCCGAGCTCAATCGCGCTCATGTGCGCTTCATCAATCTGGGCAAAACCTACAACGGCCAGCAAGGCCCGGTGGCCGCGTTGCACGGCATCGACCTGGCGATCCGGCGCGGCGAAGTGTTCGGTATCATCGGTCGCAGCGGCGCCGGCAAGTCGTCGCTGATCCGCACCATCAATCGCCTGGAACAACCGAGCAGCGGCCGAGTGCTGATCGACCAAGTGGACATCGGCGAGTTCGACGAAGACCGCCTGGTGGCGCTGCGTCGGCGCATCGGCATGATCTTCCAGCACTTCAACCTGATGTCGGCCAAGACCGTTTGGCAGAACGTCGAGCTGCCGCTGAAAGTCGCCGGTGTGCCCAAGGAACAACGCGAACAGAAGGTCCGTGAACTGCTGGAGCTGGTCGGCCTGCAAGCCAAACACAAGGCTTACCCGGCGCAGTTGTCCGGCGGGCAGAAACAGCGCGTGGGCATTGCCCGGGCGCTGGTGCATGACCCGCAAATCCTGTTGTGCGACGAAGCCACCTCGGCGCTCGACCCGGAGACCACGCAGTCGATCCTCGGCCTGCTGCGCGAGATCAATCAGCGCCTGGGCCTGACCATCGTTTTGATCACCCATGAGATGGCGGTGATCCGTGGGATCTGTGATCGCGTGGTTGTCCTGGAGCACGGACGTATCGCCGAGCAAGGGCCGGTGTGGGAAGTGTTCGGCGATCCGCAGCACGAGGTCAGCAAGACATTGCTGGCGCCGTTGCAACACGCATTGCCCAAAGAGCTGCAAAGTCGTTTGCAGGCGCAGCCACAGTCCCCGGACACCGCCGTGGTCTTGCGCCTGCAGTTCACCGGCAGCCAACACGACGAACCGGACCTGGCGGCATTGTTCAGCGCCCTTGGAGGCCGTGTGCGATTGCTGCAAGGCGGCGTGGAGCGGATTCAGGGCCATGCCCTCGGGCAACTGCTGCTGGCGGTGACCGGCTCGACGCTCGGTGCCGAAGAGTTGCGTCAACGCGCCGGTCATTGGGCGCAACAGGTGGAGGTGCTGGGCTATGTGGTTTGATCGCTTGCTGCAGGGTTTCATCGACACGTTCCTGATGGTCGGTGTGTCGTCGTTGATCGCGCTGTTGGCGGGCATTCCGCTGGCGGTGATCCTGGTCACCAGCTCCAGGGGCGGCATCTACGAAGCCCCGGCGCTGAACCGCGCACTGGGTGCGTTCGTGAATTTGTTCCGCTCGATTCCGTTTCTGATTTTGATGGTGGCGCTGATTCCGTTCACTCGGCTCATCGTCGGCACCACCTACGGCGTGTGGGCGGCCGTGGTGCCGTTGACCATCGCTGCTACTCCTTTCTTTGCACGCATTGCCGAAGTCAGCTTGCGCGAGGTCGATCATGGATTGATTGAAGCGGCGCAAGCCATGGGTTGCCGGCGTTGGCACATCGTCTGGCATGTGTTGTTGCCTGAGGCGCTGCCGGGGATTGTTGGCGGGTTCACGATTACCTTGGTGACCATGATCAATTCGTCGGCCATGGCCGGGGCGATTGGCGCCGGTGGACTGGGGGACATTGCCTATCGGTATGGGTATCAGCGCTTTGATAGCCAGATCATGTTGACGGTGATTGTGTTGCTGGTGGCGGTGGTGGCGGTGGTTCAGTTAGGTGGGGACCGGTTGGCGCGGGGGTTGAACAAGCGCTAGCCCTGTAGGAGCGAGCCCGCTCGCGATGGAGGTCAACGATAACGCGGGAAACCAGATTCCCCGTGGCGCCCTCAGGTTTTTCGCGAGCAAGCTCGCTCCTACACGAGTGGCGATCTTGATGATATTTCGTACAGGAAAATCAGCGATTTTGCAGGCTCGTTCCCTTTCTTTTGCAGGACATTTCCTAGATCATTTCGCTCGCTTGCGCCTGCCGAATTCCGTGGCTAGTCTCGGTCCGTCACTGCTCATCAGTGATCGGGTTTAGTCGCCCGGATCCGCGTCGGGCGCACAGCGTCACCTTTTTTCAGGTGTTATTTATTGCCTGAATTTTATGGTGGCTGTGCGCAGGGCACCCTCGTGGTGCGCCGGTTTTGCCTGGCGGCCGGTCGACTAACCTGTGTGCAGCCGCCACCCCCTATTCGTTTAGTCGCGAAATCGGTTGGCTCCAACTTATAGTCAGGAGTTTTACCAATGAAGAAACCCGTTCCCGATCCACCTCCCGAAAGTCCCTCCAACGAAACCGTCACCGACGATTTGCTCAGGGATCGTTCCGCGCTCTACCGAGCCATCGATTTCCACCTCACCGGCAAGCAACCCACACCCCCCGATGAAATGCGCTTCTACAACGTCAGCAAAGACGTGAGTTTTGAAGACACCCAGCTCTATGTCGCCGACCTGCTGCGTTGTGCTTCGGTCACCGCGTATCAGTGTGGCGATCAACTCAAGGGCGCCGAGCGGGCGATGGTGTACTCGATCTGGCATTTGCTGGAGATTGCCAAGGCGATGGTGGATCACTCCATTGAGTGTTTGGGGATGAAAAAGGGCTGAATCTTCTGTTGTCAGTGATATCGCCTTCGCGAGCAGGCTCGCTCCCACAGTTGATCCTCAGCGCACACAAAATTTATGCACGGCGCGAATCAGTGTGTGCGAGCCTGCTCGCGATGGGCTGCGCAGCAGCCCCAGGCCTCATGGCGTATATTCTGTGAATCCAAATTGCCTGCGCAGCCCGACGATGAAACAGACGCCCGACGACCTCGAACAGATCACCTCCACGACCCTCGGCCATTACAATGCGGTCGCCGAAGACTTTCGCGAGGGCACGCGCGATCACGATGTCAGCCAGAATATCGATGCCCTGCTGCGGCACATTCAGGGCGAGGCGCCTTTCGACATTCTCGACTTTGGCTGCGGGCCGGGTCGTGATCTGCAGACGTTCACCCGTATGGGCCACAAGGCGGTCGGCCTCGACGGTTCGGAAAAATTCGCACAGATGGCCCGTGAGGACAGCGGTTGCGAGGTGTGGCAGCAGGACTTCCTGAAGCTTGATCTGCCGGCCGAGCGTTTCGACGGGATTTTTGCCAACGCGGTGCTGTTTCATGTTCCGCGTCAGGAATTGCCGCGGGTGTTGAAGCAATTGTGGGGAGCGCTGAAACCGGGTGGGGTGTTGTTCAGTTCCAATCCTCGTGGCGAGAATCAGGAAGGCTGGAACGGGCCGCGTTATGGGTCGTACCACGACCTGGTTGCCTGGCAGCATTTGTTGATCGAGGCGGGGTTTGTCGAACTGGAGCATTACTACCGGCCGGCCGGGCTGCCGCGGGAGCAGCAGCCTTGGTTGGCGAGTGTCTGGCGTAAGGCTGTGTAGTCAATTCGGACGCCATCGCGAGCAAGCTCGCTCCCACATTGGATCTCGGCGTTCACATAACCCCTGTGGGAGCGAGCCTGCTCGCGATGAGCGCGAAGCGCTCGCCCTTACTGCGCCTCTTTCTTCGGCTCGCGAATCTTGTACCAGGCCACATACAGCGCCGGTAAAAACAGCAGCGTCAGCAAGGTGGCGATGACGATCCCGCCGATCATGGCGTAGGCCATCGGCCCCCAGAACACTTCCCGGGCAATCGGGATCATCCCCATGCTCGCCGCCGCGGCGGTCAGCAGGATCGGCCGACGTCGATGTTCGGTGGCCTGCACCACCGCATCCCACGGCGCGTAGCCCTTGTGCTCGTACTCTTCGATCTGGGTCACCAGGATCACCGAGTTACGGATGATGATACCAATCAGCGCCAGAATCCCGAGGATCGCCACGAAGCCCATAGGCGTGCCCGTCGGCACCAGCGCGATCACCACGCCGATCAGCCCCAGCGGCGCAACGCTGGCCACCAGGAACAGCTTCTGCACGCTGTGCAGCTGGATCATCAGGAAGGTCGCCATCATGAACAGCATCAGCGGCACCACCTTGGCAATCGGGCCCTGGGCCTTGCCGCTTTCCTCCACCGTACCACCGGTGGCGACCTTGTAGCCCGCCGGCAGTTTGGCTGCGAAAGCGTCGATGGACGGCTTGAGGATTTTCACCAGGTCGGTCGGCTGGATCTCGTCGCGTATTGCCGCCTTGATGGTAATGGTCGGCAAGCGATCCCTACGCCACACCAGCGGCTGCTCCAGTTCGTAGCGCACCGTGGCGAACGCCAGCAATGGAATCGACGTACCGCTCGGCGTGACGATCTGCAGGTTCTGCAGGGTTTCCGGTGTACCGCGTTCGGAATCCACCGCGCGACCGACCACGTTGATCAGGTAAATGTCGTCATCGACCTGGGTCACCGTCTGGCCGCTGACAATGCCGTTCATCAGGTTGGCCACATCCTCGGAAGACAGCCCCAGTTGCCGCGCCTTGTCCTGGGCGATGTCGATACGCAGGACTTTGCCCGGCTCGTTCCAGTCGTAGATGATCTCGCCAACGTGCGGGTTCTTGTCCAGCTCCGTGGCCAGGTCGATGGCATGCCGGCGCACCTGGTCGATGTCCTTGCCGCTGACCCGGTACTGGATCGGACGCCCTACCGGCGGGCCCATTTCCAGTGCCTGGACATAACTGCCGATGCCGACGAAGTCGTTGCGCAAGCGCTCGCGAAGCTTCTGCATCATGGCTTCACGGGTATGGCCTTTGCTGACGATCACCAACTGCGCGTAGAAGGGGTTTTGCAGTTGTTGGTCCAGTGGCAGGTAGAAACGGATCGCGCCCTGACCGACGTAGGTGCTCCAGCGCACGATGTCCGGATCGTCCTTGAGCGTGGCTTCGAGACGATCGACGGCCCGGCGGGTTTCGTCGAGCGAGGCGTTTTGCGGCAGGTTCAGGTCCACCAGGATTTCCGGGCGATCCGAAGACGGGAAGAACTGGTTCTGCACGTAGCGCATGCTGAACACCGCCAGTACAAAGCACAGCACGGTGATGCCGATGGCCCACCAGCGATTGCGCATGCACCACAGCAGCCCGCCGTTGAACGCCTTGCCGATGCGCCCGGGTTCGCCTTCATGGGGTTTCACATTGGTACTGAGAATGTGCACGCCGATCACCGGCGCAAACAGAACCGCCACCACCCATGACACCAGCATCGCACAGGCAATCACCGCAAACAGGGTGTAGGTGTATTCACCGGCGGAGCTGGCGTTCAAGCCGATTGGCACAAAGCCCGCCACCGTGACCAGCGTACCGGTGAGCATCGGGAACGCCGTGGAGGTGTAGGCGAAGGTCGCCGCCTGCTCCTTGGTCTCGCCCATTTCCAGGCGCGTGACCATCATTTCCACGGTGATCATCGCATCGTCCACCAGCAGGCCGAGGGCGATGATAAGTGCACCGAGGGAAATCCGCTGCATGGTGATGCCGCTGTATTCCATGAACACGAACACCATCGCCAGCACCAACGGGATCGAGCACGCCACCACCAGCCCGGCGCGCACGCCAAGGCTGACGAAACTGACCAGCAGCACGATCACCACCGCCTCGAACAGCGCGCTGGTAAAGCCGCCGACGGCCTCTTCCACCACTACGGCCTGGTCGGAAACGTTGTAAATGCCGACACCCACCGGCAGGTCGGCGGTCAACTGGTCGATACGGGTGTGCAAAGCCTTGCCGAACGCCTGGACGTTGCCACCCTTCTGCATGGCGATCGCCAGGCCGATGGCCTGTTTGCCGTTATAGCGGAATTCCGGCGAGGCCGGATCGACATAGCCGCGACTGATTTCGGCAATGTCGGCCAGACGATAGTAGCGATCGTTGAGCTTGAGGTTGACCTCGGCCAGGTCTTTCTCCGAAGCGAACTTCCCTGAAGTGCGCACCGAAATCCGCTCCGGCCCGGCCTCGATGACACCCGCCGGGGTCACGGCGTTCTGAGATTGCAGGCTCTGCACCACCTGACGCTCATCGATGCCCAGCGCTGCGAGTTTGCGCGTGGAAAAGTTCAGGTACAGCACTTCGTCCTGCTGGCCGACCATTTCGATCTTGCCCAGCCCCGGCACGCCGCGAATTTCCATGCGCGCCTGTTCCACGTAATCGCGCAACTGACGCAGGGTCAAACCGTCGGCGGTGAAAGCGTAGATCGAGCCGAAGACGTCACCGAACTCGTCGTTGAACGACGGCCCCTGTATGCCCTGCGGGAACTGGTATTTGATGTCGTTGATCTTCTTGCGCACCTGGTACCAGATTTCCGGAATGTCCTTGGCACTGGTGGTGTCGCGCAGGTACACGTACACCGTGGACTCACCGGGGCGCGTGTAGCTTTTCACATAGTCGAGGGAGTCGAGCTCTTCGAGCTTTTTCTCGATCCGGTCGGTGATCTGCTTGAGGGTTTCCTCCTGGGTCGCCCCCGGCCATTTACTCTGGATCACCATGGTCTTGATGGTGAACGAAGGGTCTTCTTCGCGCCCCAGGTTGAAGTACGAGAACACACCCATCAGCAATGCGACGAACATCAGATACCAGATGAACGACTGATGCTTGAGGGCCCATTCCGAGAGGTTGAAAGGCCCTTTCATTGACTGTCCTCGTCGATTTTCACTTGTTGCCCCGGCTTGAGGCTGTTCACACCGGCACTGACCACCCGTTCGCCGTTCTTCACGCCGCCGGCCAGCACCACGGTGCTGTCGGTACGGCTGATCACGGTGATTTCACGGGGAGAAACGGTTTTACTCTGTGCATCGATCACCCAGATCCGTGGCTTGCCATCGACCTCCTGTAGCGCGGTGACAGGCAACTCGATGCGCGGCTTGATCGCCGAGCTCAGGGTGACGCTGATGGCCGTCCCCAGACGAAAGCCCTCTGGCGTTTCGGCCAGGGTCAGGCGGGCACGACGGGTGCGTGTGGCGCTTTGAGCCTGAGGCTCGATTTCGCGGATGATGGCGGTGGTGTTGATGCTCGGATCCAGCTGCGCAGCGACCAGAAACACCACATCGCTGGGCAGTTGATCGACCAGGGTATCGGGCAGGTCGATCACCGCTTCCTTGATATCCGGTTGCGCCAGGGTCACCACTTGCTGACCGGCCGACACCACTTGCCCGGCCTCGGCACTCCACTGGGTGACCACGGCTTTATGGTCGGCGCGCAGCTCGGTGTAGCCCAGTTGGTCCTTGCTCTGGTTGACGGCTGCGCGAGCCTGATCGAGGGAGGCCTGGGTGGTTTTCAGGTCCGTGTTAGCCTCGTCGAGTTGCGCTTGGGCGCCGACCCCTCGGTCAAACAAGGCTTGCTGGCGTTGGGCCGTGGCCTTGGCGTTGATCAGTTGCGCCTGGATTTTCGCCAGATCGCCCTGGGCCGAGCGCAATTGGTTCTGTTGATCCGAAGGATCGAGGGTGGCGAGCAATGTGCCCTTCTGCACCTCGGTGCCGACATCGACGTTACGGCTGGCGATTCGCCCGCCCACGCGGAACCCGGTATCGGTTTCATAGCGCGCCTGGATACTGCCGGCGAAGCGGCCCAGGTCCTCTTCGCTCAAGGCCTGAACCTTGATCGACAGCACCGGCCGTACCGGCGCCGGCGGTGGCTCGCTTTTGGAACAGGCGCTCAGCACCAGCCCGATGGACAACGCCCATAAAGGCTTCATGGCTTGGCTCCCCACGTCAGATCCTTGTAAGTGTTTTCGGCAATTTCGACTTCCATGTCCGGGTGCAAGAGTTGTCCGCCTGCGATGATGACTTTGTCCCCGTCCTTCAATCCGTCGCTGATGATGACCTTGCCGGTCAGGTAGCGACTGACCGTGACCGAATGCAATTGGGCCTTGCCCTTGTCGTCGACAATCCACACAGCAGGCTCACTGATGTTCTTGGTCAGTGCCGACCACGGCAACTCGATGACCGACTTGCCCGATCCCCTGGCCGTGGCACTCACCACCGAGCCCAATTGCATGCCGTCGGGCAGTTTGTCGAGACCGACCTTGACCTGCACGGTTCCCGATTGCGCCGACACCGAGGGGGTGACTTCGCGCACGGTGCCGGTGGTCTTGATCGCCGGGTTGTCGAGCAGGCTGAGGACGATGGTTTGATCTTTCGGCTTCTCGGCCAGCAGTGATTCATAGACGTTGAACACCGCATCCCGGTCGCCGTCACGGGCCAGGCTGAAGACCGGCATGGTCGCCTGCACCACCTGGCCGACTTCCGCCTGGCGCTCGGTAATGATCCCCGGGGCGTCGGCGATCAGCGCCGTATAGCTCAATTGATCCTTGGCATTGGCCAACTGCGCCTGGGCGGCGCTCAAGGCACTTTGGCTGCTGTGCAAGGCGGCCTGGGCCGAGTCGTATTCGCTCTGGCTGGTGTAGCCCTTGGGCAGCAATTTTTGCTGACGCACGAACGCCGCCGCACTCTGCGTCACCCGCGCCTGTTCGGCGATGACTTGCGCCTGGGCCGAATCGACATTGGTCTGCAAATCCTTGGGGTCGAGCCGGGCCAGCACTTGCCTGGCGGTCACTCGATCACCGACATCAACCGAACGCTGGATGATCTTGCCACCCACACGAAAAGACAGCTCCGTCTGTATCCGTGCCTGGATATCACCGGTGAGGGTAACCGAGGCCGCGTAATCCGCCGGCTTGACGACTTGCACGAACACCCGTGGCAGGTATTCCTGCACGGGCTTTTTCTCGTCGCAAGCCGTCAGCAGGGTGACGACACTCAAGGCCATTACTACTTTCAATCCGGGAACCACCATGCAAACTCCTTGGCCTTTTCATGTACAACACGACAGAGAGCTTAGAACAGGATCTAAACCTTGCACGAGCGTCTTATGAAGAAAAAGTTCGCACCCTTTTAGCCCTCAAACACTTGCCATAGACGCCTGTGCATGTCTGACAATGACCTCCGGTCGATCACTCCTCAGGAATCCACATGCTCACGACCCTCGCGGTGGCCAATTACCGCTCGATCAACAAACTGGTGATCCCGCTGGGCCGGTTGAATCTGATCACCGGCCCCAACGGCAGCGGCAAGTCCAACCTGTACCGTGCGCTGCGCCTGCTGGCGGAAACCGCCCAGGGCGGCGTGGTCAATGCCCTGGCCCGTGAAGGAGGCCTGGATTCGACCTTCTGGGCCGGGCCGGAAACCCTCTCCCGGCGCATGCGTAATGGTGAAGTTCAGGTTGAAGGCAGCGTCCGTCAATCGCCCATGCGTTTGCGCCTGGGCTTTTCCGGTGAAGACTTCAGCTACGCGATCGCACTGGGACTGCCGATGCCGCAGCCGGATCACATCACGTACTTTTCGCTGGACCCCGAGATCAAACGAGAATGTATCTGGGCCGGAGCCGTGTACCGTCCTGCCAGCCTGCTGGTGGATCGCAATGGCCCGATGGTCCGTGCGCGGGACGGTCGCCAATGGGAAGTGCTGGCCCAACACACGCCGGATTTCGACAGCCTGTTTGATCAGGTCGGCAGCTTTCGCACCACGCCGGAAGTCATGCAACTGCGTGAATTTATTCGTCGCTGGCGTTTCTACGATCACTTTCGCAGTGACGCCGACGCACCGGTTCGCCAGCCGCAACTCGGTACCCGCACGCCCGTATTGCACCATGACGGTCGTGACCTGGCGGCGGCCTTGCAGACGATCATCGAAATTGGCGACCCCGAGGCCTTGCGGGCGGCGATCAGCGACGCCTTCCCCGGCGCGCGACTGAACATCGAACCTCTGCCCGGCGGGCGCTTCGCCATCGAATTTTTTCAGGAAGGTTTGTTGCGGCCGCTGTCGGCCGCCGAGTTGTCGGACGGAACCTTGCGTTACCTGCTGCTGGTCGCGGCGCTGCTGACGCCACGGCCGCCGACACTGATGGTGCTGAACGAGCCGGAAACCAGCCTGCACCCGGACCTGCTTCCGGCGCTGGCGCGCTTGATCATCCGCGTTTCAGAGCAGTGTCAGGTGTGGGTGGTTTCCCACGCCAGGCGCTTGATTTCTGCATTGCAGGAAGACCCGGAGTGCAATTGCATCGTGCTGGAGAAGAATCTCGGGCAAACCGGGATTGTCGGTCAGCGGATTCTGGATGAGCCAGCGTGGTATTGGCCGGATTAAGCAGCGCCTGATTTGCCGGGGCAATGGAAGACGTCTATTTTCCCTTGCGCCGTAGGAAGGATCTTTTTTTCGAAACACCGCTCCAAGGACGAACCACTTTTGGCCAGACTCCCGGCCAAACCTCACAAGGACGAGAACATGGCAGACATACAACCGCCGCAACGGCTTCATCCGCAGGACATTCTGAAGCTCTTGATGGCGTTGCGCAGGGCCTTGAAGGCCAAGCCAGCCTGAGCAATCCATCGCAAAAAAAGACGCCGACGCTAAATCAGCCGTCGGCGCGGGAAATCTTGAGGGGGTTTGCTTCGCGAATCAGAACGCCGGCAGTACCGCGCCGCTGTACTTTTTCTCGATGAATGCTTTCACTTGCGGGCTGGTCAGGGCCTTGGCCAGTTTCTGGATGGCAACGCTGTCCTTGTTGTCCGGACGGGCCACCAGGTAGTTCACGTAAGGCGAATCGGCACCTTCAATGATCAGCGCGTCTTTCGCCGGGTTCAGGCCCGCTTCCAGCGCGTAGTTGGTGTTGATCATGTCCAGGTCAACCTGATCCAGCACACGCGGCAACATGGCCGATTCGAGTTCCTTGAACTTGAAGTTGTGCGGGTTCTTGGCAATGTCTTTCGGGGTCGACACGGCATTTTTCGGGTCTTTCAACTCGATCAGGCCAGCCTTCTGCAGCAGGATCAGGGCACGGCCGCTGTTGCTGCCTTCGTTCGGGATGGCAATGGTCGCGCCGTCTTTCAACTCAGCCAGGGTTTTGACTTTCTTCGAGTAGCCACCGAAGGGTTCAACGTGAACACCGATCACGGTTTCCAGGTGAGTGCCTTTGCCTTCGTTGAAGCTCTTGAGGTACGGCAGGGTCTGGAAGTAGTTGGCGTCCAGACGCTTCTGGTCGACCTGCACGTTCGGCTGAACGTAGTCGGTGAAAACCTTGATTTCCAGGTCCACGCCTTCTTTGGCGAGGGTTGGCTTGATCAGCTCGAGAATCTCGGCGTGTGGCACCGGGGTCGCGGCAACCACCAGTTTCTCGCCAGCCTGGGCCAGGCCCGTGGTCAGGGCAGCCGCCAGTGCGGTGAACAACAGAACCTTTTTCATGCAGTGTCCTTATCGAAAATCACAGTCGCTTGTGGCGACGGCTTGAATATGAGAGTGCCAGTGAAGTGCTATCGCTGGCGTGAAGCGGACAATACCGGGATTTTTTATTCCCGAACAATAACGTTTATTCAGCTTCATATTCCATTTTGTTCATACAGCTGTGCGAGCCTGCTCGCGATGGTCGCAAGGGCAACGCGTACATTCAGTGCGCCGCGTCATCGTTGACGTCCATCGCGAGCAGGCTCGCTCCTACAGGAGTCCCGCGTCGGCTATCAATCGCTTCAAAGCCGCTTTTTCATCGGCCGAACCATTGCCGATAATCTGCTTGAGCTGCTGTTCAAGCTGTCCCAAGCCTGTATCCGGCAAATTCAAATGTTCCGGCAAAATCTCGTCGCCCGTACTCACCAGCAGCGCAAAGTGAATGATGTTTTCCAGCTCCCGGGTATTGCCCGGCCAACTGTGGCGCTCCAGCACAAGCTGCGCCGCTTCGCTGATCAGTGGCACTGGCAGGCCGAGACGCTGGCTGTAGATCCCGAGGAAGTATTCGGCCAGCGACAGGATGTCCCCCGTGCGTTCGCGCAGTGCCGGCAGTTCGAGCTGGCCTTCGCTGAGGTAGTGATAGAGCCGTTCATGGAATTTTCCGGCGGCAACCGCCTGGGCCAGATCGATGCTGGTGGCCGCCACCAGCCGTACATCCACCGGGCTCGGCTGATGGGCACCGACGCGGGTGACTTCGTGGTTTTCCAGCGCAGCGAGCAGTTTGGTCTGGATCGGCAGCGGCAGGTCGCCGATTTCGTCCAGGTACAGCGTGCCGCCGTTGGCCGAACCGAACCACCCGGCACGACTGCTCGCCGAGCCGCTGTAGCTGCCCGCCGCATAGCCGAACAACTCGGCGTCGGCGTAGGTCGGGCTGATGGCGCCGCAGTTGACCGACACGAACAACCCGCCGCGATCACTGGCGCGGTGGATATGGCGGGCCAGCAATTCCTTGCCGGTGCCGGTTTCGCCACGGATAAGCACTGACACTGAACGCGTGGCCAGTTGCTCAAGGTCTTCACGTAATTGCCGTGAACGTGGATCGACAAACACCAGCGCCTTGGCGCGGATGCTCAGGGGACTTTTTTCCGCATCGGGAAAGGTCAGCAGCGGCTGGCCAAAGGTTTCAAAGCTCATGGCAGACTCCCGCCCAAAACCGCCGGGAGACGGGGGCGTTAAATAAGGAAAGTGTTCAAGCGCGACGCAGGGCGTGGTGTTCCATGCGGTTTTGCAATCGATAGAGATAGGCAAAACCCTGCTCCCAACGCTGGTGACCGGACTTCACGTTGATATGCCCCGCACCCGCCAGAATCCCCGCCTCGGCGCCCCACTGACGCGCCAGCTCCAGGGCTCGCGGTGCACTGACGGCGCTGTCGTTGTCGGAGCTGACAACCTGGCTGGGGAACGGCAGCAGATCCGTCGGGATCGGCGCGAAATTGCGCAAGGCCGGCGCGCAGGCCGGGCGTTCGACATCGGCTGGCGCGACGAGCAAGGCGCCGCGCACTTGACGCAAAAACTGCACGGGAGCGCTCGCGGCCCAATGGGCGACGGTGATGCAACCCAGGCTGTGGGCAATGAGAATCACCGGCGTGCTGTCGGCGGCAATCGCCTCGGCCAGCGCCGCGACCCAGTCTTCACGACGCGGCGTCAACCAGTCGGCCTGTTCCACCCGTGCGCTGTTCGGCAGGCTGTTCTGCCAGTGGCTTTGCCAATGATCTTCTGGCGATCCTTGCCAGCCCGGCACAATCAGGTAGCGAATTGATTCGTTGCGCATGGGGGAGCTCTCCTGCTGCGTGTCTGTTCCCGGTCGAGTATAGGGAGAGGATTTATATTCGTTAAGGAATAAGAAGCTATTTATTAAGATCTATATCGAATATTAAACATATGACCTGTGGGAGCGAGCTTGCTCGCGATGGCGGTGGATCAGCCACCTTTGATGTTGAATTTGAAGACGCCATCGCGAGCAGGCTCGCTCCCACAGGGGTACTGCGGCGTTGCGAAAATCGAGGCAAAAAAAGGGCCGCACCCTGCCAAGGAGACGGCCCCGGAAAACGAAAATCCGTTAGCGCGCAGTAATCACCGACAACTTGGTAATCCCTGCCCGCTCGATCGACGCCATGGCCCGCGCCACTTCGCCGTAATTCACCCCATCGTCTGCCTGCAACTGCACGCGCACCTCGGGGTCCTTGGCCTTCGCCGACTTGAGGTTGAACTCCAGCAAGTCCGGTTGTATCTCGTCCTTGTTGATAAACAGTTTGCCGGTACCGTCGATGCTCACCACCAAGGGGTCTTTCTGTTCCACCGGCGCCACCGCTTCGGTCTTGGGCAGGTTGATCGGAATGGCGTTGGTCAGCAGCGGCGCGGTGACGATGAACACCACCAGCAGCACCAACATCACATCCACCAGCGGCGTCACGTTGATCTCGCTGAGCACCTCATCGGTGTCTTGCGTGGAGAAGGCCATGTCAGGACGCCTCCTTCACTTTCTGCGCATTGCCCTGGGCTGCCGCCTTGTGCGCCGTCGGGTGGATCAGTACACGGAACGAACTCTTCTGCGCCAGGCTGTAGAAGTCGTGGGCGAAGTCATCCAGGTCCGCCGCCGTCAGTTTCAAACGACGCAAAAAATAGTTGTAAACCAGCACCGCCGGCACCGCGACGGCGATCCCCACGCCGGTGGCGACCAGTGCCGCGCCAATCGGCCCGGCGACCGTTTCAAGGCTTGCCGAGCCCGCCGCGCTGATGCCTTTCAACGCTTCCATGATTCCCCACACCGTGCCGAACAAACCAATGAATGGCGAGGTGCTGCCAATGCTCGCCAGTACCGCCAACCCGGTTTCCAGCGACCGACGCTCACGCACGATCTGCTGACGCAAGGCACGCTCCAGACGATCCTGATGATTGATCGCCTGGCTCAAGTCCGCCGCCTGCGGCGCCTCGCCCACCTGGATTGCCGCATAACCAGCCTGTGCAACCCGGGCTGCCGCGCCGGGCCGGGTTTCGCTCAGCTCGGCTGCCGAGTCGAGGCTCGACGCGGCCCAGAACTGCTGATGAAACCTTCGATCCTGTGCCTTGAGGCGAACGAACTGCACGCCCTTGAGCAATGCCAGACCCCAGGTCGCGACGGAAAAAACCACCAGCAGCCAGATCACCGCGCTTTCGATGGATTCAAGTGGAGATGCCAGTAACGTCATGGTGTATTCCTCGTGTAAACGTTTCGCGCGAATTTGGTTTCGGTTTAATGAATCTTGAAATCGATGGGCACGCTGACCCAGCCGTCCTGGGCGACATCACCTCGCCTGGCCGGCACGAAACTCCAGCGTTTCACCGCGTTCAGCGCGGCTTCGTCGAGTGCATCGCGACCGCTGCTTTTCTGGAGCTGGATCTCGCCGGGCTTGCCGCTGGCCAGCACATGTACGCGCAACAACACCGTGCCTTCCCAGCCGCGACGCTGGGCCAGCGAGGGGTATTGCGGTGCCGGGTTTTTCAAGTAACCGGCGGTGGCCGAGGCTGGTGTCACAGGTGCGGGCGCCGGCGGTGCAGGTGGTGCCGGGGCGGCGACAGGCGCTGTCGGTTTCGCTGGCGCGGGTGGTTGTTCAACGGCTTTTGGTGCCGGTTTCGGCAGCGGTTTAGCCACGGGCTTCGGCTTCGGAACTGGTTTAGGTGGCGCAGGTTTTACTGCCAACTCGTCTTCCACGGGCGGTGGCGGCTCAACCACTGGCTGCACCGGTTGCGGAGGCGGAGGCTCGACCACTGGTGGCGCCGGACGCGAGAACTCGATGGTCATCGGCGGAATCTGCGGCGGCACGATGGGCAGCACGGTGGTCGGTTGCTGATTGACCCAATAGATCACCGCGCCATGCACCAGCAACGCCAGCACGCCGAGCAGGACCGTTTCCCTTCGGCTCAAAATGCCCTTGGGCGAACGCTGCAAACGCAACTGCCCCAAGGGCACCCGGTGCGGTCGGCCGAGGTCGACCAACTCACCACCGGGCGCCTGGCGCCACAGCACTTCATGTGCACCGGCGGCGATCTGGACATTGCCCATTGTTTAACTCCATGCGGTCTCTTTGCGGATTAGCGAAACATCGTGCTCAACATCCCCCACACGACAGGTCGCTGGGTGAATCATTGGCCGGCACGCTTATCCCCGAAAGTAATTTTTAAAGTTGAAAATAGAACCAAAACGAATAACAGAAATGCTCGAATGGCTGCACGCCTGATTCCGCAAGGCGTCTGGCCAGGGGCCTGCAACCACATGCTTACAAGGCATGGAAAATATTCTCGGCAGGCATGCTTTTTGGCCGCTTTCGGCAAACGCACATGCCCCCTTACAACCGCAACATTGCTAAAGCGCCACCGCCCGTTTTAGAACGACAAGCGATGTACCCACACCAATCAATCAACTCAGGATGAGTACCCATGACATTCACTACCCGGCCATTGATCTGCATGGCGCTGTTACTGGCGCCACTCTCGATTTTTGCGGCCACCCCCAAGGACACGGGAGCGATTGAACTCGAGATCAGAAACAAGACCAGCTACCCGATCAACGTCTTCCAGGGAAAATGGAAAGGTGTCGTATTGCCGGATGAGCGCTTTCAGACCCAGGACTTCAAAGACGCAACCCTCACCTTTTCCACCTCCACACCCGAAGCGGTCATCAGGTTCGTTTCACTGAGTACCGGCAAGGGTTGTAAAGCCCAAACCTGCGTATTGATCACCGGCAACTGAGGCGATTTCCTCCTGCGGTTTTCCCCGGAAAGCCGCAGGTTTTTTTGTGCCGTTCAAAAGTCATATCGACCGGTCAGACCCAATGTCCGAGGCGTGCCAAGCAGGCCTTCATACCCGCCGTTCGCGGCCGTCCACAGCGTCGTGTAATAGGTTTTGTCGAAGGCGTTTTTCAGCCACAACGAAACGTCCCACTGCCCTTGGTTGAAGTCGCCGCGAAGGCCGGTGGAGAGGTTGACCACCGCATAACTCGGGATCTGCCCGAAGTCGGAATCTTCCACCGTGCCCACCGCTTTGGAGCGGAACGCATAGCTGGCGGTGACGTACTCTTCAAAGCCGTTGTTCAGGTTCCATTTGTATTCGCCGTTGGCGTTGCCGATCCATTTCGAAGCACCCACCACTTGATGGCCGCTGAGGTCGCAGGATGCTGGAGCGCCTGGCGCCAGGCTGACTTCCGGCGGGCACGGCGCGTCCTTGTACGAGAGGTAGCTGACGTCGTTGTACGAGCCGTTGATGTTCAACGTCAGGCCACGCAGCGGGATCAGGGTGCTTTCGAACTCCACGCCACGGGAGCGCACGGAGCCGGCGTTGGTCAGGTATTGCACGCGATTGACGTCGTCGAAGGCGTTGGTCTGGTAGCCGTTGACCTGGGTCCAGAACAGGTTGGCGTTGAGTTGCAGGCGGCGGTCCCACAGGGTGCTCTTGAAACCGAGTTCCGCGTTATTGGCGCGCTCGGTGCCGATCAGCAGCGAATCGGCACCGGCCACCGGCGCCGTGCCGACGGCCAGATTGACCCCGCCGGATTTTTCGCCATGGGACAACGTGGCGTAAGTGAGCAGGTCGTCGGTGAGGCGGTAACTGAGGTTCAGCAAGCCCGAGGGACTGGAGCTGTACTGATTCAATTCGCCGGAATCGAAGACGCCGGCGCGAGCACGTCGTGCCGCAGCCGCCGCACCGCTGACCGCTGCACCACCCACCGGTGCATCACGGGTCACCCTGGCGTTTTTCTCTTCATAGGTGCCGCGCAGGCCGGCGGTGAAATCCAGGCGTTCGGTCAGGTGCCAGGTGCCTTGGGCGAACAGCGCAAAGCTGTTGGTTTCGATATGACCGTTGCCAACACTATCGATGTTGTTCAAAGCGCCGTTAGGCGTGCCGTTCCAGATGTCCGCTTGCGGGCCGTAAAAGGCGAAGGATGTGTTGTCCAGATCGGAACCGAAGTAATAGGCGCCGAGCACGTAATCGAAGAATCCACCGGTAGGCGACGCCAGGCGAAACTCCTGTGAATACTGCTTATCCTCCACCGAAACCCCAGCATTGAAGAAGGTGGAAACGTCCAGACCATCATCGTTGCGCGGGGTGAAATTCCACCAGCGATAAGAGCTGATAGAGGTCAGTGTGAAGTCGCTTGGCAGTGTCCAGTTGGCCTCGACCGACGTGCCGCCCTGATGCACGGTGACGTGCTGGTCGTTGTTCAGGTTGACCTTGCGGTGCGTGCCGTCGACCAGTGTCGCGCCCGCCGCATTGGCCCGGCGCTGGTAAAGATTGGTGCCATTGATGGTTGGCCCGGTGTTGAACAACACACGAGTGCCGGCGCTGGAATCTTCTTCGTTGTAGTCGCCGATCCAGCGCAGGCTGAATGACTCGTTGGGCTTGAACAGCAACTGGCCACGGAAGCCATCGCGCGAGCCGCCGTTTAACTCGTGGCCGTCGAACTCGTTCTTGATGTCACCGTCGCTGCGGGTGCGATACGCAGAAAAGCGTCCGGCCAGTTCGTCATTCAGCGGGCCGGAAATCGTGCCCTTGGTCTGGAAGTATCCGTCTTCGCCCACCGAAGATTCGATGCTGCGCTCAGGGGTAAAGGTCGGCGCGCGGGTGCTGATATTGATCACGCCAGCGGTGGTGTTCTTGCCGAACAAGGTGCCTTGCGGACCGCGCAGCACTTCGAGCTGCTCGATGTCCATCAGGTCGAATACGGCCATGCCGGGGCGGCCGAGGTAAACGTTGTCGATGTACAGGCCGACACTGCCTTCCAGGCCATCGCTGGCCGGGTTGTTGCCCAGGCCACGGATCGACACACTGGACTGACGCGCATGCATGTAGGCGACGTTGACACTGGGTACCAGCTGCTGCAGATCCTGGATGCGATAGACCCGCTGGGTTTCCAGGGTCTGGCCGCTGACCACGCTCATCGGCGTCGGCACATCCTGCGAACTTTCTTCGCGGCGGCGAGTGGTAACCGTCACGGTTTCCAGTTGCGCGCTGTCGGCCGTGGCGGTTTTAGTGGGTGTGGTTTGCGGGGTAGCGCTTTCTGCCGCATAGCCTTGGGTCCAACTGGCGCTGCCTGCCAGCAACAAGGCCAGGGGCAGGCGTTTGAGCCGTTGGGGTGAAGAGGTTGAAGCGACGTGCAACGGACTCATAAGGCGGGGTTCCCGATCAAAAGAATTCTGAATTGCTTGATTGGCCGCCATCGCCAGCAGGCTGGCTCCCACATTGGTTTTGTGTACGCCACAAATCCCCTGTGGGAGCGAGCCTGCTCGCGATAGCGTCAGGTCAGACGCCGTCGATATCCGGCCCTTTCACCGTCTGGCTGACCTGCCCGTTCACACCCACCGCCACCTCGCCCTTGAGCGTTACCCGGCGCACGATGCGGTCCTGGGTCCCGTAGTCATCCACCGCGTAATGCTGGGTGGAGCGGTTGTCCCAGATCGCCACATCGCCAGCCTTCCAGCGCCAGCGCACGATGTTTTCCTGGCGGATCACATGGCTTTGCAGCAAGCCGAACAGGTGCGCCGAATCGGCCTGGGAATAGCCCTTGATGCGTTTGACGAAATGCCCCAGCAACAGGCTCTTCTCACCGCTGACCGGGTGCACGCGGACCACCGGGTGTTCGGTCTCGTAGACGGTCGAGGTGAAGATCTTGCGATAGCGCTCCAGCTTCTCGGCAGAGACGTCAGGCCGGGTGCCGGCGTAGTCGTATTCGTTGCTGTGCACGGCGACCAGTTTGTCGGCCAGCTCACGCAGCTCCACCGACAACCCTTCATAGGCAGTGGCGGTATTGGCCCACAGGGTGTCGCCACCGAAAGCCGGCGCCACCACCGAGCGCAGGATCGAGGCTTTGGGGTAGGCCTCGACGAAGGTCACGTCGGTGTGCCAGGAGCTGGCTCGCTGGCCTTCGGCACCGTCCAGTTCCAGCAGAAAACGCGTGCCTTCGCGCACTGGTACGGTCGGGTGTGCCACCGGCTCGCCGAGCAGGTGGGCGAACGCCTCCTGGCGCTGATCGTCGAGCTGGGTCTGCTCGCGGAAGAAGATCACTTTGTATTGCAGCAGTGCCTGTTGAATGGCTTCAACAGTGGCGGCATCCAGTTCGCCCGAAAGCTGTACGCCACGGATTTCGGCACCGATGCGACCGGCCACCGGATGGATTTCAAGCGCGTGAACAGCGGGTTGTACTGCGAAAGCGGCATTGCTCATGGGTAGACCCTCATCAGACTGCTTACGGTTGAACCGGCCGCGAAACACTGCTCTATCTATATTCTATTTAGATCTAATAGATATCAGAATGCTTCGTTGACGGAATAAGAGGTTGCATTTAAAACCTCAGTCAACCCTCGTCGCAAATGCCTTCGAGCTATTTTTAGGATGCCGGAAAAGCATATGGATCTTCGCCAGTTGCGTTACTTCATCGCCCTCGACGAGCACCGCAGTTTCGTGCGCGCGGCCGAGGCCATGGGCATTACCCAGCCTGCCTTCAGCCGCAGCATTCAGGGGCTCGAACACGAGTTCGGCTGCGTTTTGGTGGACCGTGGCAACAAGGACTTGCGCCCCACCCCCGAAGGTCTGGTGGTGCTGCAACATGCCCGCAGCCTGGTACAAGGCGCGGCCCTCTTGAATGCCGAAGTGACGCAGATGACCAAGCTCGATGCCGGTGAACTGCGCTTCGGTTGCGGCCCGGCACCTGCGGTGAAACTGGTGCCGGATGCAGTGGCGCAATTCATCAATGCGCATCCGAAAGTGCGCACCTGTTTCGAGGTGGATAACTGGGAGAAACTCAGCCGCGCCCTGAGCCGTGAGGAGATCGAATTTTTCATCGCCGACATCCGCCATTTCGAGTCCGACCCGAACTTTCAGACCCAGGCCCTGACGCCCAAGCGCGGTGTGTTTTTCTGCCGACCCGGGCACCCGCTGCTGACCAAGGAGAGCCTGTCGACCAACGACATGTTCGATTACCCACTGGCGACTACGATGATTCCGCCGGGCATTCGCAAACTGCTGGCGAACCTCAGTGGGCGAGTGGATTTTTCACCGACCATCGAGACCGAGCATTTCCCGGCGCTGGTGAAAGTGGTACTGCAATCGAATGCGATTGGCGTAGGGACTGAAGAAGCGTTTGTTGAAGACATTGCCCAGGGTTCACTGGCACTACTGCACTGGCGCAATCTGCCGCAGAACATCGAGAGCATGAATGCGCGGTGCGGGATCGTCAGTCGCACCGGGTTCCGCTTGTCGCCGGCGGCGCGGGCGATGATCGAGACGTTGGTGGCGGTGGACAGGCAGCAGATCAGCGTCGCGGTTTGATGGCCCCATCGCGAGCAGGCTCGCTCCCACATTGGATTTGAGTCGTACACAAACTGTGTGTCCGACAGAGATCCCCTGTGGGAGCGAGCCTGCTCGCGATGGGGCCAGTAAGACCGCCAGAAATTTCAGAGCTTCGCCGCCGCCAACTCCGGCGCCACCCAATCGCTGACCTTGAACGACTTGCGAATCAGCTTCTGCTGCGAAGCCAAATCCACCGCATCCTGCAACTTGCCAAGGAACACTGGATCAAGCGTCGAGGGGAAAACCTCGCTCAGCTTCTGATCCTTCAGATCCTGCGTGAGGATCACCGCCGGATAACTCGCCAGCCCCGACACCAACTGAATGTAAGCGTCCTTGTTGCTGTCCTGGGTAAGCCACTCCACGGCCTGCTGTTGGGCCTTGAGCAGTTTCGCCACCGCTTCCGGATGCGCATCGACAAACTTCCCGGTCCCTATCAGCACCGCCTGCACACTGCCGGCGCCGCCCAGATCCTTGGTATTGAGCGGCAACTCGGCCAGCCCCTTGGCTTGCAACGCCGTCAGCCCGGAACCGCCCCACGACGCATCGATCTGCTTCGCCGCCAGCGCCGCGACCGCCGCGTTGAAGTCCAGGTTGATGACTTTCACGTCCTTCTCGCTCAAGCCCTGACTGGCCAGCGCCGCATCGAAGGACAACTGGCTGGCGGTGCCACGGAAGATCGCCACGCGTTTGCCCTTTAGGTCCTGCAGGGTCTTGATCCCCGAACCCGGCACTACGCCGAGGTAATGCTTTACCCCGCGCGCCGAGGCACTGAGCAGTCGCGTATCCAGACCATTGGACTTGCCGATGATGGCCGCCAGATCGCCGAGGTAGGCCAGGTCCACCTGACCGTTGGCGAACGCCTCGTTAATCACCGGGCCTGCGCCCTTGAAGAAGCTCCACTGAATCTTGATGCCTTGATCGGCGAAAGCCTTTTCGAAGATCTGTTGATCACGCAGCACATCCACGACACCGCCACCACTGTGCTGGGTACCGGCACTCAGGTCCGGCACGGCGATGCGGATTTCCTTGAGCTCACCGGCATTGGCCGTGAAAGCCAGCAGGCCCGCCAGGGCCGGTGTGGCGAACAGACTGATGACACGTTTGAAGGGAAGGTTCATGGGTGCGGCTCCTTGAGGCAACGGGCGTTGAGGAGCTGAAACTAGGCTGAATCTTCACCAACACTTAAATACTATAAATTCACATTTTTAGATCGTTTAGGTCTATGTCAACGCATCCGGTGCTCTCCGCCGATATGCCCAAACGGCATCAAAAATATTCTTCGAATGCATTGGATGCGGAGGCTTAGGGAGGCCATAAATGGCTTCTATTATCGCTCAATAGTATTGATTTTGAATTTTATAGATCAATTTTGCATACGCCTTGAACCCTTGTAGGAGCGAGCCTGCTCGCGAATAGCGGAAGGTCAATCGAGACATCTTTGCCTGACACACCGCTATCGCGAGCAGGCTCACTCCTACAAAAAAGCAGGTCTTTATTGCAACCCGACAACGGAGGTCACTCATGGCCCGTGTTTCTCTTCTCAGCCTGCCGCTAGCCGCGCCACCACTGGAAAACCAGCGCCTCTGGCCCAGCTTGAGTCGTCGGCTGTTGCCTTGGTTGCTACCCATCACCCTATTCACGCTCTGGTGGCTCGCCAGCCGCAATCACTGGATGAGCGAGCAGATCCTGCCGGCACCGAGCCTTGTCTGGAGCAGTGCACTGGAGCTGTCCCAAGGCGAGTTGTGGAGCCATTTGTGGATCAGTCTTCAGCGCTTGTTCTGGGGCTTGCTGGCCGGGATCATCGCGGGTGCTGTTTTGGGTGCGGCACTGGGTTTCACTCGTCGACTGGAGCGCCTGGTATTTCCAACCTTTGCCGGGTTGGCCCAAGTCCCGACCCTGGCCTGGATTCCGTTGTTCATGGTGTTTTTCGGCATCGGTGAGGTGCTGAAACTGGTGGTGCTGATCAAGGCCATCGTGGTGCCGGTAACCCTGCATACGCTGGTCGGTGTGCGCGACGCACAACCCAAGTTGCGCGAAGCCGCCGCCGTGTTGCGCCTGCCCAGGCACCTGTTGATCTGCCACCTGGTGCTGCCTGCCGCGCTGCCGGCATTCATGGCCGGTGTGCGCCTCGCGCTGGCCGCCGGCTGGACTTCACTGCTCGCTGTCGAACTGCTCGCTTCCAGCGAAGGCATCGGCTACCTGATGGTCTGGGCGCGGCAGTTGTTCATGCTCGACATCGTGTTCGTGTGCATCGTGGTGATCGGCTTGATCGGCGTGGCGATGGATCGCGGCATCGGTCTGCTGGACAGGAAACTGGTGCACTGGCCGCACCCGGCCACCGCCGAAATCCGTCGTGGGCCGCGTTATCAAGGCTGGCCGCGATTGCAACCGTGGCTGCTGCCACTGGCGCTCCTGGCGTTGTGGCAACTGACTTCGGATCAGCAATGGATTGACGCGAACATTCTGGTCAGCCCGCTGGCGGTCCTGCACACCACCTGGAATGGCCTGCTCGACGGCACGCTGATTGGCGGCATGGCCCTGAGCCTGGGCCGAACCCTTGGCGGATTGCTGCTCGGTGGCGGGCTCGGGTTTGCCTTGGGGCTGTTGCTGGGGTTGTCGCGCACCAGTGAACGCGTGCTCGGCCCGACCCTCGCCGCCCTCCGCCAGATCGCCATTTTCGCCTGGGTGCCGTTGCTCACCGCGTGGTTCGGTCTGGGGGAATTGGCCAAGTGGGTGTTCGTTGCCCTGGCCGCCTTTTTCCCGCTGTTCATCGCCACCCAACGCAGCGTCGCCCACCTGTCGCCGCAACTGAACGAGGCCGCGCAGGTGCTGCGCCTGAATCTGTGCCAGCGCCTCGGTCGACTGGTGCTACCGGGCGCGGCACCGGGGATTTTTGCAGGGCTTCGGCTAAGCCTGATCTACGCCTGGCTCGGCACCATCGGCGCCGAATATTTCATGCCGTCCAACGGCGGCATCGGCAGCCAGATGATCGGCGCCCAGCAACTGCTGCGCATGGACCTGATCATGGCCGGCATGCTGCTGGTGGGCCTGACCGGTGCCCTGCTCAACCTCATTGGCCAACGCCTGGAAATCCGCGCCACTCGCTGGAGACACGCATGAACGCACCGATTGTCAGCTTCAATCACGTGGGCAAAACCTTCGACGTCGACGGCTTCACACTTGAGGCCATCCGCGAATTCAACCTGGACATCGCCGAGGGCGAATTCGTCGCCATCGTCGGCTCCAGCGGTTGCGGCAAATCCACTTTGCTGCGACTGCTGGTGGGCCTCGATACGCAATTTCGCGGGCAGATCAGCGTGGATGGAAAAGCTGTCACCGGCATCGGCGGCGAGCGCGGCATCGTCTTCCAGGAACACCGCTTGTTCCCGTGGCTGAGCGTGGCCGACAACATCGGTCTGGGCCTGGTCAACGAGCCTTTGAGCGCTGCGCAAAAGCACAAGCGTATCCATGATTTCATCGAACTGGTGGGCCTGGGCGACTTCGCCCGCGCCTATCCACACCAGCTCTCCGGCGGCATGGCGCAGCGCGTGGCCATCGCTCGCGGCCTAGTGGCCAGCCCACGGATTCTGCTGCTGGACGAGCCCTTCGGCGCCCTCGATGCGCTGACCCGCCAGCAGATGCAGGACGAACTGTTGGCGATCCGCGCCCGGGCAAAAATCACCACGGTGCTGGTCACCCACGATGTCGAGGAAGCGATCTTCCTCGCCGACCGCGTTGTGGTAATGGAGCCGCGTCCGGGGCGGATCAAGCAAGTGGTCGACATTGCCCTGCCCCATCCGCGCCAACGCAGCAGTTTCGACTTCCACCAGCTGCGCGAAGAACTGCTGCACGAACTCACCAGCGACGATCACTACCAGCCCCCCGTGCCGGTGCAGGTTCGCGATCTGCCGCTGTCCTTCATTGCCTACTGAAAAAGGAAATGCCTGATGCCGCAACGTCCCAACTTTCTAGTGATCCTGGCCGATGACCTGGGCTTTTCCGACATCGGCGCCTTCGGTGGCGAAATCAATACGCCGAACCTCGATGCACTGGCCAACAACGGTTTGCGCCTCACCGATTTTCACACCGCGCCGACCTGCTCGCCGACCCGGTCGATGCTGCTCACCGGCACCGATCACCACATCGCAGGCATCGGCACCATGGCCGAAGCATTGACCCCGGACCTGATCGGCAAACCGGGTTACGAAGGGCACCTGAACGACCGCGTGGTCGCCCTGCCCGAGTTGTTGCGCGAGGCGGGTTACCAGACGTTGATGAGCGGTAAATGGCACCTGGGCCTGACCGCTGAGCTGGCACCTCACGCCCGGGGTTTCGAGCGTTCGTTCTCGTTGCTGCCCGGTGCCGCCAACCATTACGGCTTTGAGCCGACCTACGATGAAACAACGCCACGGCTGCTGAAATCCACCCCGGCGCTGTACATCGAAGACGACCAATTCATCGATGAACTGCCCAAGGATTTCTATTCCTCCGATGCCTTTGGCGACAAGCTGCTGCAATACCTCAAGGAGCGCGACCAGACCCGGCCGTTCTTCGCCTACCTGCCGTTTTCCGCGCCGCACTGGCCTTTGCAGGCGCCGGTCGAAGTGGTGGAAAAATACCGCGGGCGTTATGACGCCGGCCCTGAAGTGCTGCGACTTGAGCGCCTGGAAAAACTCAAGAAACTGGGGCTGATCGAGGCCGATGTCGAGCCCCATCCGTTGATCCAGTTGACTGCACAATGGGATGCCCTGAGCGATGAGCAGCGGCAGATCTCCGCGCGGGCCATGGAGGTTTACGCGGCGATGGTCGAGCGCATGGACTGGAACATCGGGCGGGTCGTCGACTACCTGCGCCAGCAGGGGCAACTGGACAACACCTTCATTCTGTTTATGTCCGATAACGGTGCCGAAGGGGCATTGCTCGAAGCCTTCCCGAAATTCGGCCCGCAGTTGCTGACCTATCTCAACCAGCATTACGACAACAGCCTGGACAACATCGGCCGCGCCAACTCCTACGTCTGGTACGGGCCGAACTGGGCGCAAGTGGCGACCGCGCCGTCGCGGTTGTTCAAGGCCTTCACCACCGAAGGCGGGATCCGTGTTCCGGCGCTGGTGCATTATCCGCAGCTGCCGCTCAAGGGCCAGATCAGCCACGGTTTCGGCACGGTGATGGACATCACGCCGACCATTCTGGATCTTGCCGGCGTGCGCCATCCGGGCAAGCAATGGCACGGCAAGCCCGTGGCGGACGTTCGCGGAAAGTCGTGGCTTGGGTTCCTGTCGGGTGAGACGGCGCAAGTACATGACGAGCACACCGTGACCGGGTGGGAATTGTTCGGTCGACGGGCGATTCGACAAGGGCAATGGAAGGCGGTGTACATCCCGGGACCGGTCGGGCCGGCGACCTGGCAACTGTATGACCTGGGCAATGATCCAGGGGAGATTCATGACCTGGCGTCGAGCCAACCGCACAAGCTCGGTGCCTTGATCGAGCACTGGCAGCGGTATGTGGATGAGACTGGGGTGATCCTGAGTGAGTCGCCATTCCAGCCGGATTGATGCTGTCTGATCCACCGCTATCGCGAGCAAGCTCGCTCCCACACAGGCCGATGTGATGCAAAGATCGCATTCACACCAACAAACCCTGTGGGAGCGAGCTTGCTCGCGATGGGGCCATCAAATACAGCCAATCAAACGCCGATTGTACGCACCTTTTCCGCAGCCACTTCATCCCTGCGCTCAAACCGGTTAGCCCGCGCAAACGTGCCGAAATCATTGAACCGCACACCCATCTCGCGCATCACTTTGTGCCCCACCGACACAGTCAACTGGCGGATGTAGAACGGCTCCTTCACCACAAAATGATGAATCCCGTGGCTGCTGCCGAAGTTGAAGCAGAACGCCTGCAACGGCCACAACCACCACGCGTTCAGCACCTGGCACTGCTGCATCACGTTGCCCGGCTCCACGTCACCGTAGTAGTGCATGTTCGAGCTGATGAAGTGCAGGCAGAACGTGCGCAACACGTTCGGGCCGATGATCACGACTGCCGCGATGTCGATCACCTGCATCACCGACAACGTGGTCGCCGACCACTCGATCGGCGCGCCCATCAGGTGTGCTACGCCGTTCGCTGCGTGGAAACCGAGAAACACGTACCAGGCGCCCCAATGCATCAGTGCCAGCGGTGCGTAGACCTTCAGCGTGCGCTGGATGATGCTGATCTTTTGCACCCGGGTCTTGGCCCGCAGCAGGCGGATGAACGACGACATCATGTTGTCGCCAATCATCAAGAATCGCGCGATGCCCCATGGTTCACCGTTGGTGATGGCGCGTTCTTCCATGTCGGTTTCAGAGCCCGACACCTTGTGGTGATTGAGGTGCAGATGGCGGCGAATCCACGGATTGATGGTGCTCGGCCGCGCCAGCCACACCAACCCCATCATCAGGTTGTGCGGCACCTTCTGCTTGCGGAAGTACATGCTGTGAATCAGGTCGTGTTCCAGTTCATGGGTCAACGAGGCGAAAAAGGCGTTGAGCAACAGGCACGCCCACCAGGCCATGTACCCGGTCATGTAGAGCGCCGCCGAACCCACCATACCTGCCAAAGCGAAGGTCAGAATGCCTGCACCGAGGGCGTCCTGATGCTTGAGAATCGGATAGCGCTCGCGCAACTCGACGCCTTTGGCCAGTACCACTTCACGGATATACGCTGATCGCTGTGATGCATTCAGTCGCTGGGGGCTTGCAGAAGTACCGCTCATGCTTCCATCCTCTGGTTATTGATGGTTGCATCCTGCCTTGCGATCCTTCGCAACGCGGTAGCCGAGAACGCCAACCTGTTGACCGGAAGCGCCAATCAGCATGACTGAACCGACCTCCCTCGCCAGCTGGACCCGCGCCCTGCGCAAGCAACTCGATGCCCTGGGCATCGACAGCACCGCCCTGTGCCAGCAAGCGGGGCTCGACCCGCAACTGATGGACGACCCGAACGCGCGCTACCCGCTGTCTGGCACCACGCACCTGTGGAATCTGGCGGTGCAGGCCAGCGGCGATCCGGCGATCGGTTTGCGGGTTTCGCGTTTCGTCAGCCCGACCACTTTCCATGCGCTGGGTTATGCGCTGGTCGCCAGCGGCAGCCTGCGGGAAGTGTTCGAGCGCATCGTGCGTTATCACCAGGTGGTCAGCGATGCCCTGGAACTGGAGCTGACCCGCGCCGAGGATCGCTACTGTTTCAGTCTGAAAATTCCGGTAGGCAACCCGGCTCCTGCCTTCGAAGCCATCGACGCGTTCATGGCGATTTACGTGCGCACCTGCCGCAATCGCCTGGGTCGCGACTACGCGCCACTGGCGACCTACCTGCGCCGCCCGGAGCCGGCAGACGCACACCAATGGCATAAAGTCTTTCGCTCGCCCGTGCACTTCGGCGCCGACGAAGACCGACTGGAGTTCGCCCTCGTCGATTTCGACAGCCACCTGGACGATGCCAATCCGGAGCTGGCCGAACACAATGAAACCGTGCTCAAGCGCACCCTGGCGCAACTCAAGCCACTGACGTGGGAGCGCAAGGTCCGCGACGCCATTGAAGAACAACTGCCCGAAGGCGAACCGAGCGCCGAACACATCGCCAAGGCCCTGCACCTGAGCTTGCGCAGCCTGCAACGGCACCTGGCCGATGAAGGCTACCGGTTCGACACGCTGCTCAACGAAAGCCGCGAAAACCTCGCGCTGCTGCACCTGCGTGACCCGCAATGTTCGTTGAGCGAGATCAGTTATCTGCTCGGGTTTGCCGACACCAGCAGCTTCAGTCGTGCGTTCAAGCGCTGGACGGGTATGACGCCGGGGCAGTTTCGGGATGGGTTGCGCTGATCAGCCTTTGACCAGGCTGCGAGCCATACCCTCTTTCCACTGCTCCAGCATTGCCTCTCCAACTGCGGCAAAGGCACTGTTTGCCTTTATGTGTTGACCCATCTCGCCCATCGCCATTGCCATCCCATGGATGACCTGTTGCAGCAATTCGTTGCAGCGCCCCTCGGTCAAATTGCAGGCGGAGCGGCCAAATCGCATCAGCATCTTGTACTTGGGCCACGCCTTCGATCCGCCCAGTAACAACGCCATGCTATCGGTCTTGATGTAGACCGACGTGGTGATGATGTCGTAGGCAGGTGCCAGGCTGATTGCTGCATCGACACCACAGTCTTCGTACAGAACGCCAAAGTTCTTGAGGTGCGCGTCGCCATTTTTCAGACCCGATGACAACGCGACGATTTTGAAAAACGACTCCAGTGCCTGATTGAGCAAAGGCGGGGAAACAAACGCCTTGATCTGCTTGGCCGCACCTTCGTACGAACCATCGTATTTGGCTTTTGATGGCCAGGCATTGAGCACGCAGAAGTCCTCGAACCCCAGGTAACCTTTTTCATTCAGATCGAAGCGTTCAACGATCAAAAACTTGCCGTGCTCACTGAGTTCAAACTTCGGTACCTCAAGACCCGAATGCAACGCCGCCCGCATGCAGAAGTATTCATTGGCAGCGAGTTCCGGGTATTGCTCAGGACGAAAGGCTTTGACCAGATGCGTGGCCCCCCGATGGGACAGCCGATCGATGGTTGATGCGCTGTCACGCACCAGTACCTTCGGCTGTACACCGGAAACGCCTGAATACTGGCCATAGGTCTGCAAGAGGTCTTCGAACAGACCTTGCGCACCATCATGTACAAGAAGGTCCGCCAGGCTGGTTTCAGGTGGCTGGTCGCCCGGACCCTGGGCCGTTGAAATGCCGACTCTTCCGAGCTGGTGCGGGCCGACGATGGCAAGCATCGAAAAGTCGTCAAACCCCCGGACGGCCTTGCTGAAGCGACGAGTCAATTCATCGCGCAGGGCTCCCTCAGGCAGATTCATTTCAAAAACCGGTGGAACGCCCGATTCCCACGCGTAACTCTCCAGCCGCACCGGCATGGTCAACGAGACGGCGTTTTGTTCTGACGCGTTTTCGGCGTAGGCAAACACGCTATCAACGGGTGACTGACCACGACCAAGGACTCCGACCGCGCTGTTGGAAACGCTGATAGCCAGTCGATCCTTCTCCTGCGGCTCATCCATGGAAATCCACCTTTTTCAGGGTATCCAGCGTTGGCCGCTTCGACTGTCGCGGCACGGCAGTCAGCTCATAACCGAAGCCATTGAGGATCGCCTCTACCTTGCGCAGACCAATTTCGGAGAGGGTGTTGTTTTCAATGCCGGAGATCGTCGCCCGGCTCATTCCGTACTGATGTGCCAATGCCTGCTGGGAGAGTTTTCTTTCCTTGCGTAACGTTCGGATCAGCTTGCCAAGGTTTTCCATTTCACCACCATGCATCGTATACAGTGCATATTTTATCAGTTTAACGATTATGCATTGTATTTAGTTCATGTCATGATTGAAGTCCAGCTACATTTGCTGACGCCCCTACCAGACATCAAACCATCGCCAGCACCCGCAACCGCACGGCATCGAGGATTTCAATTTCGCCGTAACTCAGCCCGATGATCCCTTGCCCCTGTAACTCCTTGAGGATCTGGTTGGTGGTTTGGCGCGATAGCGACAACATGGCGGCAAGCTGCTCCTGGGGCAGCTGCAGGACGCGACGCGGTGGGGCGGTCTCGCCATAGCCTTCGGCGATCATCAGCAAGCGGTGCGCCAGCCGTGCCGGGGCCGGCAACAGGCTCAGTTGTTCGAGGTTGATGAAGGTCATGCGCAATTTCTGGCTCATCAGCAACGCCAGTTGCCGCCAGTGCTGCGGTTGCTCGTCGAGCAGCGCCAGCAAGGTGTTCTGAGGAATGTGCAGCAGCGTGCACTGGCCCACGCCGTACGCATCGTGGGTGCGTGGCTGGCCATCGAACAGGCAGATTTCGCCGAACCAGTGCGGCGGCTCCACCAGGCTCAGCAACGCTTCCTTGCCCTGCTCACTCACTGCCCCGACGCGCACCGCGCCTTCAAGCACCGCGTACAGGCCGCAGGGCGGACCGCCACGCTTGAACAGCCGCTGCCCCGGCGACAGGCGCCGCAGCCTGGCCACCGACAGCAGGCTATCCTGTAGGGAAACAGGCAAATGGCTGAACCACTGACCGCTCATCAGGCGTGGACGCCAGACCTGCATATCCATGAAAACTCCTAGAGATTGTCGCCTGGCTGACAGAGCGGGAAGTGACCCCGGGGCATGATCAATCACCCCACAGGAGAACAACAATGAAAAGCCTCGTCGACCACCTCAGTCAATACGCCGCCTACCACCGTGACCCGCGCAACATCGCCTCGCACTTTATCGGCATTCCGCTGATCGTGGTGGCCGTGGCCGTACTGCTGTCACGTCCGCAGTGGGCCGGAGGCTGGCTTTCGCCGGCGGTGCTGGTGTCACTGGCCTCAGCGTGGTTTTACCTGCGCCTTGAACTGCGCCTTGGGGTGCTGATGACGGTGTTGCTCGGGCTGTGTGTCTGGGCAGGTCAGGTGCTGGCGCAACAAAGCACGCTGGTCTGGCTGGGCAGTGGCGTGGCGATGTTCGTGATCGGCTGGGCGATCCAGTTTGTCGGCCATCACTACGAAGGGCGCAAACCGGCATTTGTCGATGACATGACCGGGTTGATTGTCGGGCCGTTGTTTGTGGTGGCCGAGTTGGCGTTCATGCTGGGGATGCGGCATGAGCTCAAAGAGCAGATCGAGGCGCGAGCGGGTGGGGTGCGGGTCAATCCGAAGCGTGCCGCTGTTTAGATAGTTATCGCGAGCAGGCTCGCTCCCACACTGATTTGCGTCGTTCACAAATCCACTGTGGGAGCGAGCCTGCTCGCGAAGCTTTTGCCTTAGATATTCGCAACCTTCTGCCAGACCTTCGGCTTGAAGAACAGCGTCTCGCCTTTCGCCAAACCAACCAGGCTGTCGTGATCCTTGACCACTTCAGCTTCGATCAGATCGCTCTGCCCTTCGACCTTCAACGTCACCCGTGTCGTCGCGCCCAGCGGTCGAATATCCCGCACTTCAGCCGCGTGGTGATCTTCCAGCTCATGGCGTGACAACGACACCTCGTGCGGGCGGAACAGCACGTGCTTGTCTTCGCCCAGGTGCAGTCGGTTCGAATCACCGAGGAAGTGATAGACGAAATCGCTGGCCGGGTTTTCGTAGACGTCACCCGGTGAGCCGATCTGTTCGATCACACCCCTGTTCATCACCACGATACGGTCGGCGACTTCCATCGCTTCTTCCTGGTCGTGGGTCACGAACACCGAGGTCAGGTTGATGTCTTCGTGCAGACGCGCCAACCAGCGGCGCAGTTCTTTACGGACCTTGGCGTCGAGGGCGCCGAAAGGTTCGTCGAGCAGCAGCACTTTCGGCTCCACCGCCAGCGCCCGAGCCAGGGCAATGCGCTGGCGCTGACCACCGGAGAGTTGCTCCGGGTAGCGATCCGACAACCAGTCCAGTTGCACCATGTTCAGCAGTTCATGGACTTTGGTTGCGATCTGGCTTTCGCTCGGGCGCTGGCTTTTCGGCTTCATGCGCAGGCCGAACGCGACGTTGTCGAACACTGTCATGTGGCGGAACAGCGCGTAGTGCTGGAACACGAAACCGACGTTGCGATCGCGCACGTCGTGGCCGGAAACGTCTTCACCGTGGAACACGATGTTGCCCTGGTCCGGGGTTTCCAGGCCGGCGATGATCCGTAGCAGCGTGGTCTTGCCGCAACCCGACGGACCGAGCAAGGCGACGAGTTCGCCGCTCTGGATGTCCAGGCTGATGTTGTCCAGCGCCTTGAAGGCATGGAAGTTCTTGCTGACGTTACGCACTTCGATCGACATGAATTATTCCTCCGCGGCGCTGGCGCGCAGGCGGTTGATACGGTTTTCGCTCCACTGCTTGAGCAGCAGGATGAAGAGCGCCAGGATCAGCAACAGGCTCGCCACGGCGAATGCCGCCACGTGGTTGTATTCGTTGTAGAGGATCTCGACGTGCAACGGCAGGGTGTTGGTCACCCCGCGAATGTGCCCGGACACCACCGACACCGCACCGAATTCCCCCATGGCCCGCGCGGTACACAACACCACGCCATAGATCAGGCCCCATTTGATGTTGGGCACGGTGACGTGCCAGAACATCTGCCAGCCGTTGGCCCCGAGCAGACGCGCGGCCTCCTCTTCCTGGGTGCCTTGTTCCTGCATCAGCGGGATCAGTTCACGGGCCACGAACGGCACGGTGACGAAGATCGTCGCCAGCACGATGCCCGGCAGGGCGAAGACGATCTGGATGTCGTGGTCCTGCAACCACGGGCCGAACAGGCCCTGGGCGCCGAACATCAGCACATAGACCAGGCCGGCGATCACCGGCGATACCGAGAACGGCAGGTCGATCAGGGTCACCAGCATGCTCTTGCCGCGGAACGAGTACTTGCTCACGCACCAGGCGGCGCTGACGCCGAACACCAGGTTCAGCGGCACCGAAATCAGCACGGCGATGACCGTGAGCTTCAGCGCCGATAGCGCGTCCGCCTCAAAGATCGCGGTGAAAAACGCCCCGAGGCCGAGCTTCAGACCCTGGGACACCACGATGAACAGCGGCAGCAACAGGAACAGTGCAAAAATCAGCCAGCCAAGGCCGATCAGGATTCGCCGAGAAGTCGCACTGCCACGACGGGCAGCGTTCGAGGAAGCGGCAGCAATAGACGATTGGGACATGGGTGCGCCTCCTTATGGGGTTTCGATGCGCCGCTGCAACAAGTTGATCAGCAGCAACAGGACGAAGGAAACCACCAGCATCAGTACACCAATGGAGGTAGCGCCGGTGTAATCGTATTGGTCGAGCTTGACCATGATCAGCAGCGGCAGAATCTCGGTTTTCATCGGCATGTTGCCGGCGATGAAAATCACCGAACCATACTCGCCGACCCCGCGGGCAAAGGCCAAGGCGAAACCGGTGAGCCATGCCGGAAGCAGTGCCGGCAGCAGGATATGGCGGAAAACCTGCAACGGTTTTGCCCCCAGGCACGCTGCCGCTTCTTCCACTTCACGGGGAATATCCGCCAATACTGGCTGTACGGTACGTACTACGAATGGAAGTGTCACAAAAGTGAGGGCGAGGGTGATGCCCAGAGGGGTGTAGGCGATCTTGAAACCCAGATCCGCTGCAAACTGACCCACCAGACCGGTTGGGGTGTACAGCGCCGTCAGCGCAATACCGGCCACCGCCGTGGGCAATGCGAACGGCAAGTCGATCATTGCATCGATCACTTTTCGTCCAGGGAAGGTATAGCGCACTAATACCCAGGCCAACAGCGTGCCGATGATGCCGTTGATGATCGCGGCACACAGGGCGGTGCCGAAGCTGAGCTTCAACGCGGCCAGCACCCGTGGCGCCGAGATGATTGCCCAGAATTGATCCCAGGTGAGTTGAGCGGCATGCACGAACATCGCCGCCAGTGGTATGAGCACAATCAGGCTGAGGTACACCAAGGTGTAGCCCAGCGTCAGCCCGAAGCCGGGTATGACGGGGGAGATACGACGCGACATAAAAGTCCCTGGTTAAATTTTGTTCTGCCAAGTGCATTCATGTGGGAGCGAGCCTGCTCGCGAAGGGGGAGTACCAGTCAACATCCCTGTCGCCTGAAATACCGTCTTCGCGAGCAGGCTCGCTCCCACACGTTAAACACCTTAGCCAATTGACATCAGGATTACTGCGCCTGATAGATCTGGTCGAACACGCCCCCGTCATTGAAGAATTTCGGCTGTGCGGTTTTCCAGCCGCCGAAGTCCTTGTCGATGCTCACCAGTTCCAGTTTCGGGAACTGCTGGGCGTACTTGGCGGCCACATCCTTGTCACGTGGACGATAGAAGTTCTTCGCCGCGATTTCCTGGCCGGCCGGGCTGTACAGGTGCTTGAGATAGGCCTCGGCGATCTGCTCGTTGCCCTTTTTCTCGGCATTTTTGTCGACCACCGCCACCGGTGGCTCGGCGAGAATCGACAGCGAAGGCACGACGATGTCGAACTTGTCGGCCCCGCCCTCTTCTTTCAGGGCCAGGAAGGCTTCGTTTTCCCAGGCCAGCAATACGTCGCCCTGACCGTTGTTGACGAAGGTAATGGTCGAGCCGCGAGCGCCGGTGTCCAGCACTGGCACGTGCTTGAACAGGGTCTGTACGTATTCCTTGGCCTTGGCTTCGTCGCCGCCATTGGCTTTCAGGCCATAGGCCCACGCCGCGAGGAAGTTCCAGCGCGCACCACCGGAGGTTTTCGGGTTCGGCGTGATCACCGAGACGTCATTCTTGATCAGGTCGCCCCAGTCCTTGATGCCTTTGGGGTTGCCCTTGCGCACCAGGAACACGATGGTCGAGGTGTAAGGCGTGCTAGCGTCCGGCAGGCGTTTTTGCCAGTCCGCCGGCAGGGACTTGCCAAGCTTGGCGATTTCGTCGATATCACCGGCCAGGGCCAGGGTCACGACGTCGGCGCGCAGGCCGTCGATCACCGCCCGACCTTGCTTGCCCGAACCGCCGTGGGATTGCTGGACCTTCACGGTGTCGCCCGCGTGGTCCTTCTGCCAGAACTTGATGAACTCGGCATTGTAGTCCTGGTACAGCTCGCGGGTCGGGTCGTACGACACGTTGAGCAGCTCGTAGTCCTTGGCAACGGCGGAACCGGCAAAAAGGGCGCTGGCCAGGGCGGCCAAAGCGAAATGACGAATCGACGACATGGTGAAAGCTCCTGGAATTCTTGGTTTGTTGGCTTTTTCTTATGGGATATCGCGTTGCCTGATTCGCCTCAGCCCGGCTTGTTGCCCGGCTGCTGCAAACGGAATTTTTCCTTGCGCTCGATCTGTACCACCTGGGCGTTGTGCACGGTGATTTCCACGGCACCAAAGCGCAGATCGCGCAGGGCACTCTGGATTTCACGCAGGATGGTGGCTTCGTCTTGACCGTCGACGCTACGCAGGGATGCGCTCATATTGCTGCTCCTTCAACTGAGAGATTGCCTCGCAGTGTCGGCACTGCTTGCGGCTTGAGAGCAATACTAGAGAGACACTGATATTCTTAAAAAGACTATTTAAGAATGTTTATATAACCAGAAGAGATTAACTGAAGGAACAAGGGTTTGAGGTGAACAGCTCGCTCCCACAGGGATTTTGTAAATCAGGTGATGACCGGGGCATGAGCCCAATCGAGCTGCGCCGCCGGCACCGGCCGCCCGAACCAGTAACCCTGCCCCAGATCACATCCCTGCTCGAGCAGGAAAGCAGCCTGCTCGACCTGCTCGATCCCCTCGGCATGCACCTGCATGCCCATGCTCTGGGCCAGGGCAATGATCACCCGCGAAATCGCTGCATCATCTTCATCCCACGGCAACCCGGCGACGAAGCCCTGGTCGATTTTCAACTTTTGCACCGGCAGACGCTTGAGCCGCAGCAGCGATGAATAACCGGTGCCAAAGTCGTCGATGGCCAGGCGTACACCCAGCTCGCGCAGGCGATGCATCTGCTCCAGCGCGACTTCCGGGTCTTCCATCACCGCGCTTTCAGTGACTTCCAGCTCCAAAAACGCCGGTTCCAGCCCGGTTTCGCGCAGGACTTGCGCCACTTGCTGGTACAGCTCACGACGGGCGAACAGGCGCGAAGATACGTTGACCGCGACGAACGACAACACCACCCCGCCCTGCTGCCACTGACACATCTGCCGGCACGCCTGCGCCATGACCCAGGCATCGATTTCAGCAATCAGACCGGTTCGTTCGGCGACCGGAATGAATTCCGCCGGCGACACCAGGCCCCGCTGCGGGTGCTGCCAACGCACCAGCGCCTCGACGCCAATCAAGCGACGGGTCTTGAGGTCGTGAACCGGCTGGTAATGGACCCGCAGCTCCTGCTGGTCCAGGGCGCGGCGCAATTCGAAAGCGATCTCGACCCGCTGCTGGGCGTGGGCCGTCAGCTCTTCGGTGTACAGGGCATAATCATTGCGCCCCGTGCTTTTGGCCTTGAACAGTGCAGAGTCGGCATTACGCAGCAGTTGCTCGACACTCAAGGCATCGCTGGGGAACAGGCTGATGCCGATGCTGGTGTTGATGGACAGCTGGTGCCCATCAATAAGGAACGGCTCTTTAAGGCCATCGATGATCCGCTGGGCCAACGCAGCGGCCTGAACCAGTTGCGGACAACTATCGGCAAGCACGGCGAATTCATCTCCGCCCAGCCTGGCCAGGGTGATGCCCGGACCGAACATGGCGCCCAGGCGCTCTGCCACAGCCTTGAGCAACTGGTCGCCAATGGTGTGCCCGAGGCTGTCGTTGATCATCTTGAAGTGATCGAGGTCGATCATCAGCAGCGCGCAGCCACGCTTGTGGACCTGTGCCGAGGCCAGGGCCTGTTCGGCGCGGTCGGTGAACAGCAGGCGGTTCGGCAGGTCGGTCAGCGGATCGTGGTGCGCCAGGTGCATCAGCTCGTGTTCGGAGTTCTTGATTGCACTGATGTCGGAAAACACCGCCACATATTGGCTCGGCCGGCCGAAATCGTCGTGGATCAGGCGGATCGTTTGCCATTGCGGGTAAATCTCGCCGCTTTTGCGCCGGTTCCAGATTTCTCCACTCCACTCCCCGACAGTGGCGAGCGCGGCAAACATCACCTGATAGAACTCAGGGGAATGTCGTCCGGACTTGAACAGATTGGGCCGCTGCCCCAGCACGTCCTCACACCCGTAACCGGTGATTTCCATGAACGCCCGGTTCACATGGACGATCACGCCTTCCCGATTGGTGACCAGCACGCCTTCGCGGGTGCAGTCGAACACGGCCGCCGCCTGGCGCAAGCGCGTGCGGTCGGCATCACGTTCACGCAGCTTGGCGCCGATCCCCAGACATCGCAGCAACCGCGCCCGGGCAATGAAGATCAACCCGGCGCTGAACAGTACCCAAACATAACCGTTGATCAGTTGCCATCGCAGTCGCTCGGCAGAGCTATCGAAGAAACTGTTTAATAAATAGCCACTCATCTGCAGCCAAACCACAGAAAGCAACAGATAGAGCAGCGCTGCACGCAAGGCATCGCGATAGGTGGCAGGCATCCGGCAATCCATGTCCCTACAAAAAGATTGGAATTATAGTTGAAAGACACATCCAGCCACTCTTATCTGAAAGGGCGACTGGTTTTCTGTGTGGGCTTAGTGATAATGCAACGGCTGTTTTTTCTTTATCGAGGGCCCTACAGCCTATGTGGTACGAAGGTTTTCTTGGCTTGTCGCCCTGGTCGCTGGTAGCAGTCACCCTGCTGATGACCCACGTCACGATCATTGCCGTCACGGTCTATCTGCATCGTTACTCGGCCCATCGCTCCCTGGAGCTCAATGGGGGCCTTAAACATTTCTTCCGTTTCTGGCTGTGGCTGACCACGGCGCAGAACACCCGCGAGTGGACCGCCATCCACCGCAAGCATCACGCCAAATGCGAAACCGTCGATGATCCGCACAGCCCGGTCATCAAGGGTTTGTCCACGGTGCTGCGCAAAGGCGCCGAGCTGTACCGCGCCGAAGCGGAAAACCCCGAGACGCTGCGCATCTACGGCAAGAACTGCCCCGAAGACTGGATCGAGCGCAATCTCTACAGCCGCTTCCCGCTGCTGGGCATCGCAATCATGGGCGTTATCGACCTGCTGCTGTTCGGCACCATCGGCATCACCATCTGGGCCATCCAGATGATGTGGATCCCGGTGTGGGCCGCCGGCGTGGTCAATGGCCTGGGCCATGCCATCGGCTACCGCAACTTCGAATGCCGCGATGCGGCGACCAACCTGGTGCCTTGGGGCATCCTCATTGGCGGTGAAGAACTGCATAACAACCATCACACCTACCCTAACTCGGCAAAACTGTCGGTGAAAAAGTGGGAATTCGACCTGGGCTGGGCGTGGATTCAAGTCTTCAGCTTCCTGCGCCTGGCCAAGGTCCAGCGGGTTGCGCCGATTGCCCATCGCGTCGAAGGCAAGGGCAACCTGGACATGGACACCGCCATGGCGATCCTCAACAACCGCTTCCAGATCATGGCCCAGTACCGCAAATTGGTGATCGGCCCGCTGGTCAAGCAAGAGCTGGAAAAGGTCGATCACTCGGTACGCCACCAGTTCCACCGGGCCAAACGCCTGCTTTCGCGGGAGACCAGCCTGCTGGATGACAAGCACCATGTACGCATCCAGAGCATGCTCGAGCACAGTCAGGCGCTGAAGGTAATTTACGAGAAACGCCTGGCCCTGCAACAGATCTGGGTCAAGACCAGCTCAAATGGTCACGACATGCTGGCGGCCATCAAGGACTGGGTACACGAAGCCGAAGCCAGCGGGATTCAGTCACTGCGCGACTTCGCCGGTCAATTGAAGACCTACTCCCTGCGTCCTGCTGCTGTCTGATTGCAGCGCGCAGCCGCAAAACCTGTGGGAGCGAGCCGGCTCCGGGCGGCGTGTCAGTCAATATTGATTTGACTGGCACCCCCTTTTCGCGAGCAGGCTCGCTCCCACATTGTTTTTTTGCCGCAAGAACGCATCGCCAGTACCGCCCGGCGGAAGCCGGCTTCCTCGCCACAAAAGGCGGGAACTTCACCCGAAAAGCCCTATCTCAAAGACACTTCGCTATCCCCGGCGGGCTTGGTGTTGGCCGCTATCTAATACGCGGAATGCCCTTTGAGATTTGTGTCGATGGCCCAAAAGAACCTGCAAGACTCATCTCCGTCACATGGGCCCGAGGCTGCGCAGACCCTGATTGCGCTGATGCACGCCCAAGGCGAAGTCGCACGCCTGAGCGAGCGCGAACAGTTGCTCAACACCTTGCTGATGAGCGTCAACGCGGTGCTATGGGCATTCGACTGGGAAACCCGTCAGATGCTTTACGTCAGCCCCGCCTACGAACGGATCTTTGGCCGTTCGGCCGATCGGCTGCTGGCCGACTGCAACCAGTGGCGCGACTGCATTTACCCTGACGACCTGGACTACGCCGAACGCAGCCTGGCCGAAGTGCTGGACAAGGGCGCTGTCGAAGACCGCGAGTATCGAATCATTGCCGCCGACGGGCAGGTGCGCTGGCTCAGCGACAAATGCTACGTCAACCGCCAGGCCGAGCCGGGGCAACCGGTGATCATCGTCGGCATCGCCGAGGACATCACCGACAAGAAGCGAATGGAACGCGAGCTGCAGCGCCTGGCCACCACCGACGCGCTGACCCAGAGCAGCAACCGCCGGCATTTCTTCGAATGCGCCCACCGCGAGTTCGCACACGCCCGGCAACGGGGCGAGCCGCTGTCGTTCCTGATGCTGGACATCGATGACTTCAAAATCATCAACGACACCTATGGTCACCAGGAAGGCGACAACGTGTTGCAACGCATCGCCGATAGCGGCCGCGCAGCGTTGCGCCGTGGCGACCTGTTCGGGCGCATTGGCGGTGAGGAGTTCGCAGCAGTGTTTCCCGGCTGTACGCCGCAGATGGCCCTGCAAGTGGCGGAACGCTTGCAACAGCAGATTCAGCGATTGCGTTTCACCCATGAAGGCCAGACGTTCGGCATCACCGTCAGCCAGGGCCTGACCAGCCTGACCGCCGCGGACGAAAACGTGGAGAACCTGTTTTCCCGCGCGGATGCCGCGATGTACCAGGCCAAGCGTGAGGGCAAGAACCGGATTATTACCGCCTGAGCGGCCATCGCAAAACCCTGTGGGAGCGAGCTTACTCGCGAAAAACCTGAGGCACGAGAGTGATTCAGACTTTACGCGTCATCGCTTACCTCCATCGCGAGCAATCGAGCGTCGACCGGCTGCTCCTACTTGCGCAAACGTATCAACTCCGGCAAGCCAATCTTGAGCAACCGCGCCGTCCGGCTCTTCGCCAGCTCCTCGATGCCCTCATGCTCGGTCAGGCGCGCCATCTGCGCCGCCATGTTCATCACCAGCGCTTCGCGGGAGTAAACCCCGCCACCGAGCTGGTAGGCCGCCGCGATCAGCTCCCGCAACTCCAGTGGCAGGCGCCAGCGCGTGCGCAGGGCCGAACCATAGGCCGCGCCAAATTCAACCAGCGCTTCGCCCACTTCCTCCTGCTCGTCCAGCTCGCCACCGGCCTGTTTCCACTCCTGCAAACAGCGCAGCAACGCCAGATCGCCGAGGCGATGCAACATGCCGGCGCAATAGCAACGCTCCTGATCCAGATCAAGCAGACGCGCCAAGGTTCGCGCGTATTCGGCGGTGTGCAATGACAGGTTCCAGTTACGCTCGGCATAGTCGGCCAATTGCGGGTCACTGAGCCGGGCACTGCGCTTGAGCGCCAGGCCGAGAATCAGATTCATGCTCTGCCCCGTGCCCAGGCGATGCAGCGCCTGGGACAGGGTCTGCACACCGGCGCCGTGGTGCTGGGCCGCACTGTTGGCAGCGGCGATCAGCACGGCCGTGACCTGCGGATCGGTGCGGATTTCGTCTTCCAGCACCGTCAGGTCGAGGCCATTGGGATTGAGGCTGCGCTTGACCGCTACTTGCACGTCGGTCATCAGCGGCGCGCCGTCGGCCAATTCCCGTCGACGCTCCAGAAACACCGACAGAGTCATGCCCGGCGCCAGCGACGGCACTTCGCACGAGACTTCTTCGCCAGCGTTCAGCAGCAACCCCTGTAACCGCTGGGTCAGGCTTTCCATATTCAGGGGCTTGGTCAGGTACGCGGCCGGCACCAGCGGCAAGGCCTCGCGCACGCTGGCACTGTCGTTGCGACTGCTCATCAGAATGAACGGCATGGGCGGATTGCGTTTGCGCTGACGGACGTTGCGCAGGACATTCAGGCCATCGACGCCCGGCAACTCCCAGTCGGCGATGACCAGGTCATAGGGGTTGGCAGCCAATAGCTCCAGCGCTTGCTGGCCATCGGCGCACAAATCCAGCCGCGCATCGCAGCGTACGTTCAACAACACTTCCTTGAGCAAATCACGGGACCAGGGGTCGGCCTCGGCAATCAGGACTCTTGGAACGGCGGGTAAAATGACAGTTGTCATACAGCTCTCCCTGGCAATGCAGGAACCTTAGCCAATGCTGGCCATTCGATACAGCGCTAATGCGCGGGATGTGTTTCAAGGGGCATGAAAAAACCCGCCGAGGCGGGTTTTTTGTGGATCAGGTCACACCAGGGATCAGAGCTCGGAGAAGCACTCTTCGATGATCGCCAGGCCTTTGTCCAGTTGCTCGTCCGGCGAGGTCAGCGGTACCAGGACGCGCAGAACGTTGCCGTAGGTGCCGCAGGACAGCAGGATCAGACCCTTGTCGCGAGCCTTGGCCACAACGGACGCCACGGCTGCGGCGTTCGGCTTGTGGCTGTCGCCGTTTTCGAACAGCTCGACCGCGATCATCGCGCCCAGGGCACGCACTTCACCGATCACCGGGTACTTGGCCTGGATGGCCTTCAGGCCGGTAACCAGACGCTCGCCAACAGCCTTGCAACGATCCAGCAGGTGTTCTTCTTCGAACACTTCCATCACGGCCAGGGCCGCGGCGCAAGCGATCGGGCTACCGGCGTAGGTGCCGCCCAGGCCACCTGGAGCGATGGCGTCCATGTATTCGGCCTTGCCGCACACACCGGCCAGCGGGAAGCCGCCAGCGATGGATTTGGCGAAGGTGGTCAGGTCGGCGGCAACGCCCATCTGTTCCATGGCGAAGAAAGTGCCGGTACGGCCAGCGCCAGTCTGTACTTCGTCAGCGATCAGCAGGATGCCGTGCTGGTCGCACAGGGCACGCAGTCGCTTCATGAATTCTTTAGGCGCGACGTAGAAACCGCCTTCGCCCTGAACCGGCTCAATGATGATCGCGGCGATGTCTTTCGGCTCGGCGTCGTTCTTGAAGATGCGTTCGATGGAAGCGATCGAATCGTCGATGCTCACGCCGTGCAGTTCGTTCGGGTACAGCGCGCGGAAGATGCCGCCTGGCATCAGGCCCATGCCGGCCGAGTAAGGCACGACTTTACCGGTCAGGCCCAGGGTCATCATGGTGCGACCGTGGTACGCGCCGGTGAAGGCGATCACGCCGGCACGGCCAGTGGCGGCACGGGCGATCTTGATGGAGTTTTCCACGGCTTCGGAGCCGGTGGTCACCAGCAGGGTTTTCTTGTCGAAATCACCTGGGACCTTGGCGTTGATTTTTTCGCACACTTCCACGTACGGCTCGTAGGCCAGCACCTGGAAGCAAGTGTGGGTCAGCTTGTTCAGCTGCTCGGTCACGGCGGCGATGACTTTCGGGTGCACGTGGCCGGTGTTCAGCACGGCGATACCGCCGGCGAAGTCGATGAACTCACGACCTTCAACGTCGGTTACGGTCGCGTTCTTCGCGGAGTCGGCGAAGATCGGGTGAATCTGGCCAACACCACGTGGTACAGCAGCGGTACGGCGGGCCATCAAAGAAGCGTTAGTCTTGCTCATACATTCCTCATTCACCGCTCATCGGGCGGCGTGGTTCAAGGATAAAGCGACGGGGAGCAACGGCGGCAGCATGCGATGATCGACTGCCACGGCGTTCCCGGTCACCGAGAAAATTCCGGTTTGAAGCGGCGCAAAGGGACAGCGCTCTCGTGCCCTTTGCGCTTGAAGCAATGCCGTGCCGGGCTTAGATGCCCAGGCAGAGGTATTTGATTTCCAGGTAGTCTTCGATGCCGTACTTGGAGCCTTCACGGCCCAGGCCCGAGGCCTTGATGCCGCCGAACGGCGCGACTTCGTTGGAGATCAACCCGGTATTGACGCCGACCATGCCGTATTCCAGGGCTTCAGCCACACGGAATACACGGCCCAGGTCACGAGCATAGAAGTACGAGGCCAGACCGAACTCGGTGTCGTTGGACATCGCGATCACATCGGCTTCGTCTTTGAAGCGGAACAGCGGAGCCAGTGGGCCGAAGGTTTCTTCCTTGGCCACGGCAGCGTTGTTCGGCACATTGGTCAGGATGGTCGGCTCGAAGAAGTTGCCTTCCATCGGCTTGCCACCGGACAACACGGTGGCGCCTTTGGAAATCGCATCAGCGATGTGCTCTTGCACCTTGGCCACGGCTTTTTCGTCGATCAGCGGGCCAGTGGTGGTGCCGACTTCCAGGCCGTTGCCGATCTTGAGCTTGGCCACAGCCACTTTCAGCTTCTCGGCGAACGCGTCATAGACCGAATCCTGAATGTACAGGCGGTTGGCGCAGACGCAGGTCTGGCCGTTGTTGCGATACTTGGAAATGATCGCGCCTTCGACGGCCTTATCCAGGTCCGCGTCGTCGAACACGATGAACGGCGCGTTGCCGCCCAGTTCCAGGGAGACTTTCTTGATGTCCTTGGCGCATTCCGACATCAGTTGACGACCGATTTCGGTCGAACCGGTGAAGGACAGCTTACGTACGATCGGGTTGCTGGTCAGCTCGCTGCCGATGTCGCCGGCACTGCCGGACACAACGCTGAACACGCCAGCCGGGATGCCGGCACGCTGGGCCAGTTCGGCCAGGGCGAAGGCGGAAAACGGAGTTTGCGAAGCAGGCTTGAGCACCATGGTGCAACCGGCGGCCAGGGCCGGGCCGGCTTTACGGGTGATCATCGCGGCCGGGAAGTTCCACGGGGTGATGGCAGCGGTCACGCCGATTGGCTGCTTGATCACGATCAGGCGCTTGTCTGGCTGGTGGCCCGGAATCACGTCACCGTAGATGCGCTTGGCTTCTTCGGCGAACCACTCGATGAAGGACGCGGCGTAAACGATTTCGCCCTTGGCTTCGGCCAATGGCTTGCCTTGCTCCAGAGTCATCAGGCGAGCCAGGTCGTCCTGGTTCTCGATGATCAGCTCGAACCAGCGACGCAGCTTGGTCGCACGTTCTTTGGCGGTCAGTGCACGCCAGGCCGGCAGCGCTTTGTCAGCGGCTTCGATCGCACGGCGGGTTTCGGCAGCGCCCATTTTCGGCACGGTGCCCAGAATTTCGCCCGTTGCCGGGTTGTTGACCTTGATCGTCTGACCATTGTCCGCATCAACCCACGCGCCATCGATGAAGGCTTGCTGGCGGAACAACTGGGTGTCTTTAAGCTGCATGTCGGCTTTCCTTAACAGCACCGCAACGAATGCGGAGCAAATTATGATTGTAGAAAGGCGCCTCGATAGGCTGCCGTCAGGGAAATCATTCACCGGGCTGAAGCACATAAAAAGCGCACTGATTCAAATCGTGCGGTTCAGCACCCAGACAAGAGCGTTTGAAATCTCAAACGAATCCTAGGATCAAAGGGGGTAAAGGACAATAGCCTGTTCGAAAAAAAGAACGAAAACGACGCTTTTGCCTATTTTTTCTGATCAACGTAGCAAACGCGCGTTACAGCTTTGAAAAAACGCAGGCGATTCAGCAGCATGGACGCCCGCAGTGCATATGCGTATCATGGCGCCCGCTGCACCAGTAGCTCAGCTGGATAGAGTACTGCCCTCCGAAGGCAGGGGTCGTGGGTTCGAATCCCGCCTGGTGCACCATACCTTGTAACGAGAAAGCCTCAGGCCTTATGGGTCTGGGGCTTTTTTGTGGGTGTCGTTTTCATGAATTTCACACCTCCCCGTTCAGCCGTTGCTGAATCGCCTTACCTCGATGTATTCGATCTATCCAATCCCAATCCAAAGTTTCCTTGGCCTTATCTTCTTGAGTTTGATTAAAATGATGGCACATTGCCTCAAATCACAATGGACTGTCCCTTTCGGGATTTCTTACGCTCATAGAGATATTAGAAATGATGATGTTAAAACGCTGCCTGGTGCTTTCGATTGCTGCCGTTCTTGCTGGTTGCCAAACCAGCGGTGAGGAGTATCAGGCAGATGTGTTCGACGCCAGTCAGGTCAACACTCAGCAGGAAGCTAAAACTGTCAAAATCCTTACGATCTCGCCGAGCAAGATCAAAGTCAGCAACGAAAAGAACAAAAAAGCAGCCATGATGGCGGGCGGGGTACTGGGTCTGATCGGTGGTGCCGCACTGGGCAACACTAAAAACACCGACACGGCCATTGTCGGCGGTGTAGCCGGTGGCGCTGCAGGCGCCATGGCGGGTTCGATGGTCAATGACACCACTCTGGTACCGGGCGTGCTGATTGGTTATTCGGAAAGCGGCAAGATCTACACTTCTGCCCAGGTGGGTCGCCCTTGTGAGTTCAAGGTTGGCGAAATTTCCCTGATGGTGATGACCATCTCCAACGAAACACGCATTCAGCCGAATGCGACCTGTCCAGAACCCAAGAAAAGCTAAGGGGTCGGACATGAAACATATCGTTCTGGGTTCGGTCCTCGCACTGCTCGCCATGCCGACATTGGCAGGCCAATTCGACAATCTGTATCAAATCGAACAGCAAACCAAACAGGCTGAAGCAGCCACTGAGGCCGAACGCCTGCGCCAGGCGGCAGCCGACCGGGCACGTGAGGAAGCTCGCAGCGCTGCTGATCGTCGGCAGCGGGCGGCGGCACAGCAAGCGGCGCAACAAAGGGCCCTGGAGCAGCGCAAGACACAAGAAGTTGAACATAAGCGTGTTCAAACCCGTGAAGAAGGCTTCGAAGACGAGTTGCGCGCACTGGAGCTGGAAGAGCGCCGCCTGGCACTGCAGGCCAAGCGCGCGCGCACCGCACGCGCCAACGACTACATCGATGCGGAGTTGCGTGATAGCGCGGCACGCACCGATGTGATCCAGTCTGAAGCCGACTCGGCACGCAATGTGACCTCCGGTGCCAAGTCTCTGCTGGAAGACTCCGGCAAGGCTGAAGTCAACCGTTCCGGCCGCTTGTTCGGCGAGTAATCTTCCTATCGATCGCCCCCGGACCCCGGTCCGGGGCATCCGTTATCAGAGATGAATTCATATGCTGCGTTTATGTACGCTGATTGCCGCGGGACTGCTCCTGAGCGCCTGCTCCAAAGAAGATCCCAAAGCCCAGGTTCCAGCTGTCGACCTGCACGGACGCCTGGTGGTGGACCAGGAGATGACGACCAGTCGTCAAGCCCAGGGCATCAATGGTGAATATTACAAGCGCGTCCTCACCGTTAATGGCCAGGACATGGTCTTTGCCGACTTCATCAAGCAATTTTGCTCTGACGCCAACACCCGCGACGAAACCTGCCTGAAAGCCTTTCGCATCAAGAAAATCGATGATGTCAGCGGCGCAACCAAATTTCTCCCTAATGGGCTCTGACACTAGCAAGTACGGCTCCGAAAGGGGGACGTGGGTTCGAATCTCGCCTGGGTGCCATACGTAGAAACGAGAAAGCCTCAGGTCTTAAGATCTGGGGCTTTTGTGTGTGTGTGTGTTTAAGGGCTAAGCGCCTAATGATCAATGCTGTTTTTTTCAAACAGCCGGCCAATGTCTCTCGCGCTATGCAGCACACGTTCGACCTTGATCCCATTGTCCATCAAACAGTAGAAAACCAGATATCGGCCATGGGGGAGCATTCGCAATCCCTTGGCGCAATCGTCTCTTGCAACACCCAGGTTCGGTTGATCGATCAATCGCGTGCACTGCGTGCGTAGCTCGCGCACAAACGTCCGGGCCCGTTCAGGGTTGTCTCGGGCGATAAAACGAGCGACTTGCAGCAGATCGTCCCGTGCCAATGCAGAGAAAAACAATTGCCTCATGGACGGCCTTGCTCGGCTGCTACCTCATCAATCAGCGCATCAAGCTCGGCAAACACGGTATCGGCAGCGATGGCCGGACGCGGATCGTTGCGGCTGGCTGCAATGGCTTCACGAAGTTCGGCCGCGTGTAGCCGATCCAGCAGCTGTTGATAGGCCGCGTGCGGTAAAAGATAGGCGGCAGGGCGATTGTGGTTGAGCACGGCAACAGGCTCGGAACCAGCTTGCTCGATGACAGTGCTCGGGCTGCGCTTGAGCTCCGTGATACTGACCGAACGGCTTGCAAGAAGCTGCTCCATGACGGCTCCAAAGGTACGAAAAAAAGTACCTTATAGTGCTCCATTCCCTACACGGGGGTCAACGAGTCTCCAACCGGCGCTGTCCTGGCCCACAAAAAAACCGCCGAAGCGGTTTTTTTTCACTCTGTCGTCCAGTCGAACTCGTCGTACTCATCATCGTCCTCGTCGTCCTCGAAAAACTCCTCTTCAAGGTCGTCGTCTTCAACAACGTCTTCTTCCGGCTGATTCAGCAGAAAATCCTTGCGACTCTCGGTAATCGCTCGCCGCAGTTCCTCGCCCTTTTGCGGGCAGTTGAGCATTTGGGCGATGCGGTCGATTTTTTTTGCCACGGCATCCTCCAACGCATCGGCTATGGCCTGATAGTGCGCGCTTTCGGGTCGGGATGCCAAATTCCCCGAGCGCTGCGCACTTCAGTTTATTCCTGAAAACGGTTAGCGGTGATAGCGCCGCACCACGCTGCTGTTTTTCAGCACATGGCCTTTGATTTTTTCCAGCAGCTGCGCACGGGTCAGGCCGACGGGCAAGGCGTCCGGGGCCAGGTCCAGGGCGTAGATCTGGATGATGTAGTGGTGCGCGCTGTCGCCAACGGGTGGGCAGGGGCCAATGTAGCCGGTGGTGTTTTTGCTGTTGGTACCGCCGACACCTTCGAGGCCGGGTTTGCTCCCGGCGCCGGCCGGGATCTGGTGGATGCCGGCCTTGATGCCGTAATGCACCCACTGATCGATGCCCTGGCCCTTCTGGCCGTCCGGGTCGTGCATGACGATGGCGTAGCTTTGGGTGGCTGCCGGGCCGGCGCTCCAGTTCAATGCCGGGGAAATGTTATGCCCGCCACAGCCGGCGGAATCGCTGGCGGCGGCCGACGTGAACAGACGGTCATCGGAAACCCCGGGAATGTTCAGGGTGAAACGTTCCTGGGCCTGTGCCGGGAACTGCACGCAAAGGGCGACTGCCAAGGCCGCGAGCCAAGGGTTCATTGAGGTCAATCGGGGCATACCGGAGCACCTTGTGCGTGTTGGGCCGTCGTCGGCGTGCAAACTATAGCCGGACCGTTAACGCCGTGGCAGGGGCAATTGGCTGAACCTCGCGATAAGTACCAGACTCATAAGTGAAACGTCTGTCTGGAGAGCGATCATGACTCTGCATCGCGTTGCGCGTGTCGCCAATGTGCCCGAAGACCGGGGTCTGGAAGTGCAGGTCCAGGACAGCAAGATCCTGCTGTTGCGGGCTGGTGAACAATTGCGCGCTTATCAGGCCGAATGCCCGCACGCCGGAGCCCCGCTGGCGGACGGGGCGATTTGTCATGGACGCCTGACCTGTCCGTGGCACAAGGCGCAGTTTCGAGTCGAGGATGGCGGGCTGTGTGAACCGCCAGCCCTGGACAGCCTCAAGCGCTATCCCCTCGAAGTCCGTGACGGCGACATCTGGGTCGGCGATCAGCCGATGCCAGGTGCCCACCCACCACCGGCCGACGATCCACGAACCTTCATCATTGTCGGCGCTGGCGCCGCAGGCACGGCAGCGGCAGCGTGTTTGCGCGAGAAAGGTTTCGGCGGCCGGTTGCTGTTGATCGACCGCGAAGCCGATGCCGGATACGACCGTACCGCGCTGAGCAAATACGTGATCGCCGGAGAGATGCCGATGCACGAAGTCCCACCGCTACGCGACGAGGATTTTTACCACGCGCAGCGGATCGAGCGCCTGCGAGGCGAAGTGGCAAGCCTGGACGCGCCAAACCGGACGCTGCGGCTGACTGACGGCCGATCACTGACATACGACGCCGCGCTGCTGGCCACCGGCGGCGTACCCAATTCGTTGACACTGCCCGGCGCCGAACTGCCGCAAGTGTTCGTCCTGCGTTCCAAAGCCCATGCGCAACAGATTCTGGACAGCGCCAGCGCCGGCCAGCGGGTGGTGATCATCGGCGACAGCTTCATTGCCATGGAGTCTGCCTCGTCCCTGCGCCAGCTTGGCCTGCACGTGACCGTGCTGGCCCGCCACGAAGTGCCGTTTGCCAAACAGTTCGGTGACACGGTCGGCAAGGCGATTCGCGCGCGGCATGAAGCCAATGGCGTCGTGTTTCATACCCGGGGCAATGCGGTACGGATCGAAGGGACGAACAAGGTCGAAGCCGTGCGCCTGGACAACGACCAACGCTTGGCGGCCGATCTGGTGCTGGTCGGCATCGGCGTCACGCCAGCCACTGCGGCCTTTACCGGGTTGCCGCAAGAGCAGGATCACTCGCTGCGTGTCGACGGCACAATGCGCGTGACAGACGATCTTTGGGCGGCTGGCGATATTGCAACGTTCCCGCTGAACCACCAACACCTGCGCATCGAACACTGGCGACTGGCCCAACAGCAGGCGCGGATCGCCGCAGCCAACATGCTGGGCGGTGACGAGCATTACCTCGACGTGCCGTTTTTCTGGACCTGGCATTTCGGTAAAACCTACGACTACCTCGGCCACGCCGAGGCTTGGGACGAAGTCGAGTTCAAGGGCGACCCTTACGATCCACCGTTCATAGGCCTGTACGGAAAAAACGGTGTGGTGTCGGCGGCGGTGGCCTGCGAGATGGACCGGGCCATGGCGATGCTCGCCGAGCGAATGAAACAACCGTTGCCCTGGGAAGAGGCATGGCGCCTGATCCGTGACGTTCCCTAGAGGACAGCAAAACGCCCGGCCCCTGCGCGATGCAGAGGCCGGGCGTTGCAGGGTTAGCAGTCGCCGTTATTCGGTGGCACCGGCATCTGCGAACTTGCTCATCACAAAACTGGCAAACTCTTCGACGGTCATTTTCTGGCCGTTGAAGTCCACCTGATTGTTGGCGTAACGCAAGTTGGTGACGATGTTATTGCCGTCCAGTTTTGCCAGTTGGCTGCCGACCGCCATGCTGCCGAACATGTCCGCGGTGGCGGTGGCCTGGTCGGCAATCAGCTTGGCGTCGGTCTGACCGTCGATTTGCGATTGCACGGTGAGCACATCGACCAGCATGGCTTTGGACACTTGCAGTTTGAAGTCCAGCAGAGCGATCAGCTGCCTGACCAGTTCATCAGTCGGCAGATCGATGGCTTGCGGCTTGGTCAGGTCCAGCACCATATTGGCGCGGCTCTCACCGTTGGCGGTGTTGAACGACAGGTTTTCCAGGGCCACTTGTGGTCCGGCCGCCAGCAGTTTTTCCAGGCTGGACTTGAGCAGCGCTTCTTCGGCTTCGGTCAGTTTCAGCTCCGGCGCCGGCAGGCCGGCCGCCGCCGCTTCGGCCGCCGCCCTTTCATACGGCTGCAGCTTGCTCTGGTAAACCTGCATCAACGACAGGGTGGCCGGAATGTCGAGGTTCTTCAGGCTCATGGCCAGCGCACCGGAGCCAATGGTCTTGCCGTTGAGGGACACGTCGCCGACCTTGTAATCGGCACGCCCGGAGACGTTGCTGCCCTTTTCTTCGGTCAGGTTCTTCATTTCGAACTTCTTGAAGTCCAGCACCGACTGCTTGACGCCGAAGGTCGATTTGCCGCTGGCCAGTTCAACGACGTTCTCGCCGGTGTAGAAACCGTAGGTACTTTTTGTCAGGTTGCTGGCCAGGGTCAGGCCGTTCAACTCAACCTGCACCGGCGCCAGGTCTTCGGAAACGGTGGTCACCTTCAGGCTGTCCATGTAGCCGTTGGCCTTGACCTTTTGCGCCTTGGCGCTGGCGTCGACGTCCATGCTCAAGCCGGAGAACTTCATGCTCGACTTGTCATCCAGGGCCATTTCCAACGGCTGCAACTCGAAGGTGCCATTGGTAGCGTTGTCATAGCCGATATTGACCACGCCGGTCAGCGGGGACTTGTCCTTGGCGGCGGCAAACCACTTTTCGGTGAACGGGGTCTTTTCCAGCTCGTAGTGACTGGTCGCCAGGACCGGCAGCCACTTGAGCGACATCAGGCGCGAGAACGGCAACGGGCCGTGTTCGATGTGATCGACAAACAGCAACTCGACCGGCGCTTCGCCGAACATTTCGCCTTCGCCCTTCAGGCGATAGTGCGCGGTGCTGCTGAATACATGACGGTCCAGCGACACCAGTTCCAGCGACGCGGTGCCGTTGGAACCGACCATCGCCGCCTGCAATTCCTTGTTGGCATCGGCAATCGAGGTGTTCAGCACACCTTCGATTTTGGTGCCGGTGAACCAGGCTCCGCCTGCGCTGATGGCACCGATTGCAACAACAATTGCGAGTAGCACGCCTGCTGATTTATTCATGTATGACCCGTTCAATGTCCGTTGTTGAAAGTGAGGTCGTCTTCCCTGAACCCATGACGGGTTGCGGCTCGACTGCGTTGAAAGTGAATAGCAGATTAGCACCGGGCGCGACGAACGGCCCAATGATTAAAGGTGAAAGAGTGTCTTGGAGGGTGTTCGCGAGGCTGGAGTTATTCGCAGTCAATGCAATTGCCATCGCGAGCAGGCTCGCTCCTACAGGGGAATGCATTCCAATGTAGGAGCGAGCCTGCTCGCGATGGCGATCGAACAGCCCATATCAACTCAAGAGTATTGGACCTCTATCTCATCCAATTGATGATCGAAGCTTTTGAGCCGCGCAGTCCAGGTGTACACCAGCACTTCGAAGTCGCGGTTGATCACCGCACCGCCCGTCACCTCCGCACGCGGGTCGCAGACGTCCAGCTGATAGCGCTCGCGGGCCATGGCCGTGGCGACATCGGCCAGTTCCCGGGCATTACTGAGCCAGTGCCGACCGTCATCAGCCACCTGCCGATCCAGGGCCAGGCATTGTTTTTTCAGATTTTCGAGGCTTTTTTCCAGCGGCGTGCCGGTCAATTCGCCCATGACTTCCTGAAAGGTGCGCCCCGGTTGCCAGTAACTGCCCCAGAAATAGCGGTCGAACACCGTTTCGACACGACGCAACGCCACCTTGGTATCCCAGATCAGGACCAGGGTCTTGCCTTGTTCAAGTTGTCTTTTCTTGATGCGTTGGTTCTGGACCGAGGCCCAGGCCACTACCGCAATGGACATCACCGCAATCAGCGCGACGGCACTGTCGAGGAACACCAGAGCCTTGTCGATCTGGTGGGCCAGCATGATGCCGTAGAAATAGGCGGCCGACAGCAGCACCAATGCCACGATGGCGCACCAGAAGCCGAGAGCATAAGGGTTTTTCATTATTGGTTTCCCCCTGACCTGCGCGAGCCTTGTGCGAAGAAAGGACGCTTCGCACGGGGCGTCCCTCCAACACTTCAAAGCATAGCAACGGCCTCAGGGTTTGCCGGAGTTCGACGCTTGCGTTCGTCCGCTTTCCCATCCGCCGCCCAAGGCGAGGAATAAATCGATCTGACTGGCGGCAACCTGGGTGTTCGCGGCCGCCAGTTGCGCCGTGACGTCGATGTAGGTACGGGTGGCCTGCAGGTCCGCCAGGAACGAGGCGCGGCCGGCCTGGAAGAAGCGGTGGGTCTGGTCGGCCGCCAGTTTTGCCGATTGTTCGGCGTCCGCCAGTGCGTCGCGGCGCTGCAGCAATGCCGTGTACTGGGCCAGGCCGGTCTGGGTCTCGCGAATGGCGTTGAGCACCACCCCATCGAAATGCGCCAGGGTCGCCTGGGTCACCGCTTCGGCTTCGCGGATGCGCGCCCGGGCGCCGTTGGTCGGCACGTTCCAGGTCAGCGACGGACCGAAGCCCCAGCGGTTGGTAGACGGATCGCCCAGATCATCCAGGATACCGACTGTACCGATGGTCGCGCCGATGCTGATGTTCGGGTACAGCTCACCCGTGGCGACACCAATGCCGGCCGTCGCGGCCGCCAGCCGACGCTCGGCCTGCCGTACATCGGGACGACGCTTGAGCAACGCGGCGCCATCGCCCACCGGGATCAATTGCACGATTTTTGGCAGCTCGTCGCAGGTGGCGGTGCCGGCCGGCAGTTGGTCCACCGGCTTGGCCAGCAACATCGACAAGCGATACAGCCCGGCCTGACGAGCGGCTTCATAGCGCGGCATGTCGGCGCGCAGGGATTTGAATTGGGTCTGCGAGCGGGTGACCTGGGTTTCGTCGCCACGCCCGGCATCACGCAGACGCTGGATCAGCGTGGTGCTCTGGGCTTGCAGGTCGAGTGAATGCTGGGCGATTTCCCGCTCTTCATTGGCCGCGCACACCTGGGTGTAAGCGCGAACCACGTCGGCCACCACGGTGATGCGTGCAGTATCGGCGGCGGCCTGCGTCGCATCGGCATTGGCCTTGGCCGCTTCGATGCCGCGCTGCAAGGTGCCGAACAGGTCGAACTGGTATGACGCGCTGATGCCGATATCGCCGATGTTGGCCACCGGCACTTTTTCCGGCAGCAGGAAGGCCTGACCTGACTCCTGCAAGCGCTGGGCGCCCATCTGCACGCCGCCGCTCCAGCCACCCGCCGCTTGCGCCTCATCAACCTGCGCACGAGACCGCGACAAACTGGCCGCCGCCACGCGCAAGTCGGTGTTGGAGGCCATGGCCTGCTGCACCAATTGGTCAAGTCGCGGGTCCTTGTACAGGCGCCACCAATCGGCCGGCACCGGCGCGGACACCACCGTTTTACCGTCGACCGCCAGATTGCCCTGGAAGTCTGGACGATGGACAGCCGCCTCCTCAGGCAAATGATAATCCGGCCCAACCATCTGACACGCCGACAGCAGCAAGCCTAACCCGGCGACCGCCAAACCCGAGGCCTTGCTCATTGCGCCAGCTCCCGCTTCTGATCGTCGATGATCGATACCGTAGCGGTGCGCCCGGCGATCATGCGGAAATCTTCCGGCACGTCGTCGAAGGCGATCCGCACCGGAATCCGCTGGGCCAGCCGCACCCAGCTGAAGGCCGGGTTGACGTTGGGCAGCAGGTTGTTGCCGCTGGTGCGGTCGCGGTCTTCGATACCGGCGACGATGCTCTCCACATGCCCGCGCAGGCGTGCATTGTCGCCGATCACCCGGATGTCGACGCTTTGGCCGATATGAATGCCGTTCAGTTTGGTTTCTTCGAAATAGCCATCGATATGGAACGAGTTGCTGTCGACCACCGACAACACCGGACGCCCGGCGCTGACGAACTCCTGGGTCCGTGGCGCACGATCGTTGACGTAGCCGTCCACGGGGCTGCGGATCACCGAGCGGTCGAGGTTGAGCTGCGCGCTGTCCACCGCCACCTGGGCTTCCATCAAGGCCACTTGGGCGCGGGCGACTTTCGACTGGCTTTCTTCCAATTGTTCACCCGGCACCAGATTGCCGAGCCCCTTGTTCCGCTTGGCCTCACGCTGGGCCTGGGCCAGGGTTTCTTCGCGGTCGGCGACTGCCGCTTTCGCCTGGCGCAGGGCCAGCCTGAAGCGGTCCGGATCGATGCTGAACAGCACCTGGCCGCGCTTGACCAGCTGGTTGTCGCGCACCTCCACTTGCTGGATCAGCCCTGAGACATCCGGCGCGATTTGCACGATGTCGGCACGGATGTGCCCATCGCGGGTCCAGGGCGCGAACATGTAATACATCACCATGCGCCAGACCACGACAACGGCGAAGGTCACGATCAGCAGGGTCAACACCACGCGACCCAGGGTTAGAAACGGTTTTTTCATGTCATCAGGTATCGACTGAGTGAGTCCACGGCGCCAAGCAGCAAGGCGTAGAGGGCCACGTTGAACAATGCCCGGTGCCAGACCAGACGGTAAAAGTGCAGGCGCGTCAGCACCCCGTGCACCAACAGGTACAACACATACGTAATGCCCATCAGCACCAGCAGCGTGGGCAGGAACACCCCGCTCAGATCCAGGTCACCGATCATAAAGGCGCTCCATCAATGCCATGGGGAAGCGGTTCTTCGGGCTCGGCGGCACCGACGAATTCGACGCCGGGCAAGAGTGCCAGGCGCAGGCCGCTCAGGGCGTGCAGCAGATGCCGACGGGTTTCATCATCGCCGGCACCGCTGAGGGCGCGACGCGTGCGGTCGAGGGTCATCAGCAACGGGCTCGGTGCCTGCAAGCGTTCACCGGCCTTGAGACAGGCCTTGAAGTACTCGCCAACCTCGGCCACCACCTGACGCAGCAGCACCTGCGGCACACCAAGGACCCGGGGCGTATAGGCGAGCAGGTCCAACAGATTCAGCGCCACCCGCACTTCCCGCAGCGCCACGCCGGAGTCCTGACCGGTCATGGCCAGGCGCGGCAGATGCTGCATCAACCGATCGAGCATCCGTATACCCAGAAGCCGATGCTCGGACAACGTCGCCGGCTCGGAGAGGCTGACGATGTCACGCCAGCTGAAACGGGTCAGGCGCTTGGCCGCCAGTTCGGCACCGAACGGCCGGGCGATCAGCGTCCAGATGAACGCGAACAGCAGCCCCATGGGACCGGCCAGGTTGGAGTTGGCGAAACTGAGGAAGTCCGCGTCGTAAGCGCCCTGAATACTGATGAACGACGAAGTGTTAACCAGGGTCAGCAGCATGCCCAGGTAGAACTGCGGCTTGACCGTCAGGGTGCCGATGCAAATGAACGGCACGGCAAACGCCAGCACCAGCATCGGAAAGTCATGCAGGTTGGGCAGCACCAGAAACAGATAAAGGCTGGCGAACACCACCGACATCGCTGTCCAGAAAAAGAACCGGTAAATCTGCGGTGCCGGGTCGTCCATCGAGGCAAAGAAACTGCACGCTACCGCCGCCAGAATCACGGCGCTGCCACCATCGGTCCAGCCGAGCAGAATCCACAGCACCGAAGCGACGATAATCGCGGTGACGGTAGAGGCCGCGGAATAAAACATCAGGCCGCGATCCAGGAATGGAGACAGTCGCCCCAGCCGCCAGTGCCGATACACCGCGCGCCAGCTGTCCTGGCTTTCACACTGGATGGCATATTGCAGGCTGCGGCAGTCCTGCCACAAATCGATCCACTCGCCGAGACGATAAATGGCGTTGGAGAACAGCAGTTGCTTGCGGTCATCCAGCGCTTCGGGAGCCGGTTGCAGAGCCTCAAATTGATCCTTCAGGGCTTGCCAGCGGTCGAGATCGGCATCCTTGTGCTCGAGCCATTCGGTGGTGGCGACCAGCAACGGCGCGAATTTGTCCACAAGCTCAGGAGTACGCCGTTCCAGGGCATAAAGCGCGTCGTCGAGGGCATCGATCACTGGCAGCAGGTGAATCATCCGTCCGCGCAATTCCTTGGTGTTGCGTACTGTCTGCGGACGCGAGCCTTCGTGGGGCAACTGGCCGATCATCAACTCCAGGGAGTTGAACGTGGCGACCATGGAAGCCCGCAACGCGCTGACCTCTTCAGGCTGCACGTTGCGGCTGAGGAAGCGCAGGCTGTAGGTCGATGCATCGGTAAACCATTTGTTCACCGAATCATTGAACACCGGCGCCAAACGCCGGGGCCAGAACATCGCACCGACCACCGCCGCCACGGCGATGCCGAGAAAGATTTCTTCGGTCCGCGCTTCAGCCACGTCCCACACCCCCAGCGGGTTGTTCACCACCGGCAGGGCAATCAACGGCAAGGTGTAGCCGGCGAGCATCAAGGCGTAGTTGTTCGCAGTGCGCAAATGCAGGGACAGAAACAGCAGCGTCCCGGTCCACAGCGCAATCACCACCACCAGTACGTAAGGACTTTGCACGAACATCGGCACGAACAGCACCGCCGCCGCAGCGCCGATAAAGGTGCCGACCGCCCGGTACAGCGCCTTGGAACTGGTAGGGCCGAGAAACGGACTGGAAACGATGTACACCGTGGCCATCGCCCAGTACGGACGCGGCATTTGCATGAGCAGGGCGATGTACAGCGCGATCATTGAAGCGGCGAAGGTGCGGACTCCATAGAACCAGTCCCGCGCCGGGGGCATGCCCGAGAAAAATCCGTTCAAGAGTTGGCCACCGATGGCGGCGTGGCCGCTTCAAATGCTCTCAATACCCGCAGCGTAGCTTCCAGGTCACTCGGGGCAATGCCTTCAAGGACTTCGTGGCGCAAGCGCACCAGCTCCACTTCGACCGCCTGCACCAGCTCCCGACCGGTGTCGGTCAGGCTCAGGCATTTGGCGCGGCGGTCCTGTGCATCTTCGGTGCGGCAGACGTAGCCACCATGGCACAACTGATCGAGCAGGCGTACCAGCGACGGGCTCTCCATCCCTGCTGCCTGGGCCACCGTCACCTGGCGCACACCTTCACCCAGACGCCCGATCATCAACAGCGGAACGGCGCAGGCTTCGGAGATTCCATAGTTGGCCAGCGTGGTCTGGCAGATTTTGCGCCAATGCCTGGCGGCCACCACCATGGCGCTGCTGATGTTCATCTGGAGAACGTCGAGGTTATTCGGCACGAGGGGAAATACACACTGTTAGTTTGCTAACTATCAATATTGCATTGGAGAGGATTTTCCGTCAAGTTTTGAAACATATTGGCTTCCATCCGTCGCGAAGCCATAGGGGATGAACCAGACTCCATACTGAAGATGTATATACTTTGTCAGTACGACAATCGAGAAGACAGCCATGTCGAAACAAGCCGTTTTTACAATGAAACTTGAGTCTGAATTGCGTGAACAGTTCATGGCCGAGGCAGAAGCCGCTCATCGCCCCGCCTCGCAGATCGTCCGGGAAATGATGCGTCAGTTTGTTCAAACCCAACGGGAGTCTCGCGAGTACGAAGCATTCCTGCAGCGCAAGGTCGACACCGCACGCGCTTCGATGCGCGCCGGCGACGGGCTGACAAATGATGAAATCGAAGCAGAGTTCGCTGCCAGGCGCAGGCGGGCCGAGCTACAGGAATGAAAATAATATGGACGAAAGAAGCAGCACAGGACCGTGCAGACATTTGGGATTACCTGCATGCCGTTAACCCGAAGGCAGCCATCGACATGGACAACCGGTTCAGCGATGCGCTATCCCGGCTTGCCCAATACCCGGAAAGCGGCCCAGCCGGGATCATTTCAGGCACTCGCGAGCTGATTCCACATCAGAGTTACCGCATTGTTTATGAACAGGGACTGGACGCCATCTGGATACTCGCCCTGGTCCATACATCCCGACAGTGGCCGCCCGGACGATGACGACTCACACCCCCCGCCCCTTCCTCAACAGCACATCCAGTTGATCCACCACCTCCGCCCAATCCGCGTCGTCAAGTATCTCCTCACGCAGAAGCTCCGCCTGACTGGGGCTCCAGAAAAATGCATCCGCAAGGTGCAACTCCGGTTTGAGCGGTGAATGGGTGGCGATGAATTTATCGATGCTTTCGGCGTCGTCCGGCAGGCCGAGTTGCTTGAACAGGGAAGGAAGGTTGTGGGTTGGGCTTTCCATGACGAACTCCTGATGACCAATTTAGGGACCGCTGCGCGGTCATCGCGAGCAGGCTCGCTCCCACAGGAAAATGCGTTCTCCCTGTGGGAGCGAGCCTGCTCGCGATGACGTCAGCACTGACGAAAAAAACTCAATGACTCAACTCCCGAACCTCGGCATGGGGCACCATTTTCAGAAACTCGGGCATGTCCATGCGCACCAGGTTGACATGGTTGCCGGCCTCCAGATAGATGTCTTTCTGCCGGGTCAGCAGCGGATCGATGACCACCTCCAACCCATAGGACTCACCCAGCGCCGGTACGGCGCCGCGTTCGCAATCATCGAACAGGTGCGCCAGGTTGCTTTCGCGGGAAACCTGCCACTCACCGCTGCTGCGGACTTTGCTCAGGTCCAGGTGACGGCTGGCGGGCAGCACGGCCATCAGGTAATGCCCATGGTGATCGTCGAGGATCACCGATTTGGCCACCCGTTCGGCAGGAATACCTGCGACCCGCGCCGTTTCAAGGCTGCTGGCCGAGTGTGGGTGGCTGACGATGTCATATTCGCATTTAGCCTTTTCCAGGCTTCGCTGCACGGTTCTTGCCATACGCATGATGCACCTCCGTGTCCGCAACAACCGCTGACGGACGCTGGTTAACACTTCTTTTGGTACTGAAAGTCTAGGCCCGCTGACGCGTTCCGGCGGGAAATCCGCCCATCGGCCACCGACGACAATTGAGCAAAATTCATATAACTCGCCGGTCAACTAAACTGTCTACAGAGCTACCCAAGACTCTCCCGGAGGGTCAAGTGAACACGCGTTGCTGTGCAGTTGCGTTGCTGTTGGCGTTGAGCGGATCGGTCTGCGCCGCCGACACGGTTGTGGTGCTGGTGCCCAACCCCATCGGGATCTGGTTAATCACCTTCGGCATCGCGTTCCTGATCGCCGAGGCGGCCCTGCCCAATTACGGCGTGATCGGCCTGGGCGGCATCGTGATGTTCGTGATCGGCGCGGTGATCCTGTCCAATACCGAAGTGCCCGTGCCGTTGATGATCGGCCTGGGACTGATCAGCGCACTGTTGCTGATCTACCTGGTGTATCACGCCCTGAAGACCCGACCGCGCCACACTGTCAGCGGTGATGCCGGGCTGGTCGGCAGCGAAACGCCGGTCATTTCAGTACAGCTCGGCAACGCCTGTGGCGGCTGGGTTCATCTGCAAGGAGAACGATGGCAAGTGCTCAGCGCAACGCCGCTGCAACCGGGACAACAGGTACGGGTGGTGGGGCGCAAGGGCTTGCTGCTGCAAGTGGCCGCGGCTGACGCGGCGCCGGGCGGAGAATAGTCATGGGTTTGCAATTGGGTCTTGTCGCGCTGCTATTGTTGATCATCGCACTGGCGGGGTCGACGTTCCGCATCCTGCGCGAGTACGAGCGCGGGGTAGTGTTCCAGCTCGGGCGTTTCTGGCAGGTAAAGGGCCCTGGCCTGATCCTGCTGATTCCGGTGGTCCAGCAAATGGTCAGGGTCGATTTGCGCACCGTGGTGCTGGACGTGCCGCCGCAAGACGTGATCACCCGCGACAACGTGTCGGTCAAGGTCAACGCGGTGCTGTATTTCCGCGTACTCGATCCACAGAAGGCAATCATCCAGGTCGAGGACTTCCTGGCCGCCACCAGCCAATTGGCGCAAACCACGCTGCGGGCGGTGCTGGGTAAACACGAACTGGACGAACTGCTGGCCGAACGCGAACGCTTGAACCTGGACATCCAGCAAGTACTCGACGCCCAGACCGATGCCTGGGGCATCAAGGTCGCCAACGTCGAGATCAAACACGTGGACCTCAACGAATCGATGATCCGTGCCATCGCCAAACAGGCCGAAGCTGAACGGGAACGGCGAGCCAAGGTGATTCACGCCGAGGGTGAATTGCAGGCCTCGGAAAAACTCATGCAGGCCGCCGAAATGCTTGGCCGCCAACCGGGGGCCATGCAACTGCGCTACATGCAGACCCTGAGTTCGATTGCTGGCGACAAGAGCTCGACCATCGTCTTTCCGCTACCGATCGAGTTGCTCAAGGGCATGGCGGATTTGTCGTCGAAATCCTGACAGCCTCCGCCGTTTGCGTCCTCAGATCAACGCGCCGGGGCATGAGCCACCGGGACCGCAATATCACCCGCCGCCCAAGCCGCTTCGCGGTTGGCCAAGGCCGTGGCGATCGACTGGACTTGCGTCGATTGCACCTGATCCGGCAGCGGATCGAGGCCGGCGCTGGCGAAAATTTGCCCATAGGCGTTGCGCAAGTCGGCGTACGACAGGTCTCGACGCAGGTCGGCCTGCAAGGTGTTGAGTTCGCCCTGGATCAGATCCAGTTCACCAATGCCGTCCGCCTGGTGACGATTGCGCAACTGACCGACGATTTGCCCGTCGATGTCCGACAATTGCTGATTGGTCTTGAACTGGCGCAAGGCCTCGCGGTAATTGGCATTGGCCACATACAACTGCGCCAGCACCGCAATCGACATCGCCTGACGGCGCGCGGTAGCGACTTCTTCACCAGCCTTGGCCACGTCGATCGCCGCGGGAGCCGAGATCACATTGAACAGGTTCCAGGTCACTTTGACGCCGTAATCGGCCCAGCCTTGCTCCACCAGGAACGAGTTGCTGTCGTAATGTCCGCCAGCGGAAAACTCCAGGCCGGGCAGCAGGCGCAACATGGCTTTGCGGGTCTCGGCCGCGCTGATGCGGGCCTGGTAATCCTGCTCGCGCAGTTCCGGGCGGCTGGTCAGGGCTTCCTGTTCGAGAGTGGCCAGATCGACCTTGAGTTCGGGAATTTCATAACCGTTATCAGTCGCCAGGGTCAGCTCGGTCCCCAGCGGCAGGTTGATCAGGGTCGCCAGTTCGGTCTTCGCCAAAGACAAGGCACGGCGCTGTTCTTCCAGTTGGCGTGTCGCTTCGATCAACGAACGCTGATAACCAAGGGCCTGCACCGGATCGCCAATGCGTTGCTGGCTCATGCTCTGGCTGTCGTTGCGCGCGGTTTCAACCCGCGCCATCAGGCTGTCGATCTGCGTGAGCAGGCGTTCGGCGGCCATCGCCCGCCAATACGCCGAACGCACGTCCTGGACGATGGTGTTGATCACCTTGCGCCGGCGTTCCTGAACGATCAGGCGCTGGTCGCCCTGCTGCTTGGCGCTGATGTAACTGACACCAAAATCGAGCACGTTCCAGACCATGGTCAGGTCCGCTACATCACGATCGCGGTCCTGGGAGGTCGAAGGCTCCAGGGACTGTGTGCCGGTGCGCACACTCTGGCTGCTGGAGGCGTTGACGTTGTTGCGGCCCACGTATCCGGCGTCCAGCGCCATGCGCGGCAGCATGTCGAAACTGGCGAGGTCGAGCTGACGCTTGGCCAGGGCTTCCTCCATGATTTTCAAGCGGCCTTCGAGGTTGTACTTCACCGCACGGGCCATGGCCTGGTGCAAGGTCAAAGGGCCGCCAAGAGGTTCCTGCCCCTTGTACATGTTTTGCAGGTCACTTTTGGCCCGCTGTTCACTGACACTGCGTTCGATCGGCTCACTGGTGACTGCGCATCCGCTGATCGCCAGTGCCAGCAGACTGGCTCCAAACAACTTATGACTTCTATTCATCCTTGCATCGCCCCTGGGTGCCGCATCAAAAGTGAAAGTTCTCTTCAGGCCTGCATTTCGCTGATACCGGCCAGTTTCAAAGCGGCGGCCAGGTTGGCGACCTGCTGCTGCTCGTTGTCTTTGAGCTGTTGCAATTGCTGACCCAGGGTCGGTGCGCCAAACACCCCGCGCAGGCCCTGGGAAACATCGCCGGACTTGATCGACTGACTGCCGAAGGCGTTCAACGAATCGCGTTCGCTACTGCTGTCCTGATTGAACAGGCTCGACAGCGTGCTGGTGCTGAATACACCGCCGTCACCGCCACCGAAACCGAGGAAACCATTCCCCGAACCGTCGCCACCGCCGTCAGTGCTGCTGAAAACCTGTGCGATGAAACTCGGGGTCAATGCCCCGTGGTTCATGAAAATATCGCCCAACGGCCGGATACCGTTGCCGATCACCCGTTGCTCGAACAACGGCTGGAAGGTCAAAGGAGAAGTGAGGTTGCCCGTCGGAGGCGTGAAAATGGTCGGTTGCAGCGGCACGTTGGGCACATCGGGCAGCGTCACCGGGGTGCTGCTTTGGAACTCGGGGTCTACCGTCACGACGACAACCGATGAGGTCGGCACCGTGTTGATGACAAAGTTGTCGGATTGGCTCACGCCGCTGCCACTGTTACCGGCCATATCGCTGATACCGGCGCGGTCGATGCTGATCGCGTTGCTGGCGATATTGACGTTGGCCGTCGGCGTCAGCATCGCGGTCCAGGTCTTGCCGCCGTCGCTGCTGCTCAGGTCGGACAAGGTGCCGTTGGCAATGCTGATGTCGGACAAATCAAAACCGCGGACCGCTTCGCTGAAGGTGATGGTCACCTGCGAGGTCTGGCCCACGCCCAGGTTCGGATTGGCGATCACCACGGTGGCGGTCGGCAGTTCGCTGTCGAGGGTGTAATTGTTCGACACCGCCACCGTGTTGCCCGTGTTGCCCATCAGATCTGTGACGTTGCGGGTGTCCAGGGCGATGAAGTTGCTTGGGTCGGTGACATTGGCTGTCGGCGTGAACGTCGCCGTCCAGGTCTTGCCGCCATCGCTGCTGCCGAGGTTGCTCAGGTCGCCGTTGGTCACGCTCAGGTCGGACAGATCGAAGTTGCTGACGGCCTCGCTGAAGGTGAAGGTCACCGTAGTGGTCTGGCCGATGCCGAGGTTCGGGTTGGCAACCACGATGTTCACCGTCGGCCGGGTCGCATCGAGCGCGTAGTTGTTGGAGATGGCGATACTTGCGCCGACGTTGCCGGCAACGTCCTGCACGCGACCGGTGTCGAGCACGATCAGGTTGGTTGCGTCGTTGATATTGGCGGTGGGCGTCAGGGTCGCGGTCCAGGTCACGCCGCCGTCGCTGCTGCTCAGGTTCGACAACACGCCGTTGGCAACGCTGATGTCCGATACGTCGAAACCGCTCACCGCTTCACTGAAGGTGATGGTCACGGTGGTGGTTTCGCCGATGCCCAGTTGCGAATCGGCAACCACAATGGTGGCCGTCGGCAGCACGGTATCGATGGTGAAGTTAGCCGAGCTGCTGATGCCGGTTCCGGCATTGCCCGCCAGGTCGAACACCCCGGCGTTGTTCAAGCTGATCAGGTTGGTCGTGTCCTTCACATTGCTGGTGGGCGTGAAGGTCGCTGTCCAGGTCACACCGCCGTCGCTGCTGCTCACGGCACTCAATGTGCCGTTGGGAATGGTCAAGTCACTGTTGTCGAAACCGCTCACGGCCTCGGAGAACGTGATGGTCACCAGCGACGATTCACCGGCCACCAGCGAACCGTCGGCGACCACGATGGTGGCGGTCGGGCTTTGGGTATCAATGGCGTAGGTATTGGAGTTGACCGTGCCGCTGCCGGCGTTGCCGGCTACATCCTGCACGCCCGCCGAGTTCAGCGCGATGGTGTTGCTGGTGTCGGTGATGTCGGCCGTCGGGGTGAAGGTGGCAGTCCAGGTGATCCCACCGTCGCTGGAACTGACATTGCTCAGGGTGCCGTTTGCGATGGTCAAGTCACCGTTGTCGAAACCGCTCACCGCTTCGCTGAAGGTAATGGTCACCAATGAGGTTTCGCCGGTACTCAGCGCTGTGTCGGCGACCACGATGGTGGCGGTCGGCAGCACCGTGTCGATGGCAAAACTGTTCGAGTCGGTGGTGCCCGACCCCGCGTTACCCGACCCATTGGCCACGCCGCTATTATCGAGCGTGATCAGGTTACTGGCGTCGGTAACGCTTGAGGTTGGCGTAAAGGTCGCCGTCCAGGTAATGCCGCCGTCGCTGCTGCTGACGTTGCTCAATGTACCGTTGGCGACGGTCAGGTCGGCGTTGCTGAATCCGCCGACTGCCTCACTGAAAGTGATGGTCACCAGAGAAGTTTCGCCAGCCTTGAGCGCGGTGTCGGCGATCACGATGCTGGCGGTCGGCACGCTGGTTTGCACCAGGTAATTCGCCGAGTTGGTCACCCCGCTCCCGGCGTTGCCTGCCGCGTCGGTGACATTGGCGTTGTCCAGGATGATGAAATTAGTGGTGTCGGTGATGCCGGCGATCGGCGTGAACGTCGCGGTCCAGGTAACGCCACCGTCGCTGCTGCTCAACCCGCTCAAGCTGCCATTGGCGACGCTCAGATCGGAACTGTCCAGACCGCTGACCGCTTCGCTGAAGGTGATGGTCACCAGGGTCGTTTCGCCGGGACGCAGGTCGGTGTCGGCCATGACAATGGTCGCGGTCGGGCGTTGGCTGTCGATCGCAAAGTTGTTCGAGTCCGTGACACCACTGCCGGTGTTGCCCGCCGCATCCTGCACACCGCTGTTATCGAACTGGATGAGGTTGCTGGTGTCGGCGATACCGGTCAGCGGTGTCAGGGTAGCCGTCCAGGTGATGCCACCGTCGCTGCTGCTCACCGCACTCAAGGTGCCATTGTCGATGGTCAGGTCGGCGTTGGTGAAACCGCTCACCGCCTCGGAGAAGGTGATGGTCACCAGCGAGGTTTCGCCGACGTTCAGGGCAGTGTCGGCGACCACGATGGTGGCGGTCGGGCGCTGGGTGTCGATGGCGAAGTTGTTCGAATCGGTGGTACCGCTGCCCGCGTTGCCGGAGGCGTTCTGCACACCGCTGTTGTCCAGGATGATCAGGTTGGTGGCGTCAGTGATGCTGGCGGTCGGTGTGAAGGTTGCCGTCCAGGTGACGCCGCCATCGCTGCTGCTCACCGCGCTCAGGGTGCCGTTGGCGATACTCAGGTCGGCGTTGCTGAAACCGTTCACCGCCTCGCTGAAGGTGATGGTCACCAGCGAAGTTTCGCCGACGTTCAGGGCAGTGTCGGCGACCACGATGGTGGCGGTCGGCAGCACGGTGTCGATGGTGAAATTGGCGGAGTTGGTCGTGCCGGTGCCGGTGTTGCCCGCCAGGTCGGTGACGCCGGTGTTGTCCAGGGTGATCAGGTTGGTCGAATCATTGATCGCGGAGGTCGGCGTGAACGTTGCTGTCCAGGTGATGCCGCCGTCGCTGCTGCTCACCGCGCTCAACGTGCCGTTGGGAACACTCAGATCCGCGTTGGTGAAACCGCTCACGGCTTCACTGAAGGTGATGGTTACCTGCGTCGTTTCGCCGGCACTCAGGGTTGAATCGACCATGACAATGGTCGCGGTCGGACGTTGGCTGTCGACAGTGTAGTTGTTCGAATCCGTGGTTCCGCTA